>NZ_JAAHHC010000003.1:107712-193369 GCF_010672265.1 Moorena sp. SIO3A2
ATTTAGTAGTCAATGATATCCCCACAGCCCGCTGGGGATTTGCGACTGGCGGCTACAGTTTGGCAATTCAGAACGATGGCGATCAAGAGTGGAAAACCCGTATGTTACTCACCAAAGATGGCAATGTAGGCATTGGGACTGATAATCCAGAGGCAAAGCTGGATGTGTCAGGACAAATTAAAGGTGGCGGGGTTTTGGCTGGAATATGGGCAGCCCAACCATTGACTGATACTTCTCTCACATCCACGGAGGGGTGGGAAGATGTTCTCGAGACATCAGTTACTTTCACCCTAGATAGAACTGCAATGATTTTTTGTACCTATTCAATTAATGTCCAACCAGATGGGAATCCAGTAAGTGATTTACTCGCAACAAGGCTAGTCGTGGATGATCAGGGCTATCGCCAATCTGGTTCGCACTTTCAACCGTTAACTTCTGGTGATTCTAATGTGAATTTGAATGGCAATCTCGTCTTGCCGCTTCAGACAGGTTCGCATACTGTTAAGCTTCAGTGGAAGAAATATGGTAACAATGTTGCAAGCTGGAATAGCCACCCATCATGGATAGATGGCTTCGGTGGCGGACGAACACTTGTGGTCATGGCATTTTACTTACCAATAATAGGTGTTTAGGAAATCATTAGTCATTTGACAACCAAACCCGCTCTAATCCCTCTTGTGTCACTCTCCGAGGATTAAAATAAAGACATAAATGCATACAATGTCTAGAAAGTGCGATCGCCGATCTTATAGGGTGGGTTAGCGGTAGCGTAACGCACCATCTACAAATTCCAAAAGAGCCATCTTTAATTAGAGTAGAGCAATGATTACCTTAGCTAAATGGTCAATTGAAGACTATCATCACATGATTGCAGCAGGTATCCTCAGTGACCGCCATGTGGAATTACTAGAGGGAAAAATTATTGAAATGTCACCAGAGGGACCATTGCATCGGAAAATCAACGATTCTATGGCAGACTATTTACGGGAAAAGCTCCGAGGTTGCGCCAAAATCTACGAAGCACATCCAGTTACCATTCCTGATTCAGAACCCGAACCAGATATTGCTGTTGTTAAATTGCCAGTTTCCTTGTATGACAATCGTCACCCCTCTGCCGAGGAAATTTACTTATTGATAGAAATATCTGACACTACCTTAGAAAAAGACTTAGAACAGAAGCGAATCGCCTATGCTCAGGCTGGCATTTTAGAATACTGGGTTGTAGATTTAAAAGCTCAACAACTGATCGTGTTTCAGCAACCATCAGGGGATAGTTATCAAATCAAACAAACCAAAGCCTATGGAACTATTTCCTTTGTTGCATTTCCTGATATTCAAGTGACAGTAGAAAAGTTAATATCAAAAACTATCTGAGATATAGCAATTATCATAGCTAGGAGGTATACAATTTATGGATTGTAGGGAACAGAGAACAGGGAACAGGGAAGACAGAAGAGGGAATAGGGAAGAGGGATGCGCTGCATCAAGATAGGGAATCAACCTCAAAGAAGACTGTACCTCATAGCTATGATAAACGCTATATAATATACTATAGCGGTTTTAATAGTAACGAGGTAGACAGGATTTTTTTCCACTTCCGACTTCCCTACTCCCTACTCCCTACTCCCTAATCCCTACTCCCTACTCCCTACTCCCTAAAACCCAATAATTTGTACTTCACCCAATTGACAACTGCTGTATTGTAACCCATCATATTCAACAAGAAACATGAAAGAACAACTCGAACAACGCCTAACCCAACTCAAAGCCGAATTTGAATCAGGACAAAAAGTCCTCGCAGATTTAGAAGCCAAACAAGCAAATGTCCGTGAAACCTTACTCCGCATCCAAGGAGGAATTCAGGTATTAGAAGAAGAGTTAACTAAAAACAATGGTCCTGCATCTGAAACCGAAAACGTGGAGGTTTTAGAAACGGAAGCAATTGAGAATTAAGATAAATCTTGTAGAAGTAAACAAGCATAAACTATCTTTCCCCAATCACCATGACTGAAAACCTTACCATCTCCAACGCCCCCCCAGAATATCCTGGCATGAATTTCGCCTTATTGCGACAAGAAGGGATTAAACACATCGAACGCCTAGGGGGGAAACTGTGGACAGACTACAATACCCATGATCCTGGTATTACTATATTAGAACAACTCTGCTATGCCATCACGGATTTAAGCTATCGCCTTGACTTCGAGATCAAAGACTTGCTTGCGCCTGCTCCTGGAGAAAACAGGAAACAGTTTTTCACCGCCAGAGAAATCCTCACGGTTAATCCCCTCACTATTAATGATTATCGTAAACTGCTAATCGACATCGATGGGGTTAAAAATGCATGGGTTAAACCAATTAAGAATTCACAACCCCCAATTTATTACGATTCGCTTCGTCATACCTTAACTTTTGAAGCTTCTAAACGCACTCAGCAAGTAAACTTAAATGGACTTTACCGGGTACTAATCGAAAAAGAAAAAAATGTATCTGACGAAGCGGGCGAAGAGATTCTCAAAAAAAACGTAAAATATAAACTGAATCAACATCGGAACTTGTGTGAAGATTTTGTCTCCGTTGACATCTTAAAAATCGAAACAATTAGTGTCAAAGCCGAGATAGAAATAGAAGAAGGCTTTGATGTTAACAAATTAATGGCAAAACTATATTTTGAATTAGATAACTTTATTTCTCCTCACCTACATTTTTTTACATTAAAAGAACTCCTGAATCAAGGTAAAGCTCCTGAAGCAATCTTTGATGGTGTTCCCCTGGAACATGGCTTCCTTGACAACGAACAACTTGATAAATTTATCAATAAAGATGAGCTACATACCTCTGACTTAATTCAAATTATTTTAGATATCCCAGGGATAAAAACTGTTAGAATCATTACTATTTCAAGCGACAAGTCATCAGAATCAGAAGAATGGGCGTTAGCATTAGAGCCTAATCTAACACCCCAACTCATTGATATAGATAGTTTGATAAGTAACATCACCTTTTACAAAGGACAAATTACGTGCAACTTGAACCTAGCTAAAGCTCAAAGTCATCTAGAATCCTTACAACAGCAAAACACCAAAACACCATCAAGCACACAAATAAAAGATATCCCCATTCCAGTTGGAGAATACCGGGAATTATCTGACTATGAATCAATTCAAAACGATTTTCCTGCTACTTACGGTATTGGAGAAATAGGTTTACCGGCTTCCGCATCTCCCAAACGCAAGGCTCAAGCCAAGCAACTACAAGCTTATTTAATGTTTTTTGACCAACTTTTAGCTAACTATTTTGCTCAATTAGACCATGCTAAAGATTTATTCTCTTTTCAAACTAAGAATAAGACAACCTACTTTTCCCAGGAACTTTCTAGCATCCCAGGTGCAGCAGAAATCCTAAAACTAGATAAAAATGCAACAGTTAATGAATGGAATGACATTGATAAGATAAGAAGAAACCGTTTTCTGGATCATTTAATGGCACAGTATTGTGAAAAATTCACTGATTATTCCTTACTTTTATATGAATCAATTCTGGAGGACAAACTGATTAATGATAAAATTAATTTATTACAGAACTATCCCCAAATTAGCGCCGGAAGGGGTAAAGCCTTTAATTACATTGATTCCAGTCAGGTTTGGGATACAGACAACGTATCGGGACTAAAACAAAGAATTTGTAGTTTACTAGGAATTCCTTACCATCGAAAAACTTTGGCTCTCTCCAATGAATCGGATGAAACAGAAGGATTCCATATAATCGAACACATTTTACTTCGTCCTCGCAGCGGTAACGACCCCGAGCAAACCCCTAATTTTTTAGCTTTTGGTTATCAAATTTCGGAATTTAAATCAAACACAGATTCAAACAAAAAAGTAACTTGTGTATCTGAGAAACACGGACTTCTACAAAATGAGCAAATCAAAATATTTAACACAAGTAATTACAATGGGATTTATTCCGTTACCAATGTTCAACAAGATACATTCGATATAGAAACGGAATTTGTAGCATCAGAAGAAGGAGAATGGGTAGAAGTGGATCGAACCCTAGATCCTTACTCTTTCCAAATCAGTTTTGTATTCCCTGATTGGCTGCCTCGCTTTCAAAAAGAAAACAAACAACTAATTTATAGCATTATCAGTGCCGAAATACCAGCCCATATAACTCCTTATTCCCACTGGTTAAAGAAACCTAAAATGCAAGAGTTTGAAAATGCCTACCAGCTCTGGCTAAATACAAAAATGGATAAAAATGCAACTAATAACCTGATAAAAATCCTGGAAATTGGTAGAGTTGAAAGACTAGCATTTAATGTCCTTGGATATATGACTATTGGCACAGATTTTGTAGTGAGTTAATTAAATCATTTGTCAGTGAACCAACAACGACATATTATCAAAAAACAAATTATAGAACTTAATTTAAGTTCACAACAAGGTGCTTTTGAACTGCAAAATGAGGTAAGTAGACTATATCGCCATAAAGTCCTCCCCCTGATTGATAATTTGTTGAATCAGTTCAGCGATTTAGATACAATATATCGAATTAATACCCTAGAAATAGACCTAGGAAATATCGATATCAATAATCTAGAACAGGAATTGATTGACAAAATACTAGCACAAATTCAACAGCAATTATCCGAAAAAATTAGCCACTCAAGTTCCAGTTTGTCAACACAGCCACAACCTAAGACTGAGTTGGGTGAGTCTTCACCACTGCTTGGTAGCACAGAGGGAGAGACGGGGGAAAATATAGGACAAAATAAAGTTACCTCTGTAAGTGAAACGAGCTATCAAAGACTATCTGATCAAATTGGCAGATCAGAGATTGCTAGTAAAAGCGCTTTACAACTAGAGATTTTTAGCTACTTTATCCAAACAGGTATGCTACCCTGGTGGGCTGAAAAATTAAGCAAACAAGAGCTAGAAGACTATTGCGATCGCTTGATCACCAATTCCCCAAATCAGGTAAAGTCTATTGTTAAGCTTTGGTTAAAAAAATCCAAGCAATTGCAGCGCCTGATTTACCAATTTTCGGATTCAACACTCCTGAAAATAGCCGGATTGTTTACTGGGGATTCAGTCCAGTTTATTGCCGACTATAATACAGACATAAAACCGGTCTTGGCACAGCTAGAGCAGACGACAAATATTCCGGCAGCCAAATTGAGATTGCACAGATGGCAAGGACTATTGTTCAGCCTCTCCTCAGAGAGTAAGACTCAAGTAGATAAGTTCAAGTTAATCGAAGAAAATTTATTACATATTACCAGCAGTAATCGGATTAACTATCCTAAGTTTTTAAATAATCTTGTTGCCAAGATAGAGCATCTAGTCAGACAAGGAAAAGGATTTAAAAGTAAACTTCCAGAAATCTTAGATAGAATCCAAATCCCTAGCCAAGATACACAGTTGATTAGAGCAGAAGCAAGAGCTTCACAACTAAAAATTTTTAGCGACTTTATCCAAACAGGTATACTACCGGAAAACTTCAGCAAACAAGAGCTAGAAGACTCTTGCGATCGCCTGATCACAAATTCCCCAAATCAGGTAAAGTCTATTGTTAAGCAAAGCTTAAAAAATCCCAAGCAATTGCAGCGCCTGATTTACCAATTTTCGGATTCAAAACTCCTCAAAATAGCCGGATTGTTTACTGGGGATTTAGTCCCATTTATTGCCGACTATAATACAGACATAAAACCGGTCTTGGCACAGCTAGAGCAGACGAAAAATATTCCGGAAGCCAAATTGCGATTGGAGAGATGGCAAGGAATACTTTTCAGTATCTCCTCAGAGAGTAATACTAAAGTAGATAAGCTGAAGTTAGTCCAAGACAATTTATTACATATTGCCAGCAGTAATCGGATTAACTATCCTGAGTTTGTAAGGAATATTGTTGCCAAGATAGAGCATCTACTCAGACAAGGAAAAGGATTTAAAAGCAGACTTCCAGAAATCTTAGATAGAATCCAAATCCCTAACCAAGATACACAGTTGATTAGAGCAGAAGCAAGAGCTTCACAACTAGAAATTTTTAGGGACTTTATCCAAACAGGTATACTCCCGGAAAACTTCAGCAAACAAGAACTACAAGACTATTGCGATCGCTTGATCACCAATTCCCCAAATCAGGTCAAGTCTATTGTTAAGCTTTGCCTAAAAAATCCCAAGCATTTGCAGCGCCTGATTTACCAATTTTCCGATTCAACACTCCTCAAAATAGCCGGATTGTTTACTGGGGATTCAGTCCAGTTTATTGCCGACTATAATACAGACATCAAACCGGTCTTGGCACAGCTAGAGCAGACCAGAAATATTCCGGCAGCCAAATTACGATTGGAGAGATGGCAAGGAATACTTTTCAGTATCTCCTCAGATAGTAATACTAAAGTAGATAAACTCAAGTTAGTCCAAGACAATTTATTACATATTGCCACCAGTAATAACATTAACTATCCTGATTTTTTAACTAATCTTGTTGCCAAAATAGAGCATCTAGTCAGACAAGGAAAAGGATTTAAAAGTCAACTTCCAGAAATCTTAGATAGAATCCAAATCCCTAGGCAATATACAGAGTTTATTAAAGAAAGGGAACAACTGAAACACCTCTTAATGGAATTGCAACACCTTGATTTAAATAGCCAGATATTACCCCAACATAAACAGCAAATTAATCAACTTAAGACTGAAATAGAAGTATTACTAAATGAAATCAATAATTCTGCCCGAGTCCAAAGGTCATCAGACCTGATTACACGCTTCAAACAACTACAGAAAAGTTGTCAAACTCTTAAACTCAACATCCAACAAGAACTCAAGTCCGAGCAAACCAGATTTCCAGATGTTGTCAATACTTTTAGTGACTCTGATGAAATCTACATTTACAATGCAGGATTAATTTTACTATGGCCATTTCTGAATCGCTTCTTTGTCAAAATAGGATTGGTACAAGATAAGATTTTTATTAATACCATATCTGCTGAACGAGCAGCCCTTTTACTCCAGTATTTAGTTGATAACTCAACAGAAATACCAGAACATAGTTTACCTCTTAATAAAATACTATGCGGTATAGATTTATTAGAACCTATAGACACCAATTTAGAAATCACCGCACAAGAACGAGAAGAATGTGAAAACTTGCTATCTGCTGTGATTCAAAATTGGTCTATTTTGAAAAATACATCAATAGAAGGATTTAGAAGAGCTTTTTTGCAGAGAAACGGTATTGTGAGAATTCGTGATGGTAGTTGGCTGCTACAGGTTGAACGTGAAACTTACGATATTTTACTAGATAGAATTCCTTGGAGCATACGAGTTGTTAAGCTGCCGTGGATGGATAATATTTTATACGTAGAGTGGTAAACTGTAGGGAATAGGGAACAGGGAATAGGGAACAGGGAATAGGGAATAGGTATAGCGCTACGCGCAAGGCAAAAGGCAAAAGGCAAAAGGCAAAAGTTTACTAAAATAGCTTTTCAGCTTGTATCAATGTCCTAACCTTAATGCGTAGTGCTATAATAACCAATTTAAATGTGCGACAGCTTAGCCGGGTAGTTAATATCCAATAAATAAGCATTCAGCTGATAGCTGAATGCTTGAAAATGTTACTAATTTTTAATTTTTACCAATCAACTTTAAACCTGTTAACCTTCAACCTGTTAACCTTCAACCTGTTAACCTTCAACCTATTAACCTTCAACCAAATAACCTTAAACCCTCAATCCCCAGTAATGGACAAACCATCAACCCAGATTTTTGGACAGACTCCACCAGAGGTCAACTCAGGCTCTTTTTCCACATAAATAATCGATTTCAGTAGTTCCCGAAAATCTCCGGCTACCGTTGCGGAATCAATACTAGTTAATTCTCCTTTATTCACCATCCAACCATCAAAGGGTAGAGAAAAGGAACCTTCGAGTGCTTTAACTCCCGCATGAAGCGCATTCACCTCATCAATCCAAATCACATTTTCGGCTTGGTCTAAACTGTACTCTTGTTCAGCAGATTGACCAGGAAAAACATGATAGAAATTAGGACTAACTGTAACTTTTGCCCCAATATTGGCATGACCTGTTGGTTGACCATTCAGGCGTTTCGCGGTGCCAGCACTGTGCAGAAAACTGCTTAACACCCCTTCTGTAATTATCGGTACTCGACGAGTAGGTGTTCCTTCTCCATCAAAATAGACTGGTGCCACATTCTCTGGATGTAGCTCATCATCACAGACAGAAAGCAGAGGAGAAGCAATTTGAGTACCTAGAGACTCTGGAGTCGAGAGGCTTTGCTTGTCTAGAATATTCTGAGCATTAAATAAATTAGAAAAAGCATTCAGTAAACTTAGGAAAGCTTCGGGAGAGAACACTACCCGATATTTTCCGGACTTAACTTTCTCATAGTTCAAGTGACTGATGGTTTTCTCAGCAGCTTCTTTCAGACAAGTCTGAATATCCAGAGTTTCTAACCCTTTACTAATCTTATAGGCACCAGCACTACGGGGCTTTTTCCCTTCTTCCTCAGTTTTGGTATAAAGATAAATGGAAGCAGAGGAACTAGCTTGCTGGCGCAATGCCCCATCACTATTGAGATAAAAGCGCTCAACATCCCGTTGAGATAGTCCATTGTAAGGAACTCCGGCAATAGCCGAGTGAGCTTCCAGTAACTTTTTCTCTGAATCCAGTAGGGTTTCTACTAATTTAGATACTGGCTGTTGAGGCACTTGATTATTGGGAATCTCTGGAATCGATACTGTTGATTCAGGGCTAAAGTCTGGGGCGTTTTCTTTCACCCCAAAACTACTCGCCTCATAAGCGGTTTTTAAGGCTAGTTCCAACCCAGTTGGGTTTGTATCGGTAGTTGAAGTAATGCCTACTTTCTGGTCTTGATTCCAAACCCGTACAGTTACACCAGAGCGATTAGATGCCTCAACCTGTTTTGGCTCACCCTGGTCTACTTGAACACCAGCTTCATCCACTGCAGAGCCATAAATATCGAATTTTTCAATTCCCAGGCGTTTTGCGATCGCATTCGCCGAATCAGCTATCTCATTAATCTTGGTCATCTTATCTTAGATTGTGAATGTTGGGTTAACAAAAAAAAGAGGCATGATATCAAATCCGGTTAATCACGTCGGATGTAAGCATTCAGCTATCAGCATTCAGCTATCAGCTAATGCGCTACGCGCACGCTACTTGAGGTGCTATTAGCTGAATGCTTACGATTAGTCTTTAACCGGAGATGATCGGATAACACTAGTCCCAAAGCCTGGCTGCTGGGGTAACTTACCGTCCACCAACCGTAATCGAATCTACCTTGATATGAGGTTGACCGACGGTGACATAAACACTGCCGCTAATGGAACCACAGAAACCAGCGGCTAATCCTAAGTCTTTGGAACACATGGAAATTTTATTCATAATTTCCTTAGCTTCCCCAATCAGAATTGCCCCTTTCAGCGGTTTAGTGAGTTTGCCATTTTCAATCAAATAGGCTTCATCGACACCAAAGTTAAATTCCCCAGTAGCACCAACACTACCACCGCCCATCCGCTTGCAGTAAATGCCTTTATCGATAGAACCAAATAAATCCTCTACCTCGTAATCACCAGGAGCGATGTAGGTATTGCGCATCCGTGAAGCAGCAGCATAGGCATAATTCTGACGGCGTCCACTACCTGTTCTGGGGTGTCCAGTGAGTTGAGACCCTGCCCGGTCGGCGATAAAATTCTTCAGTATGCCATTTTCAATCAACAGAGTTCTTTGGGCTGGCATGCCCTCATCATCCATATCAATAGTTCCAAAGGCATTGTCAGATAACCCTTCATCCCAAGCGGTAAGGCTTTCGTTAGCAATCTTCTCGCCTTTTTTGTCAGCAAACGGAGTAGTTTTCCGCTCAATCTGGGTCGTTTCCAACAGGTGTCCACAGGCTTCATGGAAAATTACCCCACCAAAGGAATTGGCCATGATAATGGGGTAAGTACCAGACTCTACGTAATCCGCATAGAGCATCTTACCAGCGGATTCAGCAACTTCCTCGGCAGTACCATTATAATCCCAGGCTCTTAGAAACTCTGGGTTACCGGTACTACCAGCACGCTTGCCAATCGAAGAGCGATGGTCGCCATCAGCACATAGTAGGTTATATCCGACAGACTGAGTTAAACGAATATCTCTGGCAAAGGTACCATCACTAGCTGCCACCAGAACTTCCTGCCAATCCCGGAAATAAACAGCCCGTCGGGATTGGACATGGCTAGCCTTGCGCTGGAGTGCCCCATTGGCATCCAGGAGTACTTCTCCCATTTCTGCCATCGAACTGCAACCGGATAGCCAAGTGTCTTTGCCCTTAGCAGTAGCGTAATCCCGCAACAGTTCCAGGTTAGTTTCTGGGATAAAGGCATTAGGGGTAGGTAATTCCAGCCCTTGAATAGACAGGGCTTTCTCCAAAGCCGCTTTTAGCCCCGAAAAGGATAAATCATTAGTGCTAACATAGCAATCTGACTTACCCCGAAATACTCGGATACCAGCACCAGAGGTAAGGCGGGGAGAAATGCTAGTAATGGCATCATCTTCCGCAAGACAGCTGATGTAGTTGACCCTTTCTAGGAAAAACTCAATAAAATCAGCACCAGCTGCTCGTCCTAATCCCAGGAGGGTGGAAAGGGGAGCTCTCCAGCTTTCATCAAAGCGTTCTGATGTGGATTGGTATTCCAGAGTAGGTAGTTCTTTGGATAGAAGTAGGGTTGGGGGCATAGATAATTTCCTTATCCTTTGGATATATATCCTTTTGATGATGGGTTTTATATCTGCCAGTCTAGCAAAATCCTAAAAACTTGGTTGAATCTGGTTCCATACTATGGAAGATGATCTTTGTTGATTGAAACTTATTTATCTATTACTTAATTTCAGATTAGTTTTATGAAAACCAAAGGATTTCACCATGTAGCGATTATTTGCTCAGATTATGAAAAATCGAAACAGTTTTATGTGGAAATTTTAGGGTTTTCAATTATTGAAGAAACCTTCAGAGCTGCTAGAAATTCTTATAAATTGGATTTACAAGTGGGTGATGGGGATAGGATTGAGTTATTTTCGTTTCCTAATCCCCCTGAACGAGTTAGTCGTCCCGAAGCTTGCGGATTGAGACATTTAGCTTTTCAAGTCGATGATATTGAAGCGTCGGTGAATTATCTCAAATCCCAGGGCGTGGATGTAGAAAAGATTAGAATTGATGAGCATACTGGCAAGCTATTTACGTTTTTTCAAGACCCGGATGGATTACCGTTAGAAATGTATGAAATTTAAATAGAATCGGGAATCGGGAATCGGGAATCGGGAATCGGGAATCGGGAATCGGGAATCGGGAATCGGGAATCGGGAATCTGGGATCTGGGAATATAAATTAGTCAGCTGATACAGATTTCAATGACAGGATTTAAGCGATTGCTTTTTTGTTGACAGTCAACAGTAAAGTAATGAACTACTGTCGTTAAACTAAACCGTTTAGTTGATTGGCTTTGAGCATACTAAGTTGATTAAAAATGCTATAATGGTTTACTATAATAATAATTAAAATTTGAAAGAAAACTAAATAAAATGTCTTGGGATAGCTACATTGATAATCTAATTGCACAATCTAAAGATGCTAATGGCACTGTTCATGTTGATAAAGCTAGTATCATAGGTATTGATGGTGGTGCTAAGTGGACTACAGATGCTCATCCTAATGCCTTAAAGCTAAATCCTGATGAAAGCGCAAATATAGCTAATGCTTTTAAGTCAAAGGATTTCACGGGATTCATGGCAGGAGGTATATCGATTAAGGGGGAAAAGTATCAATTTTTGCGAGAGGAGGATGGCAAAGTTGTTTATGGAAAAAAGAAAGACATAGGAGCTGTTACTCTCCAGGCCAGCAAAACTGCTGTCGTTATTGCTCACTGTCCAGAAGGTTGCCAACAAGGAAATGCCAATAAGGCAGTTGCAGTAATTGCAGAGTATTTAGAAAGTATAGGCATGTAACGGTGAATCATGATCGGGTGCATTTCATATTTTTTACAAATATGAGATGCACCCCCTGCTGCCTGTTCCCTGTTCCCTAAAACCAAAAAATTACTTACTAGCTTGAAAACCGCTATCGAGTACAGCAATGACTCAAACAAGTGATCTATATTATCTGTATGATGTTGATAATGAAAAATGGTTATTAGAAACTCTAAAACTATTAAAAGAAAAACAATTAGAAAATCTCGACATAGAGCATTTAATTGAGGAATTAGAAGGATTGGGACGTCGATATAAATTAACAGTTGAAAGTTTTTTAGAGCAAATTATCCGACATTTACTACTGCTGAACTATTGGCAAGAGCAATATGACTATAATGCCAATCATTGGCAAGCGGAAATTATGAGCTTTAGAAGCCAAATGGACGAGTATTTAACTCAAAACCTCCGCAATCATTTACAAGATAATCAAGGCAAAGTTTATCAAAAAGCTTTAAAATATGTCATAAAAAAAACCGGTATGATGATTCAATTTCCTGAAGACTGTCCCTATACTCTCGAACAATTATTAAATCAAGAGTGGCTGCCTTTAAAAGCTGATATTGTATAGCTATTTTCCATTAACTGAGGTACAAATTTTCAGTTTCCGACTCCTGACTCCCTCCCCAAATGTAAAAAACCGACTCCTGTGAGCAAGACCGCGCTGCATCGCTACCGAAAATTGTTATGGAAAACGCGATGTTCCTTAGGAACATCGCGTTTTGTCCAGGTGCTTTGGGCGAAGGCCATCCAGGGATAACCTTCACTCAATCTTCTATAGCCCAGCACCTCGATGCGATGTTCCTTAGGAACCGCTTGGCCTACGGCCTCAGCTTCCGCGCTTATGCGATGGCTCGAAGAGCCTGCCAAAGGCGATTAGCCCAAAGGGCTACGCTACGCGATGAAGCGTTCGCAAAGCGTGGCCAAAGGCCTCAGCTTCCGCGCTTATGCGATCGCAAACAACTGTCAACCTTCAACCTACCCTACGGCAAGGCCAAGGACGAACAACGGTCAACCTTCAACCTTGGCCAAAAGGCCACGCGTGCGCGTTCAACCGTCAACTTTCAACATTCAACCTTTAACCTTCAACCAATCCCAACAGCCACTTATTTCACCACCGATGGCTTCAACTCATCTTCGTTATCAGCACTGCTTGCCTTAAGGCCATTATCCGGCAAAGGATTACGAGCCTCAATTAGTTTGATCGCACGACTTACACTTTCTGGCAGAATCACCACTAAACCACCATCAGCGACTTTATCCAAACCCCTCTCAATTGCCTCTGTCTCCCTGAGGATAATCTCATAGTTGGACTCGCTTTTTTCCTGTCCTATGCCCTTACAAATTAACTCAGCTGCATCACCACTGGGACGTCCCCGTAAGTCATCATCTTCTTTGATAATAATCCTGTCAAAGATTTTTGCTGAGAGTCGTCCTAGTTCAATAAAGTCTTCATTCCGGCGATCCCCAGGACCACCCACAATCCCAAAGCACTCTCCGGGCCAGTTGCGCACAAAACTACCCAATGCCTCGTAACTAGCTGCATTGTGGGCATAATCCACTAGAGCATGGTAACTGCCAAGATTGAACAAATTCATTCGCCCTGGTGTCTGGTCTACAGAAGCCCTAAATGTGGTCAATGCTTCTCTAATGGCCTCAATCGAGACCCCTTGAGCAAAGGCAGCGAGACTGGCAGCTAGAGCATTCGCAATCATAAAAGGTGCCCGTCCCCCAATTGTCACTGGCACATTTACTGCCTCGTCAATCCGCAGGGTCCAATCCCCTTTGATGATGGACAAATAACCATTTTCATAAACCGCAGCCAGACCACCACCACTGGTGTGATTTTTGATTAACTCATTTTCTGAGTTCATCGAGAAATAAGCCACTTGACCCTTTACCTTTTCCGCCATTGCTCTGACTAGGGGGTCATCAGCATTGAGGATAGCATAGCCCTTCGGACTCACCACTTCCGCCACAATACTCTTGACCTTGGCCATCTGTTCAATGGTGTTGATGTCTCCAAGTCCCAAGTGGTCAGCGGAGACATTTAAAACCACCCCAATATCACATTTGTCAAAGGCCAAGCCAGAACGCAGGATCCCACCCCGAGCAGTTTCCAGCACTGCCACCTCAACAGTAGGGTCTTTGAGAATTACCTGAGCACTTTGGGGTCCAGTGGTATCACCTTTTTCCACAACATATTCATCAATGTAGATTCCATCTGTAGTGGTATAGCCCACAACCTTTCCAGTTTGGCGATAGATATGGGCAATTAAGCGGGTTGTCGTGGTTTTTCCGTTGGTACCTGTAATCGCGATGATGGGAATACGGTTAGGTTGCCCATTTGGGAAGAGCATATCTAGGACTGGTGCTGCCACATTCCTAGGCTTACCTTGACTAGGACAAACATGCATCCTAAAGCCAGGGGCAGCATTCACTTCTACCACCACCCCATCAGCTTCCCGTAAAGGCTTAGTGATATCGGAAGTGACAATATCAATTCCAGCAATATCCAGACCAATAATTTTGGCAACCCGCTCTGCCAGCCAGATAGTTTCTGGATGGATGTTATCGGTGTGGTCTACAGCAATACCCCCAGTGCTGAGATTGGCAGTTTCCCGCAAGTAACATACTTCTCCTTTTCTGGGTATACTTTCCAATCTATAGCCTTGCTTCTTCAAGACACTCTCACTGGTAGCGTCTACCACAATTTTCGTCAAGACATTGTCGTGTCCGTCACCCCGATGGGGATCAAGGTTAGTTTGGTCAATCAATTCCTCAATGGTAGACCTACCATTACCCACCACATGGGCAGGGATGCGCTCTGCTACTGCTACTACCTTGCCATTGACCACAAGAATCCGGTGGTCAAAACCTTTATAATAGCGCTCCACAATTACAGAGCGGGAGACTTCTTTGGCGGTCTTATGGGCAGTCTGTGCCTCTTCCCAGCTATTAATATCGAGGGTAATGCCTCGTCCATGATTCCCATTCAGGGGTTTAATCACAATCGGGTAGCCACCTACATCCTCAATTGCCCCTTCCAAATCATCTAGGAATCGAATTGTTGTCCCCCGGGGCACCGGTACACCAGCATCCCTCAGGATTTGTTTGGTACCTTCTTTATCACAAGCCAACTCAACGCCTAAAATCCCTGAATAATTACTCAATGTGGCTTGAATCCGCTTTTGGTGGACACCGTAGCCCAGTTGAATCATCGCTCTCGCGCTCAGCTGCATCCAGGGAATATCTCTGGCTTCGGCTTCCTTAACCAGGGATTGAGTGCTTGGTCCTAAAGCTGAATGATTAGCCAGTTCTTGTAAATCTTTCAGGTCTTGTTCTAATTCACTTTGGGGATAGGTTTGCTTATCAATGATGCTACGGCACAGCCGCACAGCTGCCCTAGCTGAATAACGACCCACCTGCTCATCAATGTATTCAAATATGACCTGGTAGACTCCTGGTGTCGTTGTTTCTCTAGTGCGACCAAATCCAACTCTCATGCCCGCCAGATCTTGTAGTTCTAGGGCAACGTGTTCAATGATGTGCCCGATCATGGTGCCTCTGGCAACCCGAGAAAGGAATCCCCCCCGGACACCAGGGGAACAGAAATGCTCTTCCAGACTGGGTAGGACAGTCTTTAGTCCCTTATAGAAGCCAGGAATCTCGTTGGAGGGGGTATTTGCCAATTCCTCTAAATCGAGACGCATGACAATCAGTTTGTGATGTCCAATACTCCAATAATTAGGACCACGTAAAGTCTGGATTCTCAGAATTCTCATATCAACTGAAACTTCGGTGGTGATGCTCGCTGAATGTGCAAGGAAGCGTAAAGACGCAATTTATCAAATAAAATCCGCCTTTATCGCCTACTTTGGCACTACTTTGGCACATTATTAGCCGATTGGCACGCTTGAAAACTCTAGCTCCAATCCGGGAATCAGGCGATCCGGTAGGCTGCTGATTAGATTTGGGATAATCTTATTATTATCAACCTTGGAGAGAAAAAAAACTGTTCTGTGTGAACATTTTTTTCAAAATTATCCATAACTATCGCAGCCAGCAGGTACTCAGATGAGTTCCCCCAACTACAGTCATGAGGAAACCCCCTGATTAAGGCGCTGCATCCCTTGGCAAAGGGCAGGTAAAGCCATACTCAAAAGCGTGGGCTGGTGATTGCAGTTGTTGTCCAGGATTGCTGGCTTTCCAGAAGGAAGGTTTAGCTTTCTCCTGCAAATAAGGAACGCTTGTGAAAGTGGTAGCGATCGCCATGAGATAGAATATGCACTCGCAGATTGTGGATACTGATCGGGTCGTTAGCACCAATCTTAGGCTGGTTCGTGTAAGACATTTCCTTGGGATCAATAATTGTGACAGTCCCTTTACCCATCACTTCTAACCAACCATTTTTTTCAAACAAAGCGCAGGTATCTTCATCAATTCCGATTGCCAATCGATCCGGATGTTCCGAAATAGCACTAATCAGGCGTGCCATACGATTGCGATGGTAGAAATGTTGATCTACAATGACCTCTGGAATGATTCCTAAGCCCATGGTTATATCCACCAAAGCACGATTAGGAGACTCACCACTACCACCACCAGCAATCATGTGATGACCCATAACTGCAGCCCCAGCACTTGTCCCAGCTAGGGTAATCTCGCTCTGATGAACCCGCTGCCGAACTTTTTCCATTAAGGGGGTATCGGCTAGTAGCCCGCACAAGCGTAGTTGGTCACCTCCAGTCATGAATACCCCGGTACAGATTTCCAAGTACTCTAGTAAGTCTTGGTTTTCTGCTTCAGAGCGATCGCGTATATCTAGCAACCGAATTTCTTCGGCTCCCATGTCTTCAAAGATGCGTTGATAGCGACTGCCAATCACGGTTGGTTCTCTGGAGGCTGAAGGGATAATGGCAAGGCGAGCATTAGTTCCTCCAGCACGCCCAAAAAAAGTTTGCAGGATCTCTCTTCCATGAACTTTATCTTCAGCGCCGCCGATTACCAAAATAGCTGGTTGAGTGGACTTAGGCATCCTAATTCTTTGCAATTGAGATTCTAACTGCTGCATTATATTAGTAATGGGCATGAGGTGAGTTCAATACTTTTGAGTAGTGCTTTTTAGTTAAAATGCCACATTATAGCAATTTTTCAGTTTACTTCGTGATTATTTAATGATATTCACGCATTATAGCCTTACCATTTATGCATAATCACTGATTATGTATCTTAGCCTCTTCCCACAGGATTTTTAGCTCCAGACCCCTACCCTCCCTTAACTGTTTGTGCGATTTGACATTATCACTCTATTTCCGGATTTCTTCAGCTCTCCCCTGACTTCAGGGCTACTTGGTAAGGCGCTCCTCAAACAAATTGCCGAAGTGCATCTGATCAACCCCCGAGACTTTGCTACTGACAAACATCGGCGAGTTGATGATGAGCCTTATGGTGGTGGGGTGGGGATGTTGATGAAACCAGAGCCGATTTTTGCGGCTGTAGAGTCTTTACCCATTTTACCCCAGCGTGATGTCATCTTAATGACCCCTCAGGGGGAACCCATGAAACAGCAATTGTTCAAAGAATTAGCCACAGGTTATGATCAGCTGGTGATAATTTGTGGACACTACGAAGGTGTGGATGAGCGGGTATTACACTTAGTCACCCGAGAGGTATCATTGGGGGATTTTGTCTTAACCTGTGGAGAAATCCCAGCCCTAGCCATGATTAATGGTGTCACCCGGTTGCTACCAGGAACAGTAGGCAAAGCCGAATCCCTTAAATTAGAAAGCTTTGAAGCCGGGTTACTGGACTATCCTCAGTACACAAGACCTGCTGAGTTTCGGGGATGGAAGGTTCCAGAAGTTCTGTTATCAGGAAATCATGGGGAAATTGACCGCTGGCGTAAAGAGCAGCAAATTCAGAGGACTAAAGAACGCCGTCCTGATTTGTATGATCAATAATCGGGAATCGGGAATCGGGAATCGGGAATCGGGAATGTAGAATGTAGAATGTAGAATTGAGAATCGGGAATCGAGAATTGGGAATCGGGAATCGGGAATCGGGAATCGGGAATCGGGAATCGGGAGTAGGCAAATGGATATTTGGCATAGAGTCCCATCACTAAGGTTGCCAAAGCAGCTGAAATCCTGGTGGCAATCACTAGTTCCCCAAACAGAGGATGTAACAAGCGAGAGTTAGCCACCCAATTGATTGGGTGGGCGGGGTTAGAAGTTACCACAAGAATAAGGCAGCCTTTATGGTTGGTCGGTTATGGGAAAAAGGTTAAAACTTTGAGGCGCGACCCATGGCGAATTTAATTCGCCTATGGAAAGCGCGCCTCCATGATTAAGGCTGCCTTATTAATCAGGTTTCGTCTCCGGAGCGTACCGGGATTTATCCCGGCTCTCGTTATTTTCCTCTTTGATTTTGGATGTACTTCTTGACTGTTTCTGTATTTGCGTTTCCAGTAGTCGAGCAGAAATAACTGGGAGACCATAAGGTGGGTAATTTCAGCAATTCAGGGAACTCCTTCCTGAGATAATGAGAAGCCCTCCCTTTCACTCGTTTGATGATCGTGGAAGGAGCAAAGGTAGGATCGACCTCCAAAAACATATCAACATGATCGGGCATGATTTCTAGGGCTATAACCCTCCAGTTATGTTCTGAGCACAAGTCAAAAATTATTTCTTGCAATCTCATCTTTATTTTTCCGGTCAATACTGCTTTTCTTCGTTTAGGGCACCAGACGAAGTGGTAATTGATTAGTGTTACCGAGTGCGGATTTGTCCTGAATATTTCTTGATTATTTCTGACCATAGTTGTTGACAGAGGTAGTATATTCAAGTTATCCTATAGACTAAGGAGGTGACGAGGAATGTATGGATGCCAACAGCACCTGATAACCACAGACCCTGATAATAGGGCGGTTTTAGAATTTATTTGCGGAGAAGCCAATAAGTTAACTAATTGCGCTATTTATTATTGCCGTCAAGTATTGTTTAAGGCTGGTAAGTATGTCAAGAAGTTTGAGTTAGACAAGATCCTTAAAACTAATATCCATTTCAGGGCAATGAGATCTGCTTGTGCTCAACAAATTCTCCACAGTGTAATTGAATCATTTAAATCCTATCAGGCATTGGCAAAACTTTATAAATCTGGAAAACTAAGGGATAAGCCAAGGGTTCCAAAGTACAGAAAGAAAGGCGGAATGGCTGTCGTAAGTTATCCAGCTAGGTGGGTGAAGCTAAAAGATGGACAGCTCAAGTTTTCTTTAGGGAACCAGGTTAAAGCGTGGTTTGGAATTGATCATTTCCTTCTTCCAATGCCATCTAATCTGGATTTCAAGTCGATCAATGAATTCCGTTTTGTTCCTCGCAATGGCTGCTTTTACCTGGAATTTGTCTACAAGCAATCTGACATCGAGCCAGTTCAGACTAGTGGTAACGCCCTAGGAATAGATCCAGGACTCAACAACTGGTTGACTTGCGTTTCTACCACCGGCAAATCATTTATTATTGACGGTCGCAAGATTAAATCCCAAAACCAGTGGTACAACAAACAGGTAGCCAAAATTAAAAAGGGCAAGCCTCAAGACTACTGGGATGAGCGTTTGGCAAATATTACTGAAAAGCGGAATCGCCAGATGCGGGACAATATCAACAAAGCAGCCAAGTTTTTTATTAATTGGTGCTTGAGGAATCAAATTAGCACCGTGGTATTTGGATGGAATCAACGCAATAAAGATGGCATTAAGATTGGGAAAAAGAACAATCAAGAGTTTGTCCAAATTCCCACTGCAAGACTCAAGAATCGAGTCCAGCAATTATGCGAGCAATACGGTATTAAGTTCATTGAAACCGAAGAAAGCTATACGAGTAAGGCTAGTTTTCTAGATCAGGATTTTCTACCTACACTTGGTGCGAAACCCATTCGCGAAGCGTGCCCTTCGGGCTTGGGGTGGAAGCCTTCTGGAAAGCGAATTAGACGTGGTCTCTATCGGTCAGCTAATAACGAGTTAATTAACGCAGATTTAAGGCACGCATGTAATATTTTGCGCAAAGTAGCGACACAGCTAGGGGTTGACCTAGCCGAGGTCGGTAGGGCAGCTTTGAACCTGCCACAACGGTACAGATTGGATTCTCTATCTAGTCAGTATTGTAAGCATCACGCAGCGCGGTTTCAACCCGCGTAGTGAGATCAGCTAACAATCCCCGTCTTTTTAAAGCGGGGAGAGTTCAAAAATCCTTGGGTTGTTGGAGAAAAATGGCATTGGACAAAATATCAGGATTAACCACCAGAATGTATGCCATGGTGACAAAGGTGGTTATTCCCGCCAGAATCTCCGTACTAAGTTTGGCTTGGTGTTGATCAAATTGGAAAAATTTAGCGTTCGCATTGGTATCTTCCACGACTTTACGGGGTTCCGTCAACGGGTCAGATTCTGGAGCCATGGCAAGGCTTGGGTAATCAATCTGCTGCTAGCATAGTATTTTTTTGCTACATGCGATGTTCCAAAGGAACCGCTTCGCGAACGCAATCTCTAAATCCCTAATCTCTGCTGGCTCCAATCCATCCTTTGAGAATAAATTAGGGGTTGCCTGAAATAACAACACGACCAACTGCTACCAGAAAACCGCCAACTGCTGTGACCAAAATGCCGATCAATGTCCAAATTTGTGCCTTGGTTGAACCTTTTAATTCTTTTACATCCGTTGCGACCGCGTCTAGCTGTGTCTCTACTTTTATTAGTCTTTCGTTTATCTTGTTGACATCTTTTTGAAGGCTGTCTAGCTTCCCGTTTATGTCTTTTAATACTTCCTCTAAAGAGTAAGTAATTGTTATGGGTGTCTCGCTCATGAGTTAAACTCCTAATTTATTATTGGTCATTTCATACACTATTGACTTTTGTTGCAAAATATTTTTTTAAAAAATACCAACTAATTGTATAATAGCTTAGAGCGGGAATACTGCATCCAAATAATTTGGATCAGGTACTTATATGGATGAATTTGGTAAAAACTATATCGCTGAAAAACCCCTAAAAGTTGCATCATGGGCCGAGCTCCGGGAGTGTCCGACAACTGGAAGCAAATCCCTACACACCACCGTCGAGTTTATGCCCGGACAGGTAATCTCTAAATTTGGCGTAAAAAAGAGCCTAGAGCAGCCCAATTATTTAAGCCTTCAAATTGGGGAACGCCAACATATTATGCTCCACCCAGAGTTTTTGCATTATCTCAATCATAGCTGCGCTCCCAATGTATTTTTCGCTGTGAGCGATCGCGTTCTGAGAGCCATGACTAAAATTGAAATTGGGGAGGAACTGACTTTCTTCTATCCATCTACGGAATGGTCGATGGATAGAGGATTTGATTGTATTTGTCAAAGCAAAGATTGCTTGGGTACTATTCGAGGTGCCGCCTACTTACCCTTAGATATTTTAACAAAATACAAACTCGCGCAGCATATACAGCAGCGCTTGGCTAAACGACATTGATGTCCTAAAATTGGCTTGATAAACAGTTTAAATCAACAGTCTCAAATAAAATTAGGAGAGCTACCACTATGAATAAATACGATAACATTGCCGAGTATTATGACGCCACTATGAAAAGTGGGTATTACGACTATCCGAAAGAAGCTCAGTCCCTGGACTCTATCCTCAAAGGTCGGAAAAAACTTCTCGAAATAGGGGTGGGAACGGGATTGCTTGCAGAAAAACTGCTCGAATTAGATCCCAGCTATGAGATAACTGGCATAGATTTTACTCCTGCTATGTTAGAACGGAGTAAAGCTCGTTTGGGAAATCGGGCAAAGGTAGTAGAAGGTAATGTGTTATCAATGGATTTGCAAGAATCTTTTGATGGCATATATTCCCATGGGGGTCCAGCCGGTGTTAGTCGGGTTGGTAACGATTACCACTTATACAGTTTTCTGCCCAATTTTGAGGACACCGTTAAAATGTTAGACAATATTGCCCGCCATTTACTTGACGGAGGCTTGTTTGTACTTAACATTCAAGCAGAAGAAATTGATGCAGATGGCGAGCAAGAGATTGGCAACGGCATTGTTTACGCTCAGCAAAAGCATCTCGATTTCCTAGAGAATAAAGAAATGTACTTTTGGGAAACAGACTATCGTTTCAAAAAAGAAGGTGAGATAGTTGCTAGCGATCGCCATAAATTCTTAATGGTGTACGGCCAACTTCTAGAAGATACCATGAAGGCGGCAGGGTTTAAGTTAAAAGAGGCGACTCCCGACGATTTATATATGGTTTACCAAAAAGTGATGTAAAAAAAGGTTCGAGTTAGACGCAACAAGAAAAACTTATTCAAAACAATTAAGATTTGGCAGTAGCATGATCTCAAAAGACAATAACAACTCAGAAATAAAAGATGGATGGCGAGATGATGTAACTGAATTTAGAAATTGGATGACAATTATTCCAACTATTCCTGAGACATTGTTCAAGATTGCCAGTGATATTCCCACCCCGGCACTTGTGTACGACCTAGATGCCATCACTGACACTGTAACGGCTTTACGAAACGACCTCAGACAAATTCAGAATAGTGAGCTTTGTTTGGCTGTTAAAGCAAACCGCTGCCAATCTGTGTTGCGTCATATGGCTAAACTTGGCCTAGGAGCAGACATTACCACCATACAAGAGCTAGATGCTGCCATGGCAGCAGGGCTGTGGCCAATCTACTCTACAGCACCAGGCTTCTCAGTTGCCGACCTTAAGCGTTTGGCAACTGAGGGTGTTATTCCAGATTTGTGCAGTCTGTCTCAGTTGCGTGTCTGGTGTGAAAGCGTTAACCGAGACAAAAGAGTTGGACTTCGACTTCGCTTTCCTTTTCACGAAGATGCTAAGGCTAAGAATGCAGTAACCCGATGGAGTAGATTTGGAGTTGATCCCACAGATTCCGGTCTACACAGCCTAATACAAACCCATGAGCTTGAGGTCGTCCATCTTCATGTTCATGAAGGTGAAACTTTTTCAGAAGCAGATCTACATCAGACACTTGATTTGCTAGTATCTTGCTTGGAAATCTTTCCTAAAGTTGAAGTGCTCAATCTCGGCGGTGGTTGGGCTTACCTGTTCCATCTGCAAAAACCTGAAGCACAACGGGTTTGGGATTTAGTAAATAAAACCATTACTCGTATCAACAACCAGCGCCAGCAACCAGTGCGGCTTGTGATTGAGCCAGGAATGCTATTAACTATGATGGCGGGCTACCTGGTTGCGGAGGTCAAAGCAGCAGACGATCATCCCTCTGGGAATCGCATTGTTGTTTTGGATACCTCTGCTTGGAACTTGATGTTCTGGGCACCACGTCCAGCAGTTGCTCAGATCCCTTTCCGAGAAGGACCTATGTTCGTCCATGACCTCGCAGGTTGTACTTGTTATGAGACAGATTATTTTTGTCTTAACGAAAAGATGGCAAGAATAGAGGTTGGTGACCGCGTGATCTTGAATGCATCGGGTGCCTACACCAGCAGTGTGGCGCGGAGTCTGCATGGACTACCAATACCGAAAGAGTTTGTCATTCGGGACAACCGTCTATGCCTGGTTGAGTGATCAAATTGGGTGAACAAAAAAAAAGTGTCTCGAATTAGTAGACCTGTGATGAAAATAGAAGCTCAAACCTCGAAGCAGGGAATAAAAAAGCTTATCAAACGCTTTTGCTCCCCGCTCCCTCACCAGACCGGGTTTTCAAGGAAAGACCCAAGGAATCACACTGGTGCGATCGCAAACTTTGTGATTAGCTCCAAAAGCTGATTACACTCCTTCTTATTATTAAGAAAGAAGTGGTCACCAGGAAACATGTGTATCGTGAAAGTGCTACTGGTTTGGTCACGCCAGGCAGCAAGCTCATCACTGTTGGCGTCGGTATCCTGCAAACCTCCGAAAACAGATATCGGACAATTAAGTGGGGGTTCGCTAGTGTAGGTATAGGTTTCGTTCATCCCGAAATCCGCTCGCAGGATCGGTAGAAACAGCTTCATTAGCTCCTGGTTTGCTAGCACAGCCTCTGGTGTGCCATTATATTGACGCAATTCTTCGATCAACTCAGACTTGGGCAAGTTATGAAGGGGAAGTTTTCGGGCAGGTACTTGAGGAGCGCGGCGACCGGAAATGAACAAGTGTCGAGGACTCTGGGCTTCCTCGCGCCGGAGTTGACGGGCTAATTCAAAACTGATTATTGTTCCGAGACTGTGACCAAAAAAGGCAAAGGGGATATCGAGATAGGGCAGTAAACCTGGTGTTAGGGTTTCAATCAGGGGCAATACGCCAGTAACCAGGGGTTCCCGCAGTCGCTTGCCCCGTCCAGGCAGTTCCACTGGGCAGACTTCGATATGGGGTGCCAATTGCTCCGGCCAAGTGCGAAAGCTCGAAGCAGCACCACCAGCATAAGGAAAGCAAAATAGGCGCAGGCGGGCTTTAGGATTTGGTTTTGGGCGAGTGATCCAAGAGTTGGTAGTAGTCATTGGTTATTTTGAAGGGAACAGGGAGTAGGGAGTAGGGAGTAGGGAACGAAATTATCACAATTCCTACACGGATCCCTATCTTTGGAAAGTAATCAATAGACTTCGCCGCAGAAGTTGGGAAATCGATCACTTTTGTAATACAAGATAATAGGCTTAGTTGTTATTTCACCAAGCCCATAAATAGTTTACAATAAAATCCGAGTTATATTAATATCATGTTCGGATAATTAGTGATAAAAAACCTTCTCCCTTGAAACCTTACTCCTTTCTTCTGCCCTCTGCCTTCTGTTCAGAAAACCCTATTTAATACCAGTAAAACTTACTATCACCCGATTCAAATCGGATAGTGAAGGCAGATTACTATCAGTTATTGATGGCATTGGCGACCTATTGATGTCAACAATCTCACCTGTATAGTAGTAAGGTTTAATATTCTCTTTTTCTTTGCCTTTCTTGCGAGCAAAGTATAGTTTCACTTTTTCTCCTTGGTTTGCCTGAGAAGTAATATAGCCAACTAGGGCGTGTTCATGGGAGTGAAATCCATTTTTCCAGTGGTATTGTTTAGGTAATTGCTTTTCTAAAGTCGGCCAAGTCAGTAAGTTCCATACTCCATGATTAGTATGATCTACCATATTTTTCAACCACCAATTAACAGTTGATTTTAAATATTTGTCAACGTAGGATGAGTCTTCCAAGCTAAGTGTTCCTGCCATTTGATCTAATTCAGCATAGACCCACCATTTTTTGTCAAGGTCACGAACACCCTTATCATTCTCATCAAAACTAATACCTCTACCCCAAAGCCCTGATTCTACATCATAAGCTTCCTCTAGCATACGAGATGCACCTATTTGGGCAAAGTCAATAAATCTTTGATTATTGAAAAGTTTACCAGTTAAGTAAATCATCCAAAAGGCTTTCATGGAATGACCATAATCTGTCGGCAGTTTTCCCTCTCCTATATTGTTAATCTCCATCCAGAATGTATTATATTCAGGGCTATAAAATTCGTTGATTATACTACTTGATAAATTTAACAAATCTTGTTTCCATTCTGATTGATAAGGTTCTGGTAAGATTGGCGCGAGAATAAGCATGTAGGTATAGATCTGATCCAATTGGGACAGCAAATGTTTTTTCTGTTTAAGCCAATTGTTAGTAACATTTTCATTCTTAACTTGCTTGGGAACCCACATCATCATCTCTAGTTTTGGATCATAATAGGTCTCAAAGATAAAGTTCTTTAGTTGAATAATTTCTGGTAATAGTTCTTGATCTTGAGTTAGATAGTAATAAAAAGCCATTCCCTGTAAAGCATAGGCTAGTTCCTGACTAGTACGCTTTAAAACAGAAGGACCAGATTGGCGACTTTCTCTTTTCAAGTAACTAAATGCACCACCATTTTCTCGATCAAGTCCATAGTTACGAATCCAATCTATTCCAGCTTTTGCTAAACTAAGAAACTTTGGGTTTCCACTTAAATGATAGGCTACGCAGTATGTGTAAACTTGACGAGACTGAGAGACAATATAGTTTTTATCTAAGTTGTTGGTAATATAACCATAATTGTCTCCTAATTTAGTAAAAGCTGAACAGGGTTTAGATGGATTGACTAGATCACCATTGTCGCAGCGAAAACTAGGAAAATTACCCACAGGTTTACCGTAAGCAGTTTCCATCAACCACCAAGGATTGAGGTCTTCTTCTAAATGCTGTAACCATTGTTGACCCATCGTTATTTCTGTATTTTGTTGTGCTAATATTGGTTGAAATACGGTATAAAAGCAACAAAGTATCAAGATAATTATGCTAGTGATTAGACTAAATGCAAATTTGTTTTTACGAAACTTTTTAAGCATTTTATTTATAGTTAATCTCCGTAAAAGTAACTTCGATTTTATTCATTTCAGGTATGGATTGTAGCGGTTTTTTATTGATTTTTTCAATCTTTCCTGTATTATAGTAAGGTCTAATTCCTTTTTTTTCTTTTCCTTCCTTACGGGCAAAGTATAGTTTCACTTTTTCTCCTTGAGTTGCTTGAGTAGTAATATAGCCCACTAAAGCATGTTCGTAACTGTGAAAACCATTTTTCCATTTCCATTGTTTAAAACCTTTCTTTTCTAAAGTTGGCCAAATTACTTTATGCCAGATTCCATGATTAGTATGATCTACCATATTCTTAAACCACCAATTAACTGTTGATTTTAAATATTTGTCAACGTAGGATGAGTTTTCTAAACTCAGAGTTCCTGCTACTTGATCCAATTCAGCATAGATCCACCAACTTTTATTAAGGTCTTTAATTAATTTTTTATTTTTATCAGCATACAATCGTGAATACCATGTTCCTGATTCAGAATCATAGGCTTCTTTGAATAACTTATCAGCACTAGTTCTCGCAAAAGTAATAAATCTTTCATTGTTAACTAATTTACCAGTTAGGTAGATCATCCACAAAGTTTTTATTGAATGTCCATAATCAGTTTTGCCAGTTAATATTTTTTTATCTTCTGCATTGTCAATATAATACCAAAAATTATTATATTCAGGACTGTAAAACTGGTTCATTAAGATCCGCGAGATGTGAACCAAATCTTTTTTCCACTGCGACTGGTAAGGTTCAGGTAATATCGGTGCGAGAAGCATTAGATAGGTGTTCATTTGATCTAATTCATACACTATTCCTTTCCTTTGTTTTTTGGATTCCTGGTTTTGAGGGTTTTTAGGTAATTGAAGTATTATGTCTTGTTCTGAATCATAGTAATTTTCAAAGATAAAGTCTTTTAACTTAATAATATCTGGCAATACTTCTTCATCTTGAGTTAGATAGTAATAAAAAGCCATCCCCTGTAAAGCATAGGCTAGTTCTTGACTATTACGCTCTGAAACAGAAGAAAGAGGAGTAAGATTATCTTCAGAAAATACAGTAAATACACCACCATTTTCTCGATCAAATCCATATTTGCGAATCCAATCTAATCCAGATTTTGCTAAACTTAAAAATTTAGGATTTCCAGTCAATTGATAAGCAACTCCGTAGGTGTAAATTTGACGAGAATGAGCAACTATGTGCTTTTTATTAAAGTAATTTTTAATCCAATTGTCTTCATCTTCTAAATCCTTAAAAATTGGGCATGGTTGAGACAAATCAAGTAGCTCCCCATTGTCACATCGCAAGCTAGGAAAATTACCTACAGGTTTACCAAAAGCAGTTTCCATTAACCACCAAGGATTGAGGTCTTCTTCTACATGCTGTAACCATCTTTCACCGGTTAGGGTTTGTATTTTTTGTTCGAGTAATATAGGTTGGCTAATGGTTGGTGACAAGCCAACTATCAAGGTAATTACTAAAGTAGTAATAAGTACATATAAATAAAATCGATATTTTTTCATCATCTGTAAATAAAGGGTTTTAGCAATTTTAGTAACCCAGAACTTCAATTAATTTTTTTTTTTTATTCCCGTCATTGTCCATAAATCTTAATCAGCTATCTTATCGGATTCACTTTCAAAAATTAGCAGAGCATTTATTTTAAAGTTTTGGACTCAATCTACTATCAGGTTTGCACTCAAAATAATCGGCCTGTTTATCGCTTATTTCTACCTCTGTTAATCTCGTTTTTATTCTTCAATATCTGCCAATTTAAAGTTGACTAACTTCTGACAAAAAAAATGAGCTATCTCTGGTGAAAGTTATCCTTGGAGATAGTCTCTTAGGGTCGTTTCTATATTCTCCGGCTCACGTCTATTTTGGGATCACCTCGTTTCACAGCCGCTATTGCTTTTCTGCGTAGGTCATAACTTAAGGAAGCAGGCATCGGTGTTCCTCGCTACTCGTCATCTATAAGTCCTAACATAGATTCGTAGCACTATATTCTTTATTTTGTCAAGTTCTATGACTTTACAACCGCTTTAGACTCTAAACCCAAGGGCCCTGAATTGCAAATGTGATACCAGGCTCTTGAATGTTCACGAACATGATCCGACCATTGGGTGAGAAGCAAGCACCAGCAAACTCACTGCTGTTGAGGGCATTCCGTGCCAACTGGTAAAGCTCACCTTTAGGATTGACCCCAACCAGGAATTGGTCACCACCACCATCTTCACAGAGGATGAGATCCCCAGAAGGACTCATGGTCACATTATCTGGGTGTTCTAGTAAGCTGCGGTCATGGGACTCAACAAACAGTTCAATGGTGCCACCCTCTTGGGGATTGCTACCAGGAACATAGCGCCAGACTTGACCAGCTCCATTCGCCCATCCAGTGTTTGGATTTAACGAACCACCACTAGTACAGGTAAAGTAAACCTCATTATTACCGTACCATGCCCCTTCTCCCCGGGTAAATTGGGTTGCTCCCTTACCAAAACCTTCAACCCGCACAGTATCTTCTTCCGGGTCTACATCCTCAATCCGAACCCATTCTACTGCCATGGGCTGACCGACAGGGAAGTTTTCAACCGTGATTTTTTGAAATGTTCCCTGGATCTTCAATGCCTCCAGTAGACCCCCTGCTTTTAAGTTGCCTGGTTGCTTGGGAATAAAGCGATAAAACAGACCATCCATCCTGTCTTCAGTCTGATAAACAATCCCAGTATTGGGATCTACTGCAACGGCTTCATGGTTAAAACGACCCATGGCCACTAGAGGCTCAGCTTGAACCACTTCACCGGTAATGGGCACTTCAAAGTTATAGCCGTGCTTCATCGAAACACTTCTGGGGTCATCTGCCGGATAAGTGGTGGGAGTAACGGTGCTTTCTTCACAACTAATCCATGAACCCCAAGGGGTTGGTCCGCCACTACAGTTTCGTTCAGTACCAGCGAGGGAAGTGTACTGTTTGACCAGTTGACCATTGGCTGCCACTACTAGTGTTGTCGTGCCTCCCAAACACATGGGGTCATACTTGATATACTCTACTGCTACCAATCCATGTTTATCCAATTGATGGGGGCTAAGTTCATGATTGCGCACCAGGACAGTATTGCCTCCCGGTGCAGGAAAAGCCGCCATGCCATCGGGTCTACCAGGCACCAAATTGCTATCACTCATGGTGTCACCTGTGCGGGATAAAATTTTATAGCTAAATCCGGCTGCCAGGTCTAATAATTGATTAGGGTCTGGCTGAAGGGACCCAAAGCCTTTACCTCGAAATGATTTACCAAGAGCCTTCTTGGCAAAAACCTCTTTCAAGGGGGATGCTAGAATTGCACCAGCGGTGCTAGCACTGGCTAAGGCAAAGAAGTGACGTCGTGATAAAGTCATTGGTGGATAACGGATAGGTGTTTGATCACTCAGAGCCATCAGCTCTATGCCCATCAGGATAAATCGTCGAACTATCCAAGTAGGCATCACAAAGATCGACGTTCTCGGCTCGAAATAAGTTGCAACCCCTCAACTGAGCCTTAGTAAGGATAGCTCTTTTCAGGTTAGCATTACTCAAATTGGCATGGCTGAGATTGGCATGGCTCAGGTCAGTGTCCCTCAAATCTGCTGCTTGGAGATTAGCACCAGCTAGATTTGCGCCCTGTAAATTGGCACGACGTAGATTTGCTCTGAACAGATTGGCATTCTGAAGATCCGCCCCAGAGAGATTGGTCTGGTAGAGCTGGGCATCACTTAACTGAACTGCTTGAAGTTGAGCTTGCTGCAACTTGGCTTGACTTAGATTAGAGTAGGGCAGGTAAGTCTTTTTAAGATTGCTGCTAGTCAGGTCAATTGCTTGTATATCTGCTTCAAACAGGTCAGCTTCACTGATATCTACTCCACTAAAGTCTCGTCTACCCCTAGCGTATTGTTCAAGTAACTCGGCTCCACCAATCTTTTTCATTGCGCTATAAATAGGTCAGCTTTTGCCGCCCAATACCAATTTATAAAATAATGTCAATGCGTATTTATGCTTATTTATTTTATAAAGGTATAACTTTGTAGCGCATTACACACTTAATTATAATTCTTTTTTAATATTTGTGAAAATTTGCTACGTAAAAATAAAAATACTTGACAAAATAATTTTATTAAAATAAAATTATTTAATAAAATTTTTTCGAAATTTTTCTTAGGTAGGGAGCAGGGACTTCGGACTTCGGAGCAGGGAACAGGGAATAGGGAACAGGGCAAAAATCCTGTGTACGTGATTAGGCTAAAAACCGCTATATCAATAAGGGAGCAGGGAACAGCGGATCACCGGAACAGGGAACAGGACAAAAATCCTGTCAAGATATAAAGCAAAGCTTCATGTTCTGTTGCAACTAAGATGTCAAAACTGCCAGTATCCATCGCTCAGCACTACCACGAGCGCACCAAATATGCTCCAGAAACCATATCAGCCAAAAATAAGGGCTTAGACTGGGAGAAGCAGCCGATACCGTTTAAAGACTACAAAGTTGGGACTAACTTTGACCTAAAACCATACTTCTCACAAGACCGGGAGCAGTTTACCTCTGAACCGAGTAAAAGTTGGTGGCGGCTATCCCAGTTACTACTGTGTAGTTATGGTTTGACAGCTAGGGTGGAGACCATGGGACCACCACTTTATCTGAGGGCAGCTCCCTCTGCTGGTGGCTTATACCCAGCTGAAGTTTATTTGATTTCCCGTGGTACTCCCCTATTACCACCAGGACTATACAACTATCAGTGTCTGACCCATTCTCTGGTTCATTTTTGGGAGAGTGATGTTTGGAATGCACTGCAAGAGGCTTGCTTCTGGCACCCAGTTTTGGAGAGTACGGAACTGGCTATTGTAACTACAGCGGTATTTTATCGCTCTGCCTGGCGCTATGAAGACCGGGCATACCGTAGAATTTTTCTAGACACTGGTCATCTGCTAGGCAACATTGAGTTAGCTGGGGCTTTGAGTGATTACCGACCTCACCTAATTGGTGGCTTTGCTGATCAAAAAGTTAATGAACTGCTTTATCTAGACCTGGAACAAGAAGGAGCGATCGCAGTAATCCCCCTGGCCGATCAGCTCAAAGTTGAACAAAACTTGCCCATCGCCCCAACTGTGTTGCCATCTCCTACTGAAGTTAATTACCCAAAGATTCCAGATGGAGAATTATTGGGTTATTTGCACCGCGCTACGGAAATTAAAGAGGGTGGTGATTGGAAAGCTAAGGGTAATACTTTAAAGATTACAGACATTGACCAGCAGTTAGAAGACAAGTACAATTTTCCGTTTTGTGATAAAGTTTCAACGGCTACAAACCCCATAGATTGGGGGGAGTTAACCAGCTCAGGTAATGCTCCGAAAGCATTTTTAGATACTATTCTAAAACGACGCTCTACCCGAGCTTATAGTGCAGCTAATTTGACCTTGGAGGAGCTAAAAGCTCTTCTGGATTTTACATACCAACCTCAGCATTACATTGAGCAGGGGTTAGATGGAACACCAGATTATTTTGATTTAAGTTTAATCGAAACATTTATAGCAGTATCTGGGGTAAATGATCTAGAAGAAGGCTGCTATTATTACGCGCCTAAGGCTCAAGAATTGCGGCAAATTCGGTTTAAAAACTTCCGACAGGAATTGCATTTTCTGTGTTTAGGGCAAGATCTGGGTCGAGATGCCAGAGCAGTGGTGTTCCACACGGCTGACTTACAAAAAGCAGTGGCTAGATTAGGCGATCGCGCTTACCGTTACTTGCACATGGATGCTGGTCATCTAGGACAGCGGCTCAATCTAGCAGCTATTTACCTTGGTTTAGGAGTAAGTGGTATTGGTGGCTTCTTTGATGACCAGGTAAATGACGTTTTAGGTATTCCTGTTGATGAAGCGGTTGTTTATATTACAACTTTGGGGCGTCCTAGAACACGGTTTTGAGGTTTCTTTCGGGAGTAGGGAATCGGGAGTCGGGAGTCGGGAGTGGGGAGTCGGGAGGGTGGGGAGTGTTGGAAGTTTGGGGAGAGGGGGAGATAGGGAGAATTGGGAGTCGGGAGTGTGGGGAGATGGGGAGAATGGGGAGATGGGGAGATGGGGAGAGAGATTATTGATGTGATCGCATCGACTCGGGAATCGGGAGTCGGGAGTCGGGAATCGGGAAATCGGGACAGAGATTATGGATGCGATCGCATCGACTCGGCAGTCGGGAGTCGGGAATCGGGAGTCGGGAGTCGGGAATCGGGAAATCGGGACAGAGATTATGGATGCGATCGCATCGACTCGGCAGTCGGGAGTCGGGATGCGATCGCATAATTTAATTTACCGTCCTGCCCAAATAACGCCAACCGACCCCTAGAAATACTTTAGGACTTACGCAGTAACTCTACCTGTAGGGTTTGGTGCCCAGTTTTGGGTAAGTCCTGTCCAAGTCGCTGTTTCGCCAATGTCTGGTCTTCAAACAATAGTTGCACCCAAGCCGTAATAGCTTGGGTGTGGCTTTTTAGGCCGCCATTTTATACAAAAGCTGCTGACAGTCTTAAAAATCTTAACAAAAATGTAAACTTTATTTTCGCTATGTTACATTAAATTTAATACTTTATTAAGAATTGTTACCTAGAGGACTAATCAACTACATGGCGGAACCTACCCATCTGGCTGAGCTTGAGCAGGGTCTAAAACTCTGGAATCAATGGAGAGACAATCATCCCAAACTGATCCCTGACCTGATGGAAGTAGACCTGAGTGGGCAAAACCTCAATGGTTTCAATCTCTTTCAAGCAGAGCTAATGGGAGCTAACTTGAGTGGGTCATTGCTGATTTATACTGACCTGACTGAGGCTTGTGTCGTTGGGGCAATATTTGATAAAGCTATTCTTCGTCACGCTTACTTGAATAGAGCCAAGCTTACCCGTACATCCTTCCAAAGAGCAGACCTGACTATGACATCTTTGGAAGACGCTAATCTAATTAGGGTTAACTTTTCTCTGGCAGACCTTGAGGGAGCTAATCTGTTTAGAACTAACCTGATTGCTGTGAATTTCACCAAAGCCAATCTGAGTAGGGTCAACTTCACTGAAGCGGTGATGACTGGGGCTAATCTTAATGAAGCTCAACTGATTGGTAGTAATTTTGATAAAGCTAATTTAACAGGAGCAGATCTGGTGAAGGCGAATCTGAAAGGGGCTAACCTTAGTCAAGCTAATCTTAGTTATACCAACCTCAGAGAAGCTAACCTTAGTGAAACCAACCTCAGAAAAGCGAATCTTACCGGAGCTGATTTAACTCATGCCAACCTTCAGGGGGCTAATCTGATTGAAGCGGAACTTGATGGAGTGATATTAAATACGAGTATTTAGTTATTTGGGAAAGGGAGTAGGGAGTCGGGAGTCGGGAGTCGGGAGTCGGGAGTAGGGAATCGGGAGTCGGGAGTCGGGAGTGGGGAATCGGGAAGAAATAGGTGTGTCTACTTCATTAATAGTAAGCATTCAGTAGTCAGCAGTCAGCGGTCAGGAGTCAGCGGTCAGCGGTCAGCCTTTGCCTGAGCGCTGATAGCACCTAAAGTAGCACCTAAAGTAGCCCATAGGCTGATAGCTGATGGCTGATAGCTGATAGCTGATAGCGGATAACTGATAGCTAATAGCTGAGAACTGATACGCGACACGCTAATAGCTAATAGCTGATAGCTTACCCTTTAGTGCAGAAGTGCTGCAGAAAAAATATTTCGATGGGCTTGTCGAGTCTTGATTAAGTCGGCTTTGATCGAAATATCCGCACTCACATTCTGCATACATCGCTAATGATCAATTTTCAGCTGCCATGGTCTGATCGCGGCCATACCTCTGAATCTTCTGTGAAGAAAAAACACTGTAATGGTTCAATAGGTCAAATTAAAAAAATCAGACAGGGTGCTCTAGGTAGTCTCTTTGTGACTCTGTTTTGGGCAATTACCCCACCAGTTTTTGCCGCTGAGTATCTCACTCTACGCTTAGGGCCATTTGAGCAATCTGTCGCTATCAAGGAATTAGAAACGTTTGCTGAGACAGGGGAGTTATCACCAGCACTGCAACCCTATCGAGATATCCTCACGCCACAGATTCGGAAGATTTTGACCAATAGCCTCAAACTCAACCCTAAGACCACAGAAACCTTTATCAATGACCTTCTCCTCTCCAGCGATGGCGCACGGTTGTTGGACAGACTAGGGTTAGCACTCCCCGATAGTAGTTTAGAGCAATTAAAAGCTGCTCTGTTGTTAGGAGCAAGGCAAGTTAATGGTTTAAGTGTGCTGAGTTTCTTACGGGCTTACCCAGGAGAAAAGATCACTTTGGATGCTTCGTCTGCTGTTGGGATTGCCCTACAACTTAATGCCTCTTATTGGAAAAGTTTAGCAGTTGGTCCGATCTTAGAGCAAGATTTGGCTGTTGCGGACGCTGCCACCTTTCGCCCTAGATTTGACCCTGCTACTTCCGGTCCCCAATTGGTTAAACAGCGTAAACTAAGACTAAGAGACCGACAACGGCAACGTACTATTATTGTAGATCTATACTGGGCTGAGGATACCACTGGACCAATGGTAGTTCTCTCCCACGGATTTGCTGCAGACCGCAAATTTCTGAGATATTTAGCACGCCATCTAGCCTCCCATGGCCTTACTGTAGCTTCCCTAGAGCATCCTGGCAGCAACTTTACCAGGATTAACAGTTTGTCAGCACCTGGTAAACTTGGGGATTTGTTACCTCCGGGGGAGTTTATTGACCGTCCCAAAGATGTCAGCTTTCTCCTGGATGAGTTGGCTGACATCAACGATAGATATTCTACCATGCTTGGTAAACTGAATACTCAACAAGTTACAATTATTGGTCATTCCTTGGGGGGCTACACGGCTTTAGCGTTGGCTGGGGGAAAACTCAATTTAGAGGAACTGCGACGGTTTTGTAAAAATCGCTCTCCTGTGGGCAGATCCCCAGCAGATTGGTTCCAATGTGCAGCGGCTGATTTACCAGAAGACGAGGTTAATCTTACTGATCAGCGAGTGGTGCAAGCGATCGCTTTGAATAGTGTAACCGGGCGTTTGTTTGGTACTAAGGGTTTGCGTCAAGTTACTGTACCAACCTTAATGTTAACGGGCACAGAGGATGCCATTACACCAGCTCTAGACCATCAGTTACGGTCTTTTAATCAGTTGGGGGGTTCTAAGTATTTGATTAGCGCCATTGGTGGCACTCACCTCAGTGTGACTGACCCGAAGAATCTTAACGATGCGATCGCTAGAAGTACGTTAGTCAAAGAAGTGGTTGGAGACGATGCCCATAGCCTGCGGCAACTGGTCAAAGGTGTAAGTTTAGCCTTTATTAAGCAGCTAACTCCAGAAGCTGAACGCTATGAACCATTTTTAACCCCAGCCTACGCTCAATCTCTTTCGAGTCCCAAAATTTCCTTGCGTCTGAGTAAAAAATTACCCCCTACGATAGCGACTTGGTTTCAAGTTCTATCCGTGGGAAATCAGCAGGTTGCTATTAACTTTAAGGACGTAAATTATGGGTCGATCAGCTCAAATAAATTCTATTTTTATCCTAACACTAAAATGATGACTCCGAATAGTTTTTGCATTGGACAGCTGAATCAATTGTTCAATAAACTTATCAACAAGTACCGCGAAAAAGCAACTCGCATCAGTTAAGCTATATAGTTTTAGGGAGTCGGGAGTCGGGAGTCGGGAGTCGGGAATAGGGAATAGGGAATAGGGAATAGGGAGTGTGGGGAGATGGGGAGATGGGGAGATGGGGAGATGGGGAGTCAGATCAGTAGACCTCTTGCATAAGTCTCATAAACCGTGGGTGTTGACAAGGCAAAAGGCATGCATACAAAAGGGATAGATTTTGATTTCATATTTATTTTTGCAAGAGGTCTAGTTTTCCCGATTCCCGATTCCCGATTCCCTACTCCGGATTCCCGATTCCCGATTCCCGATTCCGGATTCCCGATTCCCGATTCCCGATTCCCTTAATTAATTGATAGTTGACAATTTTAAAGTTTTGTAACTTATGGCCAATATGGCAAGACTTTTCTATTAGCTATGGGGGAAGTTTATATAAACAATCAATAGAAATAAATTGGATATATGGCTATCATGGAAATCTCTGATTTAGGTTTCACCGAGAGGTTAGAGAGTGACAGCTTTGTTTCTGACAGTAGTGATCATAAAATAACTGATGTTGTCGGTGGTACAAGTCGCAGGATTCGTTGGCCTCATAATGATCAACCGCAGCAGGAGCCTACGACAATTGTGAGCATACCCATAAAATTACCGTTTTGTCCTCTTTTCTTATTTCCTGATGGCACTATCGGGCATAAGTGTTTTGATACTGATGATAGTCATTAGTCACTAAACCCAGCCAACCACATCTTTGATTTGATAGATCGCTAGCTCCCGGTCAATATGTTTCTTGGCTTTAAGAATCGGACTGTTAGGATTTTTGTACCAGCGCTGGGAGCGGAAACAAAAACCATTGGCTGTTATTACCTCCCAACTATAGCGAGTGCGATCAATCAATAACCAGATTTCATAGGAGTGATAGGTCTGTCGGGGAAATTTAAGAATACCAATTTCTAGCAGAATGCTCATGCGCATCCGCGATCGCTCTATACGTTTGAGTAATTCCAGAAAACACAATGCTGCCCGTTTAGCCGCCTCATGAGTTGGGTAACGGTAGCGATCGCGGGGTTCAAATTTGAAGTCTCGACTACTAAGGCGGAAATGAAACTTGCCTGAAGCATCTTCGACATATATCACACTCCAGGGGGTTTTCGGGTACTTTACACAAAAACCTGGAGCTATTAGTTTAACCGCAGTTGCCATCCTTATCCCTTTGCTAAACCGTTGCTGACAGGATCTTAGCCAAATTTTGATCGATCACCAACAGAGGGTTGCGGTCAATGAGCTTGACCGAAGGTGATTACCGATTACCGATTACCCGTTATTCTCGATTATTCCACAATTGGGCAACGCCCTTTTAGGCGTGTGAGAAGTCAATATCATCCTGGCCATAGGCTTGCCAAGCCAAGTCTACTAAGCCATCAACAATAGCAGCAGCCACTACCGCAGAACCCTTACGACCATCAATCCGAATGTGGGGAATCAAAGAGTCCGTCAACCGAGATTTAGCCACATCCACCTCGACAAATCCCGCAGGTACCCCAATCACCAAGGCTGGTCGAATTTCCTCTGCCTCAATCAACTCCACCAATACTGTTAAAGCTGTCTGAGCTTGACCAATCACAAAAATTCCTTCTGGATAGCGTCTAGCTAAGGTTTGCATCCCCCAGGCTGCCTTAGTCTTTTCTTTTTGAGGACGAGTGAGGGTTTCCATGCTGCAATACACAGGATTAGCAAAGGTATCTTGAATGTGGGGAGTGATCCCTACTTGTACCATTGGCACATCCACTACAATTGTGCTACGAGCAGCTAGAGCTGCTGCTCCTGCTTGTAATGCCCGCTCAGAAAAATGAATCAGAGACTTATACTCAAAGTCGGCTGTGGCATAAATCACCCGCCGCACAATCTCGTATTCCGCTGGTGAAAAGACATGCTCGCCTATTTCACGGTCAATAATTGCCAGACTTTGAGCATCAGTTATATGCCATTCCATGAGGACTCTTCAGACAAACTGGTTGTGATTATTTTGACATTATTCTGCTTGCTATAGGGGTTTTCATATTAGGGAACAGGGAATCGGGAACAGGGAATCGGGAATCGGGAATCGGGAATCGGGAATCGGGAATCGGTAACAGGCAATAGGCAAGAGGCAAGAGGCAATAGGCAAGAGGCAAGAGGCAATAGGCAATAGGCAATAGGCAATAGGCAATAGGCAATAGGCAATAGGGAAAACTGATCTGACTCCCCATCTGGCCATCTCCCCATCTGGCCATCTCCCCCCACTCCCGACTCCCGACTCCCGACTCCCGACGCCCGACTCCCTGTAACTAAAAATTAAAAATAATTGCAATTTGATTCAGATTCTTTTATATACCTAATTTATATGTTTAGCTTGGCAAGTGGATTTGGGGAATTAGATACCAGGGAAAGAACACTTATCCCTAAGGATAGTTATTACCTCGGAGTTCTGAGAAAATCTAAATCACGCTTGGGTCTTAAGGCTGTTCGCGTAGCGTGGCCAAAGGCCAAGGCTGAAGGCTGAAACCATATTGGTTGCTGAGTAACAAATCCATAAAATTGTTACATTATTGATGATTGATGATTGATGATTGATGCTTAATGCTTGATTATTGATGATTGATGCTTGATGTTTGATACTTGATACTTAATCTTTTAACAAGGGAGAATAGGATATGAAATTGGCTTACTGGATGTATGCAGGTCCTGCCCACATTGGCACACTGCGCGTTGCGAGTTCTTTTAAGAACGTCCATGCTATTATGCATGCCCCCCTAGGGGATGACTACTTCAACGTGATGCGCTCCATGCTAGAGCGAGAGCGGGACTACACTCCGGTAACTGCTAGTATTGTTGACCGGAACGTGCTAGCACGGGGTTCTCAGGAAAAAGTGGTAGACAACATCACCCGCAAAGATCAGGAGGTAAACCCTGATCTGATTGTGCTTACCCCCACCTGCACCTCCAGTATCCTACAAGAAGACCTGGAAAATTTTGTAAACCGGGCTCAGATGGATGCTAAGGCTGATGTGATGTTGGCAGATGTCAACCACTACCGGGTCAATGAATTGCAAGCGGCTGACCGCACCCTAGATCAAATTATTCAGTTCTACCTCAACAAAGCCCGCAAGAAGGGTGAGTTGCCAGAGGGCAAAACCGCAAAGCCCTCGGTTAACATCATTGGTATTTCTACCCTTGGCTTCCACAATCAACACGATTGTACTGAACTGAAGCGGCTGATGGCTGATTTGGGCATTGAAGTTAACGAAGTCATCCCAGAGGGAGCTTCTGTTCACAATCTGAAAAATCTACCTCGGGCTTGGTTTAACCTGTTGCCTTATCGGGAAATTGGCTTGATGAGTGCCCGTTACCTGGAAGAAGAGTTCTCGATGCCCTATGTCGATATTGCTCCTCTGGGTGTGGTGGAAACTGCCCGTTGTATCCGTAAAATTCAGGAAATTGTCAATGGTCAAGGTGCTAATGTCGATTACGAAGAGTACATCAACAACCAAACCCTGTACGTTTCTCAAGCTGCCTGGTTCTCTCGCTCCATCGACTGCCAGAACTTGACGGGTAAGAAGGCTGTGGTTTTCGGAGATAATACCCACGCTGCGGCTATGACTAAGATTCTGGCACGGGAGATGGGTATTCATGTGGTGCTGGCTGGTACCTACTGCAAGTATGATGCGGACTGGTTCAAGGAGCAGGTGAGCGAATACTGTGATGAGATCCTGATCAGTGATGATAATGGTCAGATTGGGGATGCGATCGCACGAATTGAACCTGCTGCGATTTTCGGTACCCAAATGGAACGGCACGTTGGTAAGCGCTTGAATATTCCCTGTGGTGTGATTGCTGCTCCAATTCATATCCAAAACTTCCCCATCGGTTATCGCCCCTTCATGGGTTACGAAGGCACTAACCAAATTGCTGATTTGGTCTACAATTCCTTCACCTTGGGTATGGAAGACCACTTGTTGGAAATCTTTGGTGGTCATGATACCAAGGAAGTGATTACCAAGGGTATCTCTGCTGATTCTGACCTGAACTGGAGTAAGGACGCTAAAGCAGAACTGAATAAGGTGCCTGGTTTTGTTCGCGGTAAAGTGAAGCGCAATACTGAGAAGTTTGCTCGTGAGCGTGGCTTTAGTGAAATCACTCTTGAAGTGATGTATGCCGCTAAGGAAGCTGTAGGGGCTTGAGGTTAATACAGCTTTAACCTGAATCAGGGGAGATGGGGAGATGGCCAGATGGGGAGATGGCCAGATGGGAACCCACCCCTAGGGCGTGTCTTCAAACTCCGAGTACCCCCGTTTCCCTTAAAAAAGGGGGACTTTGAGTATGGCTCCCCCCTTAATAAGGGGGGCTGGGGGGGATCTAATATCTTGCGGAAAACTTTGAAAACACACCCTAACCCCTCCCAGGAGGGGAATATGGGGAGATGGGGAATCAGATCAGTTTTCCCGATTCCCGATTCCCGATTCCCGATTCCCGACTCCCGATTACCGATTACCGATTACCGATTCCCGATTCCCTACTCCCTACCGATTCGATTACCGATTCCCGATTCCCGATTCCCGATTCTTTGTACCTCTTTCAAATTCTGTGACTCTATCGACGAAGATTGCGGTGATTGCTCCGAAAAAATTTAATTATTATTTACAAAAAACTTCAATAGCTAGACCCGCCTATGGCTTCTGGTGGGTCTTGATGATTTTGCCCAGCCATGCTCTATGGTGAGCAACCTTAACTCTTACAGGATTTACCCATTTTCCCATAAATCCCCCAAACTTAGGGGACTTTTTGAGTAGTACCCCCGCTTAATCCAGGCTGGTGATTTACTATTTTTGTTTATTGTAATACTTTTTCGTAAAAATTTTTATAAAAATAATTATTTAAATATTAAATTTAATAAATAAGATTTAAAGTGCTTTATATAATCGCTTAAGTTTAAAGACGTTGATTTAAACTAATTTAAAGGCTATATCCATAAAAAAGACCATGTATTTTATGGTGCAGTTCGTGAATAATGCAATAAGCGCCGAAAGCCAAGCAATCTACCGCTGGCTTTAGGGTCCCTCGCTGAATCACTGCCTGAGGTGCGACCCAAGGGCGATTTACTCGCCCTAGGAGGCGCGCACCTAAGATAAATCAAGCATAATTGCTGAAATTTGGCTTTCGGCTGGCTTAGGGGCAAAGACAACATAAGAATTTTTATCTGAAACAGGAGATAAGTAAAGGTGAAACTTTCAGTTTATGGAAAAGGTGGTATCGGTAAGTCCACAACTAGCTGTAATATCTCAGTTGCCCTAGCTAAGCGGGGTCGAAAGGTGCTGCAAATTGGCTGTGACCCGAAGCATGACAGCACATTCACTCTGACTGGTTTTCTGATTCCTACCATTATTGATACCCTTCAGGAAAAGGATTACCACTACGAAGATGTCTGGCCTGAAGATGTGATTTACAAGGGTTATGGTGGTGTTCATTGCGTAGAAGCTGGTGGTCCTCCGGCTGGTGCGGGTTGCGGTGGCTATGTGGTTGGTGAAACTGTAAAGCTGCTCAAGGAACTGAATGCTTTTGATGAGTACGATGTGATTCTGTTTGACGTTCTGGGTGATGTAGTCTGTGGTGGTTTTGCTGCTCCCCTGAACTATTCCAACTATTGCATGATTGTGACGGATAACGGTTTCGATGCGTTGTTCGCTGCTAACCGGATTGCTGCTTCTGTTCGTGAAAAAGCTCGCACTCACCCGCTGCGTCTGGCTGGTCTGATTGGCAACCGCACCTCTAAGCGCGACTTGATCGATAAGTATATCGAAGCTGTGCCGATGCCAGTGCTGGAAATTCTGCCACTAATTGAGGACATTCGTGTCTCTCGGGTTAAGGGCAAAACGATTTTTGAAATGGCAGAAACTGACCCTAGCCTGGAACCTGTTTGCCAATACTATCTCAACATTGCTGACCAAATTCTGGCACAGCCTGAGGGGGTTGTACCTCAAGATGCACCTGACCGGGAGTTGTTCTCTTTGCTGTCTGACTTCTACCTCAATCCTCAAACCCCAGCAGTGACTGAGGAAGAAGAATTAGACCTGATGATGGTGTAAGCAAAGGTTAGGAGGTTAGGAGGTTGAAGGTTGAAGGTTGAAGGTTAGGAGGTTGAAGGTTGAAGGTTGAAAGTTATAAGAGGCGTAGGGTGCGTTAGGGACGGGCGAGCCCTAATTTTCTCGGTAGCCAGTGTTGAGACAGTCCGTCCCGTAACGCACCACCGGGTCAAACAGCTTTAATGAGATGTACCCGGTTGAAAGTTATAAGAGTCAACAGCAAACCTGAAAACCTTAAGCCCTTAAAACCTTCAACCGTTAACCGTTAACCGTTAACCCTTCAATCCTTCAAGCCTTAAAACCTTCAACCCTTAAAACCTTCAACCTTCAACCTTCAACATTAAACCTTCAACCCTTCAACCTTTAAACCCTTAAAACCGACGAGAGAAACCAGGAGAGGAGAATTTTAAATGACTGTTGCTGAAACCCCTCAAGCCCTAGATTTTGAGTGCGAAACTGGGAATTACCATACCTTTTGTCCGATTAGCTGCGTGGCATGGCTTTACCAAAAGATTGAAGATAGCTTCTTTTTGGTGATTGGTACTAAGACTTGTGGCTATTTCCTCCAAAATGCGATGGGGGTGATGATTTTTGCTGAGCCACGCTATGCCATGGCGGAGTTGGAAGAAGGGGATATTTCCGCTAAGCTGAATGATTACGAGGAACTGAAGCGGTTGTGTTTGCAGATTAAACGCGATCGCAATCCTAGTGTGATTGTCTGGATTGGTACCTGCACTACGGAAATTATCAAGATGGATTTGGAAGGCTTGGCTCCCAAGCTGGAATCTGAGATTGGGATCCCGATTGTGGTGGCTCGTGCTAATGGCTTAGACTATGCTTTCACCCAGGGTGAAGATACTGTGTTGGCCGCTATGGCTCACAAGTGTCCGAAGGAAGCACCCCAGGTGGAAGAGGAGAAACAAGAGCGGAATGCGATCGCAAAACTCCTCAACTTTGGACGCCAGAAAGAAGAGGTGGCTGCGGAAGAGTCAGAGTATGCGGATCATCCACCCCTAGTGTTGTTTGGCTCCCTACCTGACCCGGTTGTGACTAACCTCACCCTAGAGTTGAAGAAGCAGGGGATTAAGGTGTCTGGTTGGTTGCCTGCTAAGCGTTACACGGAATTGCCAGTAATAGAAGAAGGTTACTATGTTGCTGGGGTGAATCCTTTCCTAAGCCGCACTGCGACTACTCTGATGCGCCGCCGCAAGTGTAAGTTAATTGGCGCACCTTTCCCCATTGGTCCGGATGGCACTCGGGCTTGGATTGAGAAAATGTGTTCTGTGTTTGGTATAGAACCAAAAGGCTTGGCAGAACGGGAAGCTAAAATTTGGGAAAGCTTGGAGGATTATATCCAGCTGTTGCGTGGTAAGTCTGTATTTTTCATGGGGGATAACTTACTGGAAGTTTCCTTAGCTCGTTTCCTGGTTCGTTGCGGTATGACTTGCCATGAAATCGGTATCCCTTACATGGATAAGCGTTATCAGAAAGCTGAGTTAGCTCTGTTAGAACAGACTTGCCACGAAATGGGTGTACCAACTCCTAAGATTATCGAGAAGCCAGACAATTACAACCAGATTCAGCGGATTTATGAGTTGGAGCCGGATTTGGTAATTACCGGTATGGCTCATGCTAATCCTTTGGAAGCACGGGGAATTAATACTAAGTGGTCCGTTGAGTTTACCTTTGCTCAAATGCACGGCTTTACTAATGCCCGAGACATTCTGGAATTGGCAACCCGTCCGTTACGTCGCAATAACAGTCTCAAGGATTTGGGTTGGGATAAGTTAGTGAAAGAAGAGGCTAAAGTTTAGGGCTTCTTAGTGGAGTAGGGAAGTCAGAAGAGGGATCCCCCCTAACCCCCCTTAATAAGGGGGGAACTTAATAAGGGGGGCATCTTGCTGTAGAACTGGCATCTTGCCAGTTTCAATATATTTCCGCGCAGGCAGGATGCCCACTCTACTCCTATTCATTCCGCCCCTCTCATTCCCTATTCCCTGTTCCCAGATCCGCTGTTCCCGACTTCTGAAAGAAGTCAATTCAGCAATTTTCGTCATTCGCATCAAAACTATACTGGTACTCCTGCTCAGCTGCTACCTTGGGATCAGCTGTTTAGGTGAATCTAACTAAATGAATGTCTATCAGCGGAAGCTTTATGCTCTAATCCATCAGGAGCATCAAGACGAAGGGAGTAATAGTATCTTCCGCACATTACTCTGTTGCAAAGACAATCTAGATCAGCTGCAAAACTGGTGGCAGCAACTAGTAGAGGAGCAGGAGCAAAGTCAGGTTCTGCCGAATGCGATCGCTAGTTCCTCTGACCGGGTTAATCTAGGCGCAGATTATAACACAACAACTGATACTTGTCAAGTCAAGCATCCGATCAGCGGTCAACAGCACCAGATAGACTGTTTTAATCAACAAGAAACACCGAATCTCGGCGATATTGCTAAAGAACGGGATGGGAAAAAAGTGTTTTGGTGGCTCTGGCGGTTTTATCCAGAAATTAGAGCCAAGCAATCTCGTCATGGCTTACTGGTGCCAACTCATAAAATCCGGCGTTGCTGATCTAAAGAATGCTGGCTCTCCTAGACTGATTATAGTAAATGAGTAGTTTAAATGAGCGATTACCCCTGAAATAGCAAGGGATTCAATAAACTAAAAATACATTGTCTTGATCCCAAGCGCGAGTGGGGGGAACCACGGCAGTTGCTCATGGGGGGAACCCCCACAGGTCGGCACTGCCTCCCCAAGACCGCTTAGGTGCGCTTTTATTAAAATTGCATTTTTAAATTACTCAAACCCTTTATTAATAAGGGCTATAGCGATTATTTTATACTAATTTATCATAGCCACTCTAGGAGAGCAAAAAAATCTCCCTTTCTGGTTAAACCATTTCGTTATTCAGCAACGCCAACTTTTTCAATGCTTTCCAATTCTTGCAACAGATATAACAACTTAGTTCGCTGCCTTTGAGTTTTTCCACTAGTGGTTGTGGGAATGCTATTTAACTGTAGCAGTACAGTATCGTGTACCCTCAGTTGGTAATGGTCATAGACAGAAGCCTTAACCGTTTCTTTAATTTGATTGGCATAGTCATGGATTTGCCGCCGAAATTTGTGATTTACTTCACTAACCACCACCAGTTTTTGAGAAACAATACTAGGAACTGAGAATACAGCACAATTGACCTCCTGTAAGCCAGGATGAGAGAGTTTGACTACTTCTTCAATATCTTGGGGATAGTAGTTTGTTCCCTCGATGACAATTAAGTCTTTGAGCCGCCCTGTAATATAAAGGTGGTTTTGGGAATCAATAAATCCTAAATCTCCTGTCCGTAAAAATCGCAATCCATCATAAAAAATAAAGGTTTCTTGGTTTTTTTCAGGCTTTTTCCAATAGCCAACTGTAACACTCTCTCCGGCAATCCATACTTCCCCGATATGATGGGAAGGGCATTCCTTTAAGGTTTGCGGATTAATAATGCGCAAGGACAGTTCTGGCATGACCTGACCGTTGCTAACCACTGTACGGACGCTGCCTGTCTTGGGAGACGCATCGGCATCTAAAACTTCATCTGTGCCACAAGGAATGGTTAAAGCCGTAGGTTCTTCGGATTTAGAAGCCCCGCTAACAATTAAAGTTGCCTCTGCTAAACCATAACAGGGCAAAAAAGCAGTTTTTTTAAAGCCGTAGGGGTAAAATGTAGCACTAAACTTTTCGAGGGTATCTAACTTGATATGTTCTGCTCCATTATAGGCAACATCCCAGGATGAAAGGGATAGTCCTTCTAAGGAATCTGGGTCAATTCTTTTGACACACATCTCGTAAGCAAAATTGGGTCCCCCTGTCGTTGTGATCTTTTTGTCTGAAATTGTTTTCAGCCAAAGTTTTGGTCGTTGAAGAAAAGTCCCTGGAGACATTAAATAACAAGGACACCCCACATATAAAGGCTGAAAGACACTGCCAATTAACCCCATATCATGAAACAAGGGAACCCAACCTAACACGATACTGGCACTGCTGTGACCAAAGGTTTGTTGAATCATTTTCTGGTTAGCCATAATATTCCCATGACTTACCATCACACCTTTGGGAAAAGAGGTAGAGCCAGAAGTATATTGCAAAAAAGCAATGTTGTTACCTTGGCGGTCAACGGGAGCAGTTAAAGAGTCTAAAGCGTCTAGGGAGGGGAAAGTCTCGATTTGAGGGGATACTTCCAAATCCTCTTTCTCAAACAAGTCTCGAACCCTTGACTCAGTAATAACTAGACGGGCATCGCAATCCTTAAAAATCCGTTGATAGTGATCACAGTTACGCTTACGGGTGGGAGAACTGAGGGGAACGGGAATACGGTCGAGATATAGACAACTGAAAAATGTAATCACAAATTCAGGACTAGTGGGCAACTGAATCACTATGTGATCTCCCCTGACAGTTTTTTCAGTGAGCCATTGTCCTAACCGTTGGACTGCTTCTAATAAACTGGCATAAGTTAAAGACGCATATTCCCGACCTCGGTTATCAAGAAAATAATAGAGGGTTTGATTTGGTTGATATTCTGCTCCCAAAAGCAGTTTGTCAATCAAATTATTTAACTGGGGAGAAGTCATTGGTTTTTCTTCTGAGAGTGAGTTGGACAAATTCTGAATCTCAGTGGATTAACAAAGTCAGGAGTCATGAAAAGTAACAGGTAGATAAGTTAAGGTTCGGGTAATAAATCCCTCCTGATTCCAGCGATAGTCAGAAGAAGTCAATTCGATCTGCTTTACCCTTTGGCGAAGGTAATCAAACAAAAGCTTCCCTTCGAGTCGCGCAATCCCCTGTCCCAAGCAATTATGCATTCCATGGCCAAAGGCAATTTGAGAGGTAGCATCTCGGATAATATTAAAAGCATCAGGATTAGGAAAATGTTCTTCATCTCGGTTAGCAGAGGCAAGACAAAGCAGCATTTTGTCCCCTTTTTTAATCGTCTGGGAGCCAACTTGCAGGTCGCTGATGGCTAAGCGTACCGTTTGTTGTAAAGGTGGGTCGAAACGGAGAATTTCATCAATTGCTTGTTTGCTAGTAGCTTGTCCATCTCGGAGAATTTGCCACTGATCGGGATGCTTGGCAAAGGCTAAAATTCCATTGGTGAGCAATCCCTTAGAGGTTTCATGTCCAGCAACAAAGGTCATGACACAGGCAATTCCTAGCTCACTATCAGAAAGTCTATCTTCTCCAACTCTGGCTTGAATTAATTTGCTGATAATATCTTCTCCTAAATGGTTTTTACGGGAATCAATTACCTCTTGAAAAAGCGTTAAACACAATTGTAAATCTTGCTCAATGCGACGGATACGCATTTTGGTTAACAAACTCGGTTCTAAAATAGACCGAACCCGATGAATATATTGATCGACTGTCTTGATATATTCATTGGGAATACCAAGTATATGAGCAAGGGTATACAGGGGAATTTGATGGGCAATCTCCGCAAAATCAAACTCTTCTGTGCCGATTTTAAGCCCAATAAAATTATCAATTAATTTCTGAATATGACTAGTATAAGCTTGAATCGTACTACTGTTGAAAGCTTGTCCGACTAACCGACGTAAGCGTATATGGTCGGGGGGATCGGTAAAGACAATTGCTTTCTTGCCCAATTCCACTAAACCAGGAATATTACCCACCTTTTGTTGCGTCACATATTGGGGAATGAAACTAACGCTAACAGCATCAGAATCTATCACTTGGATAATATCTTGATATTTAGTGAGTATCCACATATCCAAGGCATGGTGAATCGGCTTGTGTTGGCGCAAGAGGTGATAAGTTGTATAGGGGTCTTCTCGGAAACCGGGGGCAAAGGGATTAAATTTGATGGCAGATTTAGATACAGCAATCATGGTCAAAAAAAAACTCCTTGCGAGTAGTAAGGTATAGCAAATACTAGAAGTCTGTTAAGATAATTTGTACTATGAAAAATACCTTTACAGCCTTCTAGAGAATGCCTTATTTAGCTAAGGATTGCATTTCTAAGCGCAGTAGTAATATTTGTCCGAAATAAAAACCTGCAACAACTAATTTGAGATATTGTTCGTATTTACGATATATTTTTTCTCCAAACCCCTCGATGATTAGGGATTTTTGACGGCGGAGATTATTTAACCACAGGTCACAAGTCTTGCCATATTGAAGGCGATCATTGCGGTAGGTTTTAATCTCAAATAGCCTGTCGGCAGCGATCAAAATTTCACCAGGGCGGGGTAACTCAGAATCAGGGAAAATCTCATTTTGGGTAAACCAATTTTTGTCTTCGGCACTTAACGAACCATATGTGATCGTTTGTAAGGATAATTTACCTTTGGGTTTTAGCCACTGTTGACATTGACGAAAAAATTCACGATACACACTTATTTTTTCCTCTGAGGTAGTCTCTGGTTTGGCAAAATGTTCAAAAGCACCAATGGAGACGATCGCATCGTAAGTAGTCATTGGCTGGTGAACAATCCAGCTTTCCTCGTAGACTTTGATATTGTCTAGTCCTAATGAGCAGATATGCTCATATTGATTGTGGCTCAAGGTCAATCCCACAGCCTGACGATCAGGATAGCCGTTAACATAACGGCGCATTAAAGCTCCCCAGCCACATCCAATATCTAGTAATCTTTTGCCAGTTGTTGCTCCTGAAGTTTCCAAATGCCAATCAATTTTTTTCTGTTGTGACTGTTCTAGGTTGTCATCCATTGCGGGATTATCCCAAAAACCACAGGAGTAAGTTAGGCTGGGATCTAACCACAAAGAGTAAAATTCATTACTAACATCATAGTGGTGTTGGATAGCAGCAGCATTTCCGCCCCGTGTAGTTAAGCCTTGTACTAAATTAGACACTTTCAGAAACCTCTTGTTCTAAAGCTTTCTCCTTTTTGACCATTTCCGCTATATGGATAGAAAGTTCACCAATAGTCTTGAATTCAAAAAACAGAGAAGGACTTAGTTCAAGGGACAACCATTCTTCTAAATCACCAATCAAAAAAACTGCCATCGAAGAATTAAGTCCAAACTGTTCAAATTCCTGTTTTTCATTAATTTCATATGGGTCTAATTCGAGAATTTCGGCTAGATATTTTTTTATCCATTCGCTGATTTGTGATTCAGTTTTCATGATGTCTCCTTAATTTAAAGTTACAACTAATTTTTAAATCTATGAGTTAAGTTATCGAATTTTAATTTTTTCTGAACTTGGAACTTTAACATCCCAAGCCAAATGTAAAGCTTCCATTAACTGAATAAACCAGTATCCTGGATCTAAGCGATACCATTCCAAACCAAAAGAAGCCGAACCAGGAAAAGCATGGTGATTGTTGTGCCACGACTCGCCAAAGGTCAATAGGGCAGCTGCTCCAAAATTGTGGCTATGTTCTTCAGTATCAAAACGACGCATCCCGAAGCAATGCAGGAAAGAATTAATAGACCAGATAGTATGACCTGCCCAAAATATTCTAACAGCACCTCCCCATAAAAATCCTGAGATCGCACCTTCTAGACTCCGATGATACATTCCCCCTAAGAGTGCAGGGATAACTAACCCAAGTATAACCAACACATAATAGTAGCGATCAATCTTGACAACGGTTTTGTTTTTTATTAAATCAGGGGCATAGTGAACAACACTGGGATATTCATGTTTGTACATCCAATTAAAGTGGGAGTGGATTAAACCTTGAAGACGCGCAGGCCAATTACTGCCGTGAAGATTGGGTGAATGAGGATCGCCAAGTTTGTCACTTAGTTCATGGTGGCGGCGATGCAAAATAACCCACGATATGACACCTCCTTGCCCTGCCATTGACCCCCAAATCATTAGCATAATTTGGAGTGCATTATGAGCTTTATAGGAACGGTGGGTAAATAAGCGGTGATAACCAGAGGATATCCCCAAGCCATTGATTAACCAAAAGAGAGCAAATAGGAATATTTCAAACCAGCCAAATGGAAGATATGGAATTGAAAGTAAAGCAATTATTGTTAGTCCAAATGGTAAAATTTAAAAAAAAATAAAATGCTTTCTTTGCAGCCCATGCAAGAAGGGGCTATTAATCGTCTTTTTTCGTTTCGTTGTGTCTATTAAAATCGACTCTACATCTGCTAATTCACTATTCATAATTTTCAATATATATATTTCAGTATAATTGTAATATTTGATTTAACTTAGTCAAGACATTTCGATTGTAGCCGAATAATCAGGGTAAGCGCAAGAATCAATCAGCCAGGGCTTATTGAGAAAAAAACCGCGTCATTCTCAACAAATAAACTCTATTGCGAGTAAAGTTATACGAGATTATAGGGGTTTCGAGCGACGATCAACCGATATCCAGCCAATGCAAATTATGAGTCATTTTTTCTTGCGCTTACCCTGATCTACTTTGGTATAAATTATAACTTAAAAAAATATGATTAAACCAAATTTTATTAAAATTGGAAAAAATCGAGGTAAAAATAAGTACATTTGTTCTACTAAATCCCTGAACTTTCAACGTATTTTGAGCAATAAAGAATAAACCGTTGCGAACGCGCCCCGCGTCGGCGAAGCCGAATTGCCATTAGAATTTTTCAGATTTCTCAAATCACATTCTCAATCATCTCGGGCTTATTAATAATTAAAGCCGCTTATTGACATCTATCCAGCATATTGCCGTTTTGTAGTACTATCAAATAAATTTGATCTGTAGTTTTTGAGACTAATTTATATGAGTTTACTCTAAAAAAAATGCCTTATTTATTAGGCTGAATAAAAGCTCGTTTTGTAAAGAAAGAAGGAAGCTTCGGAGCAGGGACTGAGGCCGTAGGCCACGCTTTCGCCAAAGCCGACGCTGCGCGAACGCGCCCCGCGTGGCCTACGGCCAAACGCGAACGGAGGAGTGGAAAGAGCCCGTATTAAAAAAAATTGTTAGTTAAATACCAGAAGTTTCCTTATACAGTAAGCTTGATGAGTTTTTTAACTGTAAATTTAGCATAAAAGGTATTGAAGAACCATTATTCGTTATCCCAACATAGGGACGTTGCACAGCACTGACCCAACAGAGATCGAACGGGTTTTGGGAACAGTGCCCGATTTTGCCACTCCCCTCCAAGAAGTCTGTGCTTTGATGGCCAAACTCAAGGGAGAAATCTATGGTGACCCGAATGCGATTGCAACGGATTTACAGTGGCTACAGGACAATGGGCTAATTAACAGCAATGATCACAATGGTGAGGGCGTTGCTGATTCTGGGTATGATTCTGCCCCCCTAGCCCCCCAATTCTGGGGGGAACAAAACTCTGAAAGTCCCCCCCGGTGCGCTTTCCAATGGGCGAGTAAATCGCCCTTGGGTCGCACCGCAAAGTTGGGGGATTTAGGGGGCTTGACCAAAACCAGACGATCGCACATTCATACTTCAATTCAGCAACGCCATTCTGAGCTAATCCTGCCCATGGTACAGAATCCCCATCTACTCACCCATGCCTATTCCGATCTAGAACCCTTTCAGCGGCTGCTCAAGACAATTCGGTTTATCTTGCATCATCCTTTTTTGCCAAAATCCGGAAATAGTAGCCTCAAAACCTTGACAAATGCCCTCCAAGACGATAAAATAATCATCGGCAACGGCATCCATACCCTGCGCAAAGATATCGAAAAAATCCTCAAACCCTATAAGATATTACCCAACTTTCCCCTCAAGCAAGGCTATTTTGCAGGCACCGGCATATTCTCTAGGCAGGAACTCGGTAAAGTATTTGCAGTGCTGCAATCTCAAGCCAAAAGTTTAGAGGATCCCATGGCACTCTCTACCTATGAGATGTTCCAGCAACGGATGACCCACTCAAAATTAGACCCCCCTTCCACCTATCCAGTGCGAGCAATTCGCAATCGCTGTATCGTAGATGCCGACTCCCTCCAGGATTCAGCCTTGCTCAATCATCTAGACAAACTAGAAAATGCGATCGCCCAAGGGGAATTATTAGAATTAAATCGAATTAAAGGCGGTGGCCGATTTGCTGGAGATCACGACGGATTTTTTCAAGCTTGGCCCCTGCAAATAGTATTTTACAATCACGCCTGGTATTTAGCATTTCAGCACCACGGCGGTAACCAGGATAAACTATTCCGGTTTGGACGATTAGACCGACTCTTTATCGGTCGTGCCCTTGGCCAAACCCGCGATATGAAACAACAATGGCAATCGTTGGAGAAGCTGGAAAAACTCCACCAAGCAAGTGCCGGATTATTTCTTGGTAATAGTGCTAGCCAACAGCAACAGTTACTCAGTAGCAATAAATCAGAACAGTCAGCAGTTCAGGTCACCGTTGAACTGTGGTTTAATGACGATATGTTCCGATTTGTAAGTGAAGGAACCAAGCGCTTCAAACACATAAAAATGTCTCCCCCCTTAACAGCAAATCCCAGCTTGCCTAAATCCTTGTTTTCACTTCCTAAAACCCCAGACCCAAATTTTTCCAATCGCTTTCAAGTAATATTACCCAAGTGGGCATTAGACGATGTCGATTTTTTTCCCTGGATTATCGGTTTTGGCGGCCAAGTTAAAGTAATAAAACCTCAAGAATTAGTCGATAAAATTAAGAAAATAGGCGCTGATATTTGTAGGGTTTATCAAGATTAGGGAGTAGGGAGTAGGGAGTAGGGAGTAGGGAGTAGGGAGTAGGGAATCGGGAGTAGGGAATCGGGAGTAGGGAGTAGGGAGTCGATAATATATAGCGTTTATTTCATTTATGAGGTACTGCTATGAACCTCAAAGTCCCCCTTATTAAGGGGGATTTAGGGGGATCATTTTGTATCTAATTGTAGAGAGAATTGCTATAATTATAATATAGCATTTATAAATAGATCATCAAAACTAATGCTGATTTATCATAACAGTAAAAACTCGTTGAATCTCTTGACCACTGTTCCCTGCTCCCTGTTCCCTGTTCCCTTGTCCCATCAATCCTATGTTTAAATCTAAAATATAAATACTATAGAGCTACATCCACGGAGTATAATTATGAATCAGGCAGTAAATGAGAGAGTATGCTGGACTATTCATGACCTAGAATTGCTACCAGAAAATGAAGGAACACGCTACGAAATCATTGATGGAGAATTATTTGTGACTAGAGCGCCTCATACTAAACATCAGCAAACCTGTGGCAAAATTTTTCGACAGCTAGATGCTTGGTCTGAAGCCAGTGGTTTAGGAGAAGCTATTCCTAGTCCCGGTGTCCTGTTTTCTGAATCAGATCATGTTATTCCCGATGTCGTTTGGGTTACTCAAGAAACCTATACATTAACCTTAGATAAATCTGGACATCTAACTGGTGCCCCAGAATTAGCTGTCGAAGTTTTATCTGCTAGTCAACAAGACCAAAGACGAGACCGAGAAGCTAAACTAAAACTTTACTCTTCACGAGGCGTAAAAGAATATTGGATTGCTGATTGGAGGTCTCGCAAGCTCGAAATCTATCGCCGAGAAAACAGTCAGCTCAAATTAGTAGCAACCCTGTTCAGCCAAGATACCCTAACCTCTCCCATACTACCTGGTTTTAGTTGTACTGTGGCTCAGTTTTTTCCTAAATAAAAGGGAGTCGGGAATCGGGAGTCGGGAATCGGGAGTCGGGAAAAAAAATTATGTAAGGATATGCGCTACGCCCACGCTACGCGAACAGCTGTCAGCCGTCAGCCGTCAGCTGAAAATATAGCGTTTATCGCAGTTATGAGGTACGCTTCTCAACCTCAAAGTCCCCCGAGCGAGGGATTGCTCGCTCGGGGGATTTAGGGGGATAATAGGTACCTTATGGGATATATAATTGCTATAAATCTCTTTTATTCAAAAGCTGAAAGCTGATAGCTGAAAGCTGAAAGCTGATAGCTGAAAGCTGATAGCTGATAGCTGATAGCTGATAGCTGAAAGCTGATAGCTGATAGCTGATAGCTTGCGACCGCATTTCTTTACATTACCCCTCAAACAAAAATCTAAAAACCCTTGACAAACTAAAATATAATCATTACGATTATAAATGTACAGCAAAAGCAAAAGGTTCACCTTATGCCATCAGAATTTCCAACAAATTCAGAGAACAATCCAGACGATTCTTCCAACAAAAAAATCCGTGTTCAGCACATTTTGAAGGGCGACCGCAAGGCAATAACTAATACCATGCATACCCTCTATGCAATGGGCTACGCCGAAATATCCGAGTGGACTCCTCTGCAGCGTGCGGCTTGTTCTGAGTAGGAGCAACTCGTAGTAGAGTAGGTTATGACTCAGGTAACTCGCGGAATAACATCCCAAAGGTTATAACTATTCATCAGGATGGCGGTGTCAACGGAAAGCGCACCTCTTGATGCGCTTTCCGTTGGCGAATTTAATTCGCCAACGGAAAGCGCACCTAACAAAGAGTTCAAAATTAATAAGCAAAAATACTGATCGTATTATTCTCATATCCAGTAAGGATTTCAAAATAAGATGCGAATACCGCTGCTACTATGATTCTAGCTACTATGGTCACCCCGCCAGAATTCTGATAAATAGGCACTGGTAAAGTGTTGAAAGTTTCTCAACTCCTACCTTGGCGATCAAATAGTACTCGCGGTTTCAACAAAATCTTAAACAACAGTAAAAGCGATCGCATTTCTGATGGACTTTCCCGTCGCTGCCATCGACCCGGACGGCAAAAGAGCATCTCTACCAAAGTGCGATGCTCTTGGAGAGTTAATGGGTCAAACATAATCCGTAGAGTAGCTTCCTCACCACTGTTGTCAATTTCAGTAACTACTCCTGACAACTTTAGCTTTTCCTCGATCATCTCTAGTGTCACTGGCAACGGTTCAGTGGCAGTGTTTCCGGTATCGAATCGTAAATCAGCCACCTCGGTCAAAGCCACTTGAGCACCAACTTCTGAAATCTTGGTGGTCATACCCCAGACAGTGCGATTTCCGATCTCAAGCCGCACCACTCGGCGCAACTTGAACCACTGGTAAAGGTCCCGATTAGGGACATCCACTACAATCAATAAAGCAATACCCAACATGATCAGGTTATAGATACTCCAAATCCAACCTAGACTCAGACCTTGAATCATCTGAGCGTCAGTAGCTGATATCCCACTCCCCCAATACATCATAGAAGTACTCAAATTCTGCCATAGGCTAACTGCTGTAGCGATAAATAGGATAATCAAAGGTAATCCCAACTTGGAGTTAAACACAAAGCGATCGCGTTTTACGCCTTTGGGTGTTACCTTAAATCCTTTGCCAAAGGGATTGAGCATGACTTGTATGACTGTCATGCTCAAAGGAATACACCAAGGCAATGAGTAAATATCCGAGAACAACCCTGACCGGGAACGGAGGTTTAACCAGGAAAAAACCGTGAGCTGTATCAGATAATAAGGTAGCAAGAAATACAACAATTCAGCAGCGGTTGCTTGTAAGGGAATCACCCCTAGAAAGGAATAAGCTAGAGGCATTAACAGGAATCCGAAGCGAGATAAACCGGTAAACCAATGTAGTAATCCGTCTAAATGCGCCAGTCTTTGGATCGGTTTTAACCCCGGAATAGTTAGAGGGTTGGCATCAATAAAAAATGCCTGTAATGTTCCTTGAGCCCACCGCAATCGTTGAGCTACATGGGCAGCAATATTTTCTGCGGCTAAACCAGCACTAAGTTTTTCATCTAAATAAATAACCTGGTAACCCATTGCTGCTATCCGAATACCAGTAAAGTAATCTTCAGTCAAAGAATCGGTTACAAAACCACCAGCCGCTTCTATAATATCACGTTTCACAACAAAGGACGTTCCGGCACAAACGACACCGCCAGCACCATCTCTTATGGGCTGAAGTTGCCGATAAAATACCTCTTCTTCTGGCAGTAGCACATCTTCTAAACCTAAATTGTAGGCAATCGGATCAGGGTTATAAAAGCTTTGAGGAGTTTGGACTAATCCCACATTACTTTTTTTAAAAAAGCCTACGGTGCGAGTCATAAAATTTTTATTCGGAACAAAATCCGCATCGAAGAATACAATTAAATCCCCTGAGGTTTTTGAAATAGCATGGTTTAAGTTTCCGGCTTTGGCATAGGAATTATCTGGACGAGTGATATAGTGACACCCCAATTCAGCAGCTAGCTCTTTGACATTTTGACGTTTGGTATCATCTAGTAAATAAACCTTTTTGTTGTCATAATCTATCCCTTGACAACCCATAATTGTTCGCTTTAGGATAAAACAGGGTTCATTATAGGTTGGGATTAAGATATCCACAGAAGGATTAAACCTTCCTGAAATAACATCTAATGATAACTGGGAAGCCTGAGCGCTACGGTTTTTGACCCTTAACATTAAAAATAGCTGGATAATACTGCTGGTTAGCAACAACATTTCCAGGAAAAATAATCCTAGGCTAAAGAAACCATTAAGGGGATCCACTAAATTCAGGGTAGAGAAGATTCGCCAGAGCAGATATCGTGCCAATAGTGCTAGCAAAATCCCCACCACTAGATTTCTAGACCAAGTGCGAGGACGGGGAGAGATTTTCGTGACCCCCAGGACAACAACCATTAAAATAATCGTTGGTAGCAATAAGTAGTGCTGCTGAGTCACCATTGGTGCTTCCAGCCACATCGGTGGGTTTCTTTGCCAGACATGCAGCTGAGCAAATAGCTGGGTAATCTGCCCCTGACCAGTCAACCAAGCTAAAGCGATCGCACTAAAACTAGTAACTAGAATCAGCATCACGACCGTTGCGGCTCGTAACCTAAAAACTTGTTTGTTAGAAGAACACCTAGAGTTTGGGTAGCTCACTTTGGGAACTGTCATGTCTAAAAACAGGTATAGCGCTGTGGGCAGGGAATAGGGAATAGGACATTAAAAAGTGTGGTATTATAAAGGTTATAGCAATTATTTGCCCCTTGAATTTTACAACACTATTACAGCCATTACTGTCTCATAACTTGTTATTTTAAACTCAACCAAACTAATAAAATAGTATGTGACTAATCTAGATGATATTGATAATAGATTAATAGAACCTGAGCCAAATATTAAAATTTACTTAACTTACCAATTTTGGGATATATTAATGGATAAAATTTTTAATGAGCTAGAGTTTAGAATTACTCAGTAAATTTCTTAACCAAAACTCAGACTACTGCCACCGAAGACTAGACATAATAGCAAATAGAGTAATGTTTCCACGAGATAGATAATCTGATGAAACTTCACTATTTAGCGATCTTTGGTGCCTAAGCATTCAGCCGTCAGCCGTCAGCCGTCAGCTAAAGGCTCACGCTACTTGAGGTGCTTTTTGGCAAAGGCTTTGGCCTTGGCCTTTCGGCCACGCGTGCGCGTTTGGCCACGCTGTGCGAACGACCCTGGGACTTCACTCAGCATTATTCCAATGCTTACTTGTTGTCTTGATCCCAAGCGCGAGTGGGGGAAACCATGGCAGACCGCGAGTGGGGGGAACCCCCTTTGGCGGCACTGCCTCCCCAAGACCGTAATGGTGCGCTTACAGTCGTCGAATTAAATTCGCCACGGGTCGCACCTCTGCATCGCTTATTCAAAAGCTGAGAGCTGATAGCTGATAGCTGATAGCTGAATACTTACTTTGGTGCTACTGCCTTTTTAAGCGTAGGTTGTGTAGCAGGAGTACCTGGGAATCAGAGTACTGTTCAGGAAAAACCATCCACCTCTACATCTACGACAACCAAGATTGATGTGTCCAGTGCTCCAGCTGCTAAACCAACTGCAACACTGGCACAGGCAACAAGTAGATCAGGAAATTTTGTAACAGCAGCCCATTCTACTCAAGGCATGGTAAGTTTAGTCACAGACAATGGACAACGTTACCTAAAGTTTGACGAAACCTTTAAAACCGATAACGGACCTGATTTAATGGTGCTGTTGCACCGCCAAACTGTCCCCAAATCCTACAGTAAGGAAAATTATCAAAGTCTTGGTCGTCTTCAGCAGGTCAGTGGCACTCAACGGTACCGTATCCCTGCTGATCTTAATCCAGAGGACTTTAGCTCTGTAGTCATATGGTGCCGTAAATTCAACGTCACCTTGGCCTTTCGGCCACGCTACGCGAATGGCTACGCCACCCTTAGTAATTAGTAGCACTAATTAATAATAATTAACCCAAGTTGCTAAGGACTAATGACTAAACAGCCTATAGTATAGGCTGACAAAAAATTCCTTGACTGGAAACGCTAAATAGGTTATAGGATTAATCGTCACAATGATGTTACGGACATCACGAGTGGCTAGATTAAGGATTTGCTTGGCTACCCAATCCGCTGACATGACCCCAACTGGATTGAGATTACTTTTAAATGGTCCGAGGATTACTTTACGTACTACACAAGGAGCATCTAGACGACGCAGGGTAACTAGGTCTCCTAGGGTACGTTTGCTCAGTTCATACAAAGGACTAAAAGCTGGATTAACTTCCGCTTCCGAAGTATTAACCCAAACTTCCTTGCGAGCAATATCTTGGTTCGTCCGAACCGTGGATAAAAACATCTCTAGCAACCGCCAACTTGATAATGTGTTGACCTCGTAGGATTTTGCGATCGCATCGGCTGTCCGTTCTTGATGAACATTGATGCCGTGATTGAGAATTAGAATATCCACATTTTCCAAATGTGGGGCTAGTTCTGACTCTTTACTCACTTGCCAAGTGAAGGTTTTTACTGGCAAGCTTTCACCATTGACACTTAAAGTAACAGTTTGTTCTTGGGAGGTCAGAGCAATCACTTTTGCTCCCCGTTGCTGGAGATGGTACAATAGTGACTGTCCCAGAGTTCCCGATGCTCCCGTCACTGCAATAGTTTTTCCTTGGAGCGATAGTGCTGTCCCCATCAGTTTGTCTACTAAAGTCAATGTGCCGCCATAGTAAGCCTTTTGGTTATCAAAGTGATGTCGCCAATGGTAGCTGCGATTCACCATCCAAGGGGAAGGAGGACAGAGGAATGGACCCGGAAGGTGGGTTCCATCAGTCAACTTATCGGCTCCCTTGATGCCATAGCCACGAGCGATCGCACCAAATAGAAATACCATAGTGTACACAGAACCAGCCAAAGCTGCCCAATGCAGATTTGGTGTCCAGGTATAAGCCAACCACCATACCACCAAGCCTAACATTAGCATAACCAACGCTTCTGGCACATCATTACGCCAGTGCGCCTGTCGATAAATGGTATCACTGACAGCAGTTAAATCCTGACGGAAGACCCGATGATGCCACACATGCAAGCGATACAGAGGTGTCCAGTGATGGGACAGGAGGTGATAGAAGTCTCGCACCAGTTCTACCCACAGAATAGAACCCAGTCCCAAAACCCCTATAGCTAGCCAGAAATTTACCATAAACATGATTATGATGCCTAGAGTGAACAGTAATTTGTCGTGTTGGCAAATTGCCCATTCACATCATAATTAGGTAGGTACAAATAAAACTAAGATGTTGAGGGTGAATCATTAACACTCACCCCTCACCCCTCAACTTTCACCCCTCAACTTTCAACCTTCAACCTTCAACCTTCAACCTTCAACCCTCAACCTTCAATTCTCAACCCTCAACCTTCAACCTTCAATTCTCAACCCTCAACCTTCAACCTTAAACCTTCAACCTTCAACCTTCAACCTTCAACATACCATCTTCCATATAAGACACTTGGTCAGCTACATCGATAATACGAGGATCGTGGGTTACCATCAGCACTGTGCAGCCTTTATCCTTAGCCAGACGACGCAGCAACTCAATGACTGTATGACCACTGTGAGAGTCCAAGGCTGCCGTTGGCTCATCTGCCATAATTAGCGGTGGCTCTTTAGCTAAAGCCCGCGCGATCGCTACCCGTTGCTTCTGTCCCCCTGACAAGTCACTTGGTCTAAGATGTCCTTTCCCCTCTAAACCAACCTGCTCTAATAACGTTTTTGCCTGCTGTCGAGCATTTACCCCCCGAATTCCCTTAATGTTTAGCACAACTTCCACATTCTCTGCTGCTGTCAGAGCTGGAAATAGGTTGAAGTGTTGGAAAATAAAGCCAATGTGTTCTCGTCGAAACTCTGCCAGCTTAGTTCTAGACATACCGGTAATTTCTTGACCCAGTAAATAGACTTTTCCCAAGGTCGGGGTCAGTAATCCGGCCAAGATTGACAAAAGGGTAGTCTTGCCAGAGCCAGACGGTCCCATTAAAAGTTGGATATCACCACGTTTGACTTCCCAGTCAATTCCTTTGAGGACTTGAACACGGTTTTGTCCTGACTGGAAGTCCATCTGCACCCCTTTAGCAAGAATGGAGCGTATACCATACTTAGGTAAATCTATAACTTTAGATACTTTAGAGCCGCCCTTAATCAGTTTTTTGGGAAACACCATATATTAAACTTTAGCAGCACCAGTTGACTAGACTCTTAGGTCGTACTGCTGGAAATTGACGACTCCCCATCGCTAAAGCTAGGGGATTCTGGCAGGTTGATCTGCGCACCCGCGAGCTACACTGAATAGAAACGTTTTGTTTCACATCAGAGGGACTCGCCATAAGTCCTACTGCTAGAGATAAGACTTACTATGCTACATCTTATCTCTAGATGCGTTTTGTCGGATACTTGTTCCGACTGCTTCTACTTCACCCTTATAGTGCTAAGCAATAGTGCTATGCATCGTAGATAGAAGCGTAGGTGGAAGCTACACCCGTGAACTACCAGACCCTGAGCTTAAGCTAAAGCACTGGATTCCGACTTAACAAGGAATTGCCTAAATTTAGTTGCCCAAACCCAGGTCTGATATTCCTGGCATCAGCAGCAGTCCTAGTTTCTAAGACCGATGATTCTGCTTGGTTGTTTTTTTGGCAACAAGGTTTTTTGACTTGGTTATCGACAAAGCGCGTTTTTGATGCTAGCAACTTCTTGGCACAATTCCCAGAAAAAGGCTCTCCCATAGGAAGCTCATCAAGCACGGATAGAGCGCGGGACTTCCCGCTTAACCTTTAATTCTGGCAGATAGCCATTACATAATTTGAAGTATAACAGAAATCTCATCCACTGGGACTATTCCCATTCCATAAAGCTAGGGGCGAAGATAGCTCATAGCTGATTCCTCAATGCTTCACCCCTTTTCCCTTTCCCTGTTCACCTTTTCCCTATTCAGAAACCGAAGGCAGCAATTGATTAACATCTAGCAAAAAGACTGTCAAAGATGTATTTTCTTGGGGAATAACCGCAACATGACTAGCAATTCCTAGGGTATCAGCTTGACGAAAAGACTCTGGTAGGGTACGAATATCAGTCACGGAAACCTCTATCAAATTCGGTGTTTTGAGTACAAGGATACCAAATCGTTCACCCCTCGTATTTTGAGCAATCAGCAGGAAACGTCCTGGGTTAGAAGTGCTGATTTGGCTAGATTTAAATAACCGGCGATGCAAGTCGATAATAGGAATTTCCTGATCATCGATATGGGCAATGCCAATATCATTGAGTCCACTGCTATAAACAGTTGTATAATTAATTACTTTGTTGACACACTCAATCGGAAAGGCGAAATTGATGCTGTCTATTCTAAAGACCACTAATTTCAAGAATGATGTAGCCTTCTGATTTGGCGATAGATAATTATCATTAAGCTGGGAGTAAATTAAGTTATTTTTCATGATGTCCCATTCCTATAGTGTTAGGAGAAGTATGAAGGATTAAAGATTCCAAGTCTTCTGAGCAGGATTTGGAAGCAATAGGAATTGAATGGATTAACTCACCAGACTAAGTTTGTCAACTTAGGATTAAAAGTATAATGATGCACGATAATTCAAGGATCTGGGTGCAAGTAACTGATTAGTCGTGGACACCCCTCAATAAGCTAATTGCTTATTGCTTATTGCTAAAGGCTGATTAGGAATAACTGATAGCACCTCAAGTAGCGCATTAGCTGATCAATTAATACTTAAAATTAAGATTTAATTTGTTCAATAATGTTTTTGATTTTTCCAATAAAATCTTGTTCAATATAAGGTTTAGTAAAGTAAGCGTTAGCACCCAAATGCATTGCCAAACGCTGATGTTTTTCACTGCTACGGGAGGTAAGCATGGCTATAGGAATTTTTGATAACTGAGGGTCTTGGCGACGTTGACCAAGAAACTCAAAACCGTTCATATTCGGCATTTCAATATCACAAATTATCATCTGGACTTTGGAACTTTGCCGCAATTGTTCCAAGGCTTCCTGTCCATCCCGAGCCTGTAAAACTCGGTAACCCGCTTTTTGCAAGCTCATAGCCAAGGTTCGTCGTAAACCTGTAGAATCATCCACAATTAAAATTGTGGGAAGTGGAGCAGTTTTAGCAGGAGTTTGAGTCCGGTTAACCGATGACTTTTTCTTAGCGGTAGCTTCGAGTATATTGGACAAGGTTCTCGGTTTAGTCTCTTCCTGGCTTTGAGCTAAAAATTGCTCTAGCAGGGCGTTACCATCTATCACCGGAATTAAACTACCATCCCCCAAGATGGTACAACCATAGGTATAACTGGGAGCCGCAAGGGCTTTGCCAAAGGGTTTAATCACTAGCTCTTGCTCTGTGATCACGCGATCGATTTCTAACGCAAAAGCCTGCTGCTCTCGACGCATTACTACCAGAGGTAATGCCCAATCTTCAGGAGTGGGGACATAGACTAAAGCTTTGCTAGGAGTGGTTTCCCTGACTGGACAGTTATATTCCAAAAGATCAGACATGGTATAAGTGGGAAGCATTTGTCCGCGCCAGAGCAAAAACCGTTTTGTCCCAGATTTTTGCATCTGATCCCCCTTGGGAACCACAATTTCTTCAATACTGTCTGATGGTAAAGCGATAACAATTGGGCCGACTGTAGCAATTAGTAATTTAGCAATGGTTAGAGTTAACGGCAGGCGTAGGGTAAAGGTTGTACCCTTACCTGGGGATGAGGTGACAGAGATTTTACCTTTGAGAGCTCGAATTTGAGAGCGTACTACATCTAAACCTACTCCCCTACCAGACAGTTCACTGACTTTAGCTGCGGTAGAAAATCCTGGCTCAAAAATCATCTTTAACAGGCGGGATGGAGGAGCTTTAGCAATTTGTTTGGCTGACAACAATCCCTTGACCAATACTTGGTTACGAATGCGTTCAATATTGAGACCTTGACCGTCATCCTTGACTTGAATGATGGTTTGATTGCCTTTATGGTAAGCTCGAATTTCAATTTGTCCTTGCTCTGATTTACCTCGTTTCTGCCGAATTTCAGGGGATTCAATGCCATGATCAAAAGCATTCCGGAGTAAATGTAGTAAGGGGTCATAAAGTTTTTCCAGGACTGCTCTATCCACCAAAACTCCTGTACCACTAAGCTTGAGTTTGGCTGGCTTGTGGTGTTGGGTAGAAAGATCCCGTAAAGCCCGGGGAAAGCGGTTGAGTACTTGACCCAGAGGCAACATCCGCGCCCACATCAGTTCGTCTCGTAGCTGAGAAAGCATTTGCCGCTGTTGTTCCAAGGTCTGATCAGACTGCTGGGCAAATAGGGTTATATCCCCCACGGCTTCCTTAAGCAGCATCATTTCTTCCTGTAGTCCTTGGATCAAAGAATGGACGTTGCTATAGCTATCCATTTCCAAGGAATCAAACAGGGGTTTGTTCAATGGGTCTAACTCACTATCTAGGCTCTTTTGGCCTGACCAGGTTACCGATTGCTGGGGTGAGTTTCTCTCACCAACAGAATTCGTCCCTTGGTGATTCCACTCATTCTTACTAAGGGAGGCAAAGCTAGGATTTGAGACCATTGATCCAGCACTTGAGGCACTCGCTAGACTCTGATCAGATAAGTCTTGTAATTGACTAACAATGGTTTGACAAAGGTCAAATCTTTGGGTAAGTTCCCGCACTGCTGCTTGTAATTGTTCATTTTGCAGCCCAATACTATTGCGGTTGATCACCAGTTCCCCTACCAGATTGTTCATCCGTTCTAGTCGCTTTAAGTTAACCCGGACTGAACTCTCGGGGGAGATAGAGGTTGGACTTTGGCTGGGATAGTCTGACGGCTTAGGAGTAGCTTGATTAGGTCGATTAGGTTGATGCTGCTGGGATTTAGCCGATTTAGTGGGTTGGTTAATAGCTAATTCATTGGCTAGGAATGCTGCTGCTGGTAACGTTGGTGGTGATGGAACATCTGCTTTAGGCATATCCTGGAGCGGTGGTAGGCTTTCAAAGATTTGTTCAATCTTTTCTACTGCGGCTTCCAGGGTTTTTGGTACCTCTAGGGATGAGTTCTTCCGGGGAGCAGAAGCAGTGCTTGATGGATTGGGCGAGTTCGCTACTGGTTTAGATCCTGGGGTAGGGTCAGCCTTAGATTTACTCAGGTCTTGCTCCGAGCCTGGGACAGTTTCTGGGGTCGGGGAAATGGTTTCCTCTGGGAAAGATGCTTCTGCCTCTTGGACTGGGTTAACTTGATCCTCTGAAGGCGTAGATTGATCAGATGGTAGGTCAAGACTTGCTTGCCCCAAGTCACTAGTTCTGAGATCAGCAACAATGGGTGGGGTTAGAGGAACTTCCTCAGCTGGCAGCTTCACTTGGGGCTGCTGGGCAGTGGTTTCCTGGCCTAGAGCAACGTCTTCAAAGAGTAAGGTCTGTTGATCTTGGTTAAAGTTACTAAAAATATCAGTAACATCAGCTGAGTCGGTAACCTTCCAAGATGGTGGGTCAACAGTTGCTTGATCTAGGTCAGTTTCCTGATCGGCAAGGGTGGGTGAGGTCTCGAAAGTCTCTTCACCTAGTGGATTGAGTTGGGATGGTTCGGTAGCGGTTTGCTCGGATAAGGTAAAGTCATCAAAGGCATTGGTTGCTTCGCCTAGGTTAAAGTCACTAAAGATATCTTCAAATTCAGAGGTGGTATTTAGACTATTTGTGATGTCATTAGTCGGAGCGGCAGGAGCTTGTGTTAAAGCAACTAGAGCAGTCGAGGGATTTCCCCCTTGAGTGCGATCGCCTGCTAGTACAGCAGCTCGTCCTGTTGTAAAATCAGCTAGGGCCAGTTCAATAATTTTCAGGACTTGGTGGGGATTTTGCTCTACTGCCGCTATAGCCGTTTGGGCAATCGCGCCAAATCCGGACAAGTTCAGTAACTCGGCAAAGCCAGCAAATACCTCTGCTTGTGCCTTTAATTCCCCCACGACCTCATAATTTTGGGGATTGGCTAAAACCGCAGCAAGACGTTCTAGTCCCTGAGCCACATCAACCTCAAAAATAGAGGATACAATATCAATACCTAAGTCACCGGAACTAGGAATGTAGTTATGAACCTGTGTAAGGGCATCACCGAGTCGTTCTTCAATCTGGGCATAAGTGGATTGAGCACTGGCTAGCGCTTGCTCTGGGTCAAAATAGCCTTCCTGAATTTGCTGGATGAGGGGGTTCCGGAGGCAGTCATAAGCTTTGAGCAGCAAGCTTTCTAGCTCAGTATCAAGTTGTACCTCGTCGCTGTAGAAAGCCTTGAAGATATCTTCGAGACGATGAGCCAAGGTTTTAATTGCCTCTAGCCCAACACTGGCAGCACCTCCCTTAATGGAGTGAGCGGCTCGCATTAAATCGTGGATTTTAGCCGTGCTTCGTTCTTGCTGGAGATTCAGTAAACCTGTCTCGATCAGTTGCAACAGCTCTGGTGCCTCTTCGATAAAAAACTGATAGGCTTGGTCTTGGATCTCAGAGTGAGTTGCCATGGTTCTTCATTGGTCATTGGTCAAGAGAAAATTGCAAATTGGTCATTGGTCATTGGTCATTGGTCATTAACAACATAACTAATAACTACAATGACACTAACTCACCTTGAACTTGCCTACACTATCTTGCAGTTCCTCAGCCACTGTTAGCAGTTCTTTGAACGAGTTAGATACTTGGCTGACTTCTGTGGATGTTCTATTCGCGATCGCTGCTACGTCAGTCATAGTTTCAGTAACTGAAACGCTTGCTTGGGTTTGATCAACAGCTGTGATGGCAATTGCTTTGACCAATTCATTGATCTTGACCGTTACGGCAGTAATTTGATTCAAACTCTGCCTGGTGTCATCCACCAGTTGAGTCCCAACTACCACTTGCTCAGTTCCCTCTTCCATAGCGGCTGCCACCTCATTGGTTTCCGCCTGAATGTCTGCTACCAGCTTTTCAATTTCCGCCGTTGCCTCCGCCGATTGATGAGCCAACGCTCGTACTTCATCAGCAACTACTGCAAAGCCTCGACCAGCTTCCCCAGCACGAGCCGCCTCAATAGCGGCATTGAGGGCTAACATATTGGTTTGCTCAGCAAAGCCACTAATCAGGTTGACTACCTTAGAAATCTTTTGGGACGATTCCCCAAGACGTTTGACCTTCTTAGCCGTACTACCTACAGTTTCCCGAATCGCCATAAAACCTTCCACAGTGAGGTTCATAGCAGCATCCCCAGCTTCCACCGTCTGAGCTGCTTGTTTGACTGCGGCTTCGGCTTCAGAGGCACTGGCAGCCACAGAGCGAGTTGAGACTGTCATGTCATGAATTTTTTGTAAAGCATTAGCAATTTCCTCCGCCTGTCGTAAAGCTTCTGTGGATAGCTCTCGGATGGCTGCTTCATCTTGAGTAGTGGTGCTAGTGACTTGCTTGGTTGCCTGTTGGACTTGCAGTACAAGTTTCCGCAAGCTTTCGATGGTAGCATTGTAGGAATCGGCAATAGTTCCCAATTCATCGGCAGTCACTTGGGCTCGAATAGTGAGGTCTCCTTTACTAACTGGCTCTACTTCCATCAACAGTTCTAGAGCACGCTTTTGCAGCTCCTCTTTGAGCTGGCGCTGTTCCTGAGCAAGATTTTCGGCTTTTTGGCGGGCTGCCTCCATTTGTTCTAAGGATGTGGCTCGCTGCATAACATTGCCCAGCTGAACAGATAACTGCGTCAGGAAAATGATTTCAGACTCTTGCCACTGGTGTGGGGCCCTACAATGATGAGCAATAAGTAAACCGTAGAGTGTTTCTCCGTGGACAATTGGTGTCACTAAATTTGCTTTGATTTGCAATCGTTCCATCAACTTCTCGTGGTCACGATGGAAACCTGCTTCAAATACATTATTGGTGGCAATGACACGCCCATGTTTGTAGCCATCAATCAGTTGCTGTGGAATACAAGCATCTTCAATTTTCTTCTCAATCCTATCCTCAACCATATTTTCAATTGCTTTGGGCCAACCGGGTTGAACTGTCTCGAATCCAATGTAGCCACTACCATCAGGATTCAGGCGGTAGATAACTACCCGGTCCGCATTTAACTGATTGAGGGCTGTTTCCACCGCTTCTTGGAAAAGAGCTTTGAGGTCGAGAGATTTGTCCATGGGGGTAGCAGCAAGGTTAATAATGACCTGTGTCCGATTTGCCTCTCGATGTACCAGGTTTTCCTGACTGGTAACACTCTCAGCCATTTTATTAAAGGTCCTAGCTAGCTTACCGATCTCATCGTTAGTGATCAGATTGCTTCGGACTTGGCGTGACCCTTGAGCAAATTGCTCGGCTAAGTTTTGTAGCTGCTGGATAGGTTTAGTAATGGCTCGTCCTAGAAGAATAGCTAGTAATAGATTAGCGGTTAAAGCTAAGATGACTACTACCAACTGTAGGAGTAGCTTGTTGCTGAGCAGGAAGTTGAGTTGAGCTTCTGAGGTTCCCCTTACCAAAAGGGCAACTGGCTTACCACTAAAATTATTTAGCGTCTTGGCAGCGACTGTATAGGTTTGTCTCCCTATATTGATGCGTTTGGTAATCGGATTACCCTGAGCTGTTACCGCTTGATTCAGGAAAGGGGTATCGGGCAAGAAGACGTTCGGTTGAGCTTCTGCTAAATTGGTACTTTCACCCTGATCTAAGGCAGTTACCAAGACGAATTGACCATCGGCTTGACGTAGATATACCGCACTATAACCTCCCCCAAAAGACTTTAGGGTATCCTCGACGATAGGCAGCTTGCCATTGACAATATCCCCAGAAACCAATACTCCCAAAACTGCTCCTGTGTCGGTGGCTCTAATCGGTGTCACGGTGTAGCGAATCAAGAGATTGTTTTGCTGGACAATCCCAGCAGGTAGAAAGGGAGACTCTTTAGCAAGCTCAGACCAGCTGACTAGTTCACTGGTTTTAATTTGCTGAGGATTTTCCAGAACCTGACTGACTAAGTCGTTGGGATCGAAAAACTCCCCAGTTCGATCAGCATTAGCATTGACAATAATTCGCCGATCCTTTCCAACCAACGTGGCATATTCAATCCTACGAGTCTGGATTTCTTGCTGGAGAATATCTTTCACTTGTTTGAACAACCCGGGGGTTAAGGGTTTGCCTTGAGCATGGGTTTGAACCGCTTGAATAATTGCGCTATTGTGAGTTTGTCCCCGAAAGCCAAACCCCATCTGATTAATTTTGATATTATAGATAATATCCATAACCGCCAATTCTGATGTGGCTTGGTTGATTAACTGAGCACGACCTCCTGTAACAATCAAAAAAGCCCCCACACCTGCTAAGCCAACTACGGAGATCACTTCTGACGTCAACAGGGCGAAAAGCTGCTTCCTTTGTATAGGAAGGTTATAAAACCATTGAAAAAATAAAGATGGAAGTTTGTGGGCTGGTGCAACCTTTGACTGGATTAATTGGGGTAGTAGCAGTGATTTACCCAGTTTAGTTTTCCGAGTAAATGTTGACAGAAGCAAAGCTTGGTAGCTGCCATTATCACCATTTTCTGAAAAATTATCAGATAATTTATCTGATAACTTAATATAATTAGTATCAATCTGGTGACCATTGTTATCCTTAAGGGAGTTATTATGAGGAGGGATTTTAGTCATGGAATACGCCCAATTAATTAATTAAAAATAGGTAGTTTATCCTTGTCAAGACGTCCAGGATTTGGACATCGCTGCCACCATTGCCTAACTCGGGGTGACTGAAAAATTTCAGGAGTTACAGCCATATAATTTCCAGTCAATATTGTTGAGATCACAGTTGCTTTGAAAATGGCAATTAAGAATTAAAAATTAAAAATTAAAAATTAAAAATTAAAAATTAAAAATTAAAAATTAAAAATTAAAAATTAAAAATTAAAAATTGACTAAGAACACTAACTCACCTTGAACTTGCCTACACTATCTTGCAGTTGCTCGGCAACTGTAAGCAGTTGTTTAAAAGAGTGGGATACCTGCAACGCTTCTATGGAGGTATGATTAGCGATCGCTGCCACATTAGTCATAGTCTGAGTCACTGAAACGCTTGTTTGAGTTTGCTCAACAGTTACGGTAGCGATCGCTTCGACCAACTCATTAATCTTGACCATTACTTCAGTGATTTGATTCAAACTCTGCCTGGTGTCATCCACCAGTTTTGTGCCTCCTACCACTTGTTCAGTACCAGCTTCCATGGCAGCTACCACCTCATTGGTTTCCATCTGGATTTGTGCCACAATTTTTTCGATTTCTGCCGTTGCTTCTGCTGATTGATGGGCTAAGGCTCGCACTTCATCAGCAACCACCGCAAAGCCTCGACCTTCTTCCCCAGCACGAGCTGCCTCAATAGAAGCATTTAAGGCTAGCAAGTTGGTTTGAGCTGCAAAGTTACTAATCAGGTTAACTACTTTAGAAATCTTTTGGGACGATTCCCCAAGACGTTTGACCTTCTTGGCAGTGCTGCCTACAGTTTCCCGAATCGCCATAAAGCCTTCCACAGTGCGGTTCATAGCAGTATCCCCAGCTTCGACTGTCTGAGCCGCTTGTTTGACTGCAGCTTCAGCTTCAGAGGCTCTGGCAGCCACAGCTTGAGTTGAAGTCGTCATGTCTTGAATTCGTTGTAAGGCTGCAGTAATTTCCTCCGACTGTCGCAAGGCTTCTGTGGATAGTTCTCGAATCGCTGCTTCATCTTGAGTAGTGGTGGTGGTAACTTGCTTGGTTGCCTGTTGCACTTGCACCACAAGTTTGCGCAAGCTTTCAATGGTAGCGTTGTAGGAATCAGCAACAGTTCCCAATTCATCGGCGGTTACACGGGCACGGATCGAGAGGTCTCCTTTACTAACTGGGTCTACTTCCATCAGCAATTCCAGTGCTCGTTTTTGAAGCTGCTCTTTAGCCGTCCGTTGCTCGGCTTCAGCAATTCTTTGCCGTTCCAAGAGGTTGATCCGGTCAAGGGTTACTCCCACTTGGTTAGCTACTTGGGTTAAGAAATCGATTTCTGAGGCTTGCCAGGTCCGAGGTTCACTGCATTGGTGAGCAATTAATAAGCCTAAGAGTTCCCCTTCAACGAGAATCGGGGTAACTAAATTGGCTTTGACCGCAAAGGGTTCTAACTGTTTCAGGTGACACCGGTTCAGACCAGCTTCATAAATATTGGGTGTTGCCTTAACTCGACCTTGGATGTACTTATCCACGTAATTCTTTGCAAAGCAAGGGTCAGCAATTTCCGCACCGAGAGCCTGGGGCCAACCCGCAGCCAGGGATTCAGCAATGACAGTACCTTTCCCATTGGGGTCAAAGCGATAGACAACCACTCGATCCGCATCCAGCCCTTGTCGGCTCCCTCGCACTACCATATCCAGGATCTCTTGGAGGTCAAGGGCTTGAGTTAGCTGAATCGTAATGTCTTTCAGTTGCTTAGCACGCTTAGCCTCAAGGCTTTGGTCTTGTACCAGAAGTTTAATCCGGGCTACTAGTTTATTAAAGGTGTGAGCCAGGGTTTGGGTTTCTGCGGTACCACTCGGTTGAGCAATCGCATCTAAATTACCCGCAGCCACCTCCTTGGCTGTATCAGACAATTGACTTAGAGGAGCAGATAGGCGGCGGGATAAAAGCAGAACAACTACCAGAATCACTGCTCCCAAGGCTAGGGCTATAAAGACAAACGCTAAGATTAACTCATTACCAGCGTTTTGCTGTTCTGATTTGTCCACGGAAGCAACGGATACCCAATCCGTTTGTGGGTTAGTCACAATGGTATAGAACTTATCTTTATAGAGGAAGTAAACAATTTTTACCTGCTTTCCCGTTTTATTCGTATAGGTCGAAAGTCTTGCTTCCTTTAGTGAATACTTAGCTTTGAAGCGATTGAAGTCTTGCTTAGTATTAATAGTTAGCTGGGTCGGTGCCTGGACTAAAAACTTAGCAATTTCCCAAACTGCTTCACCTCCAATGATCTCCTCCTCATCCAGACTACCTTCAGGGGTGAGGGTACTAATTACCATGCCTTGGCTAGTGTCTATCAGCTGCACTTGTTGGGAACCCATCAATCCGATATGTTCTAGATAAGGGAACAGTTGCTCTAATTGATTCATGGGTAGCACAGCTTTAATCACCCCAAGAAATTCTCCTGATTGAGGATCCTTGATTGCCTGAGCTAGATCAAAACCAAAGACATTAGCTGAATCATCAAAGTCTAGTTCACTGACCCAACGCCCTTGACGCTTGGCTTGTTGCCACCAGTCTTCATCCCTTTGCACAAAGTCAGAGGTGAGATTACTATAAGCAATGTTGTACCCATAGCGGTCAGTGACAAATAATTCCCCTAGACCTACATCCTTGACGATTTTCTTTAAGTAACTATTGAGTTGTGGATTGGGTTGGAGGAGCTTTGTGTTTTGAAAACGTAATTCAATCTCGTGAATAGCCAGTTTCTGAAGTTCTTGCTGTTCTGCGGTTTTGCTACCAGCATGAGCTGCCTTGATGACTAAAGGATTACTAGCTAATAAGGTTGGTACGGTAAAGGTATCCTTAATCAGTTGGCTAGCTGCTTCACCAGCAATTAGAGCTTGCTCCTGCTGCTGTAATTTATTTCGCTCTTTGTCATGGTCGTGAACAATTCTGTAACTTACTAGACTAGCCAGAGTCAGAGGAATCAATACCGTTGGCATAATCGTTGTCAACAACTGGCGGCTGAGAGTATTTTTATTCTTCTGATTTTTTTTTTCAGTTTTAACCAGTTCCAGAAGCTGATCTCCTGGGTTGATATCTTGGTCTGGCAAATGGTTTACCTCGGTATCAGTTTCTGTTAACTCTTGAACAACCCGCAATTTAACGTTAGGAATAGTTGACTCAGGCAAGAGTGTCTTAACCAGCGCCTTTTGGGATTTTACCATATCATTATTATTTGTATTGTTGGCATTATTATTATAATGAAAAGTATTCGTTTATTTTTTATAAAACACTTATTTTTTATCCCAGTATTTTTTTTATTACCGTTATAAGTAATTAACGAATCATCATCTATAATTAGTTGTGATGATTGATTATGGAATAATACGTTCAGGTTACCGTCGCTGAATAGTAGGATTAAAACTTGGTATCAAAAATTAGTTTGCCATCAAAAACTACTAGCATTTCACCACCATGTTTCAGCCAATATCCCTGTAAAAACTTTGCCAATTCAGGATTCAGGCTTGATGATGGCAGAGGTTGAATCAAATCGGGATTGCACCATTCAATGTCCTCTACCCGGTTGACGACCAACCCTAGCATTTGGTTGTATTTAATGGACTTAGGATCATGAGACTGGATATGCAACACTAAGGAGGTGTAGTGTGATGTATTTACCGGTTGCTGATGCCAAGGAGTTAGTCCGACAATGTGTCCGAGATCGACCATCCAAAGAACTTCACCCCGCCAGTTGTAAACACCCATCACCCAAGGTGGCATATGGGCAATTGGAATAATTTGACCAACAGCAATGGTCAGCACTTCAGTCAGCTGATTAATTGGCATTAAAGCAGTAGTATCAGGTACCAGATGAAACCGCAGAAACTGCTGTCTAATTTCATTCGCAGCAGTTTCAGTGGCTGATGACGGGGAAGCTAATGCTGGGACAAACTTGGATACCATGATGATCTCTCTTTCTTTATAGCTCAGATTTAGCCCTTGACCAGTTGGTTAATGATTTTTAGGAGTTCTGCGTTATCAACAGGTTTATACAGGTAAGCATCTGCTCCCTGCTTCAACGCCCAAAATTTATCCATTTCAGTATCTTTGGTGGAGCAGATTATCACAGGTATTTGGCTTGTCTTAGCTTCATTTTTAAGGGTTCGACAAATTTCAAAACCACTGCGATCCGGAAGGACAACATCAAGGACAATCAAATCCAGCTGATTACTGCTAATTTTTTCTAGGGCTTCTGAGCCATTATGGGCAGTTAATACATTAAACCCATTTTCCTTGAGATAACCTCTGAAAATTTCTAGATCAGTTAATGAATCTTCAACAATTAATGCGGTAACCATTTTTATCCGATTTAAATAACTCTAAAATTATAATCAAGTAAGCAAGTGTTTAAACATATTTTTTTGTAAACACTTAAATTTCGGCTATCTAGTCAATTATAATTAACTTGTTTAAGATGTTTAATGATAACGCTCAATACTTCTTCAGGATTGATGGGTTTACTCATAAAATCTGAGGAGCCAACCATCTTCGCTCTCACACGGTCGATGATGCCGTCGTTACCGGTCAAAATTACGATCGGAGTATTGCGGAAAAAGGAGAGCCTGCGCAATTGACCGCAAATTTCATAGCCATTAGCATTGGGCATGACCAGATCTAAAAATATCAACTCTGGCTTAGTAGCTAACAAAGTAGCGATCGCCCTAAGTGCATCATTAATAGCCACAAAGCGATAGCCTTCTGAGGTAAGAATTTTTTCCATGCTTTGGCAGATCAGGGGACTATCATCCACACATGCAATCAAAGGTTTCTGCTCAGGTACAATTTTGACCGATGTTTCGTTCGGAGGTAGTGAAACTGGAGCAGGTAAATCCGGAATATCTATCAGTTCCACTAATCCTGATTGCAGGTGAGGCAGAATGGAGAGAGTAACTGCCCTAGCATCCCGTTTCATTAGTATGGCCAAGTCTCGTAGGGTATATTGTCCATTCAACAGCTTGGTCATAGTTTGATAAGCCTGAGGGGATGTTTTAACTCTCAGTTGTTCGGGCTGCCTGATAATTGGTGCCCGATTAGGGCAGCGGTCTGCTACACGAGCACTTTGCCAAGCTTCCCAAAGTTCATCAGCTTCATGGATGACTTGCTCTGCGTCAATCAAGACCAGTGGTTTAAAGAATGATGATAATGATGATGAGGAATCTGGTTTGATTTGATAGGTGATCTGCATGCCTTGGGTAACATCAAAAAGTATTTCTACCATGACAGACTGAATCATTTTGATAGCTTGATCACGGGTAACCTTGTGCAGATCTACCCATAGGCATAGTAAATGATAGTCCCAACAGACATTGACATCTTCCCAATTGGTATTAGCTAGATCCTCTTGCAGTGATGAAAGCTGAGCAGATGTCTGAGGACAGTGAATGAGTAGGTTTCTACGCCACCGTCTCACTGGATGAGTCCCTCCGGTAGCATACATGAGGCGACCCATATAAATGTGAAATATCCATTCTTGTTTACTAGGATCACTAAGAATGAGTTGACCGCTAAACCGAGGCTGCTTCAAAATTTCAAACAACCCAGCTTGTTTGACGGAAGTAAACTCTTTGATTGGAATTAGAGGATAATTTTGTTCTATCGCCATCATTGCCTTTGGTTTACCTGATTGCCGTTGTCAGCAAAACTGATTGTCCTAGTGCTGCCATTACCGGAATAATTTGCGGATTGGGAAGAGGCTTTCTTAACCATAGGCAAGAAAAAACACCGGGAACAGTTAAAGACTTTCACCGAGATGCACAAGTAACCTATGATTGATCAGGTAACTGCTAGCTCAATGCTACAGAATTTTATGAGGTTGATGTATCCGTGAGTTTACACAAATTACACGATATAGACTATGGGGTATTTACCCATTGACCGAAGTTTTTGATTATTTATGACCTTCTATGCCAGAAAACTACTGAAATGTATGACTCTTGCCACTGAGCCATGTTGCCATCTTGGCAGGGATTTACAAAAATTTACTGGTTAGTTAATGTTAGTTAATTAAAAGTCTATGAGTTACACTGGCTTTATGACTTTGACTGTAAGCATTCAGAAGAACGCGCTACACCCATGAAACCCTTGCCCTATTAATTTCTGGAAGCTTTTTAAATCAAGAGAGTATGCCCATGGAATAGTTTTCGTGGCTGGCGCTTGCGATCAGGTCTTCTTCGAACCCAAGGTTGGGAGAAATAACAATGACCAAAAACCCACACCTTACAATTTCTATGCTCTCGCACGTGATATTACTTAAAAGTTCTCTCGGCATGATCTTCTATGGTCTCTATTGCTCGCAAAAACCTCTGGGCAGACATCCCTCGCTTTCTGGTGGCTCAAGCAGGAATTATGTTTGCCGTTAGCCTAGTCACCATCCAAACTGGTATACTCAACGGGTTCACTCGCTCTACAGTTCTTCTGATTGAGGGGTCGGAGGCAGATATATGGGTAAGTTCTGAGCGAATGGTTCAGTTTGAGCTAACCGAGCCACTTTTAAAGAATCAGCTGGATCAAGCCCAACGAGTCAAAGGTGTGGAGCGAGCAGAAGCACTACTCATGGGGTCAGGTCGATGGCGTCCTCTTAAGGGAGATACCAGTCCTGTTACGTTGATTGGATTTGACCTAGGGGGAACACTGTTCCAACCCGGAAAAATCACTCGGGGTAGACTGAAGACCCTTAAGGAGCCTTATACCATTATGGTGGATCAAAGCAGATTACCGACGCTCAATGTGAAAGATATCGGTGATACCGCTACGGTTAATTTCTTGCCTGCTCGATTGGTCGGCTTAACCACAGATAGTCAATCCCTTGTAGCTAGCCCATTCTTATTTACTTCCTTAGAAAATGCCAATACCTATATCAACACCAGCTATACCTCTAAGCTTAACTGCACTGTAGAATCTTCAGATAATTTGCAGTGTACCACTATTTACGAAAAGTCAAAGTCTTTGAATAAGTCTGATGAGTCGGAGATTCCTGAACCTACACCTTTGAGCCTAACAGACCCCATTACCTATATCATGGTAAAGGCTAAACTAGGTCAGGATCTTGAGGAACTCAAGCAGAATTTAGACGCTGCTTTACCCGGGACTCGTGCTTATACGAAGGTTGAGATGGCACGCAAGACCCGAAATTACTGGCAGGTGCGAACAGGTCTTGGTTTTGTATTGGGTCTAGGTGCTGTTGTGGGAGTGATTGTTGGCATGGTAGTTGTCACTCAGATTCTCTACGCCTCGGTTTCTGACCATATCAAAGAGTTTGGTACCCTAAAGGCGATGGGCGCACCGGACCGGTTTATTTATAGTGTTATTGTGGAACAAGCATTGTGGATGGCTGTTCTTGGTTATGTGCCTGGTATGCTCCTTTGCTGGGGGTTGAGTGTATGGGTTAAATCAAAAGGAATTATTCTTTTAATCACACCATTATCTGCCACAGGTGTTTTTGGCATAACTGTGGTAATGTGTGTAACTTCGGGTTTGTTCGCTATCCAAAAGGTGACTCGTATTGATCCAGCTATTGTATTTAAAGCATAGAAACCTTTTTGAGTCAATCCCTTCGCGACCATTCAAAATTATCAATTCAAAATTCAAAAATACCCCCCGAATTCATTCGTGGGGGTAGAACATCGGGAGCAGGTCAAAGAAGCCGAACAAATGAACTACTTGACAAAAAAACAAAAATTATGTTAATAAGCCGGTATTAGTTGCAGAACAGATCAACTATGTACCATATGAGCAAGCAATTACCCATGAGGGGGCTATAGTAATGGTAAAAATATTCGGCATTTCTGACATGCTCCCCCTATTACCTATTACCCATTACCTATTACCCATTCCCCATTCCCCATTCCCCATTCCCCATTCCCCATTCCCCATTCCCCAGATAAGCGTACTAATGTTGCTGCATAAGTGACATGCTCCCTCGAACATCGCTTCGCTGCCATTCAAAATTATCAATTCAAAATTCAAAAATACCCCATAAATTAATTAAGGTGCTGGTATTAGGTGTCAACAATTCAAAATTAGAAAGCTATTCATTTTGAATTTTGAATTTGGCATCTTTAATTCAAAAATGGTCAGATCATTTCTAGTTTAATACTTATCAGTACTTATCATTATTTGTTGTTAATTGTAAATTGTTAATTGACCCTTGACCATTAACAATTTAAAACTAACTACTTACCTGAATACGAATTGATTAACTGGACTCGATATCACCCAGTTCTAAAATTGAACTATTAATAGTTTAAAAAATTTAGTAAACTGGGATATTATGACTATTCTCGCTCAGCAATTAATTGGTTAGTCACTTCCATGACTGCAGGAGGCAAGGTGAACCCACCTTCAGATTTCTCCACTAGGGATCGCTGTCTCAAGGAGGCCAGAGCCCTGAGTAATTCCTGAGGCGATATCTCCAGTAATTCATCCTGTAATTGAGTTAGGATTACAGGTTCTTTGTGACTAGCCATGGTATATATAATTTTATGTTCCAAATCTGATAACCGATCTAAGATTTCTTCGATAAAGTCACTAACGTCATGGGTAAATAGGGTAGTTGCCAAAAAATCGGTCACACTGCCATCAAAAACTTCTTTGATGGTTATGGCAACAAGTTTTAACATCAAGGGATTCCCACGATACCCCTTAATTAAATAGTCCCAGTTTTTCTGCCCAGACAATCCTTTTTCCTGCAAAATATATTGCGCGGCTTCCCCTAAACCTTCAAGTTTTAAGGAACGCACAGGTGAAGTCTCTCCTTCAAGTAACGAAATTTCGCTGAGTTTCTCCTGACTGGTAATCAACAAACAGCTTTGATGGGGTTCTTCTCCCCAGCGTCTGATCAATTCACCATAGCCTTCATACCCTTCTCGGTAGATGCCGGCAAGTGTACCAATCTGTAGAATAGATTCGGCACCGTTGAGGACTATCAAACAACGGTGTTGGCGGCAGTACTCAATTAGTTGGGAGATAAGCTCCTTGGTAGTTTGAGAACTAGGGACTGGGTTTAACCCTCCTGCTGTTTCATATCCTACAGTTTCTAGGGGCCCAGATAAAGATTGGAGCAGTGCTGCTAGGATATCCTCTAACCGTGGTGCCTGACGTAAGGAACGCCATACCACATACTTGAACTGATCCTGAATTTGTTTAGCCAGCTTCACTGACAAGGTGGTTTTACCAATCCCTGCCATACCCTGTAGTGCCACCAAGCGGCAACGATCTTTAACAATCCATGTTTCTAACTGGCGTAGTTCTTCAGTGCGACCATAGAAAACAGAAACATCTGGTGCCTCACCCCAATCCATGTGCTTGGGGTTTGAGGATTGGACAGTAGAGATAGGGGTATAGCTTCTGCAGTTAGAGGAGATATCCTGGGTTTCTAGATGAGTCTGATAGCGATTGACCAGCAGCTGTTGCAGTTTGGTTAGCTTTACAGGCCCTGTACCCGATATAGGAAACTTTTTGTAGACCTCGCTGAGTCTTTTGCGCACTGCATGTTCACTAATGTTGAGGATGTTTGCGATCGCGTTTGTCGATTGACCCTCCATCGCCAAAGCCACAACCTCCAGCTCGGCTTTAGATACACCGTGTTCATTTGCGATCGCTTTTAGAAAGTCATAGGGAATCACAGTTGCACGCTCATACTCATAGAAACCTGATAGTCCATTTTAAATCCTCTTTCTGAGAACTGCTTGCCATTTTGGTCATTGATATGAGTCTTACCTCCCAGTTGTGTCCCGATCAATTCAAACCCAACTCTGGCAGAAAGACTTTGTCAAACCCCTATGGTTGATGCATTTGCTGCCGGTTCGTGTTTCTTAAATCCATCACAGATGTAAGTCTGTTGGTCAGACCCTCCTCAAAAACTATGGCTAGGGATATCAACGAGGAGGGGTAACTTCAGTCATCATAGGAAGAACCTGAGTTCGACCTAACCCTGAAAGCCTTAATCTATCCTAGTCTCTGAAAGCCTGTATCCCTGCGCGTGATTTTTTCTGGAGTGTACCCTGATCTCGAACTCACGTGAACAGGGGACTCACAACCGACCTAGAATCGCTTGCTGTGTACTACCAGTTCTAGTTCCCGTTAAATACTCACTCTGCTAAAATTCATTGTTATGAGTTAAACATAACAATGAATTTTAACCTGAGTTCAACGTAACGCTGAAAGCCTTAATCTACCCTAGTTGCCCAAAGCTTATATCCCTGACTCTTTCGTGGAGCGATCGCTGATATCGAACTCAGGTTGAGCAGGTTTTTTGTTGCCCTTCACCACTGACTAATGACTGTGGACTTGATCTGAGTAAACAGATCTGTGATCAGCCAATGTTCTGGGCACAATTGACCCTGGCAAACCTTATAGACCTGGCCATTAACTGCTAAAAACCGATTTCCCTTGGCAGTAATGATCGTCATTTTCCAGTTAATGGTGCAATGGGGAAGCGAAAATAGCGTTAAATACAGCCGAGGTTTAGTAAAAGATTAGATTAGGCGGTTGACATCCTCACCGTCCTAGAAGAACGGTGATTCCTAAACCTCACGATTTGGTTTGGTGCTTCAATGCAACAGCCTCCACCCTAAGCGGGGTTTTATGGTCTTACGTTCGCGACCCAGACTATCCGGTGCAAGTCCTGCGGTTTTCATGTATCGAGAATTTCTGCGAAAAGTCTTGATGTACTTTTTGATTCGAGAGTTGGCCTTCCATTGCCCTGTCATCTTTTCCCGGTCTACCGATTTTGCTGCGCCGCCAGGTTACTGGACTTTGCTCGTATAGGCTGTCTGTTCGCGAAGCGTGACCTTTGGTCAATCCATCGTCTCGGGTGGGTCATTGACCATCTTTATGGTAACATCAAGCCGTCCTATAAGGACGGGGTTTCAGACCCAATTTTTTTGATGAATCTCAAAGAACCCGCCATAAATCGATTAATCAAGCAGCACAATGGTTCAACGATTACTATCTAGTATCGGTTTCACCACTAAAAAGCCAGCACCAAATGCGCTCAAGACAATTCCCAAGATGGCTATAACCAACACCCAGCCATTGACATAGGACACTGCCTCTGGCTGCGAACTTCGCAGGGAGCGATTGTCTTGTTGTTCAATCACTAAAGTTTCTCGATAGGAAGAGGGAGGGGTTTGAGGTTTTATCTGAGGTGGGGAAAATTCACCCCCTGGGATAGTTGTAGCGGTGCGCTGGGATGGAATTGGTGGAGCTTGACGGGATTCCGGCTGCTTTACTGGCTGAGGTCGATGGACTTCAGCTGGACTCACTGGTTCTAAGGAATTGATCACCTGCTGTAGATGCAGAGCTGAATTAATAACTTTTTTAACTTCCTGTCGCAGCTGCTGGTGTTGTTTAACTAAATGCTGATTTTGAGAATGGAGAGAGTCCAACATCGCCTGTGTTGCTTGCAACTCAGCTGCTAGTTCCCGGTATACAGAAATTGGTACTGACGGACAGTATGTATTCGATTTGTTTGCCGATGTTGAACTAGGGTAACGATCGCTACTGGATTTGGGCATAGGGGGGTTGGTTCGGTGATTAGAAGTCATAAGTATAGCTAAACTTCATCCAAGGCAAGAATAGTTGAAATTTTAATCTGTGGGCAGCCCTTGTTGGCTCAAAGCTAGGGATATAGTCAACAAAAACTCCTGCTCCATAGTCTGGCTGATTCAGCCTATTGATAGTGATAACCGAAAAAAGTTTCCCATGGGTTCAGGCTCAGGAGCAATGTCTAGGGAAGTTTTCACGCCTAGTAGTAAAATCAGCAATTACCAAGGTGACCGACAACAGTCTTGCCTTGGCTATAGGTTGCTTTGCTTTACTTCCATGCCATCTGGTTTGTGCCAGTTTTTTTCTACTCCTTTGGTCCTCTAGGAAAACGACGCCGTTGCAGGAATTCTGGAATATCTAATCCTGGTCTACTCTTAGGCTCAACCTTGGGTGTAGGGGGCATCGGTGTAGGAGCAATCGGTCGGCGATTCAGGGGAGTTTCCACGGATTTAGGTGCAGACTGGGCTTCTCCGGTAAATCCCGTAGCAATCACAGTAATTCTAATTTCACCCTGGAGCTTATCATCAATTACTGCTCCAAAGATGATATTGGCATTGGGGTCAACCACTTCATAAACAGTTTCTGCTGCTGAATTCACTTCATGGAGGGTCAGATCACTGCCACCAGTAATATTTAAAACTACCCCTCTAGCCCCTTCAATAGAAGACTCCAGCAGAGGAGAAGAAATGGCAGCTACTGCTGCCTCTCTGGCTCGGGATTTTCCAGAACCCATCCCGATGCCCATCAGAGCCGAACCAGCATCTGCCATCACCGCTCGCACATCGGCAAAATCCACATTCACCAAGCCAGGAATAGTAATAATATCAGATATCCCTTGTACCCCCTGACGTAGGATATCATCAGCTACTTTAAATGCTTCTTGAACAGGAGTCTGTTCTGAAATCACTGACAAGAGTTTATTATTGGGAATAACAATTAGGGTATCGACTCGACTCCCCAGAGCGGCAATTCCTTCCTCGGCTTGGGAAGTACGGCGGCGTCCTTCAAAGGTAAATGGACGAGTGACCACTCCCACGGTTAAAGCACCCATCTCTTTAGCAACTTCTGCTACAATCGGGGCAGCTCCTGTACCAGTACCACCCCCCATCCCAGCAGTAATGAAAACCAGGTCAGTGTCTTCGAGAGCCTGGGCAATTTCCTCCCGGGATTCTTCAGCGGCTTTTTGACCAATGGCTGGGTTCCCTCCTGCTCCCAACCCTCGGGTCAACTTCTGCCCCATTTGTAAGCGTTGGGGGGCTGATGATTGGGCTAGTGCTTGAGCATCTGTGTTAATTGACCAGAACTCTACTCCACTGACATCACTGGCAATCATGCGGTTAACTGCGTTACCACCACCCCCGCCAACACCAATAACCTTGATTTTTGCAACGCTACCTGGCACGATATTGTCACTCCTAGTTTCTTCCCTGGGTATGCGATTAGAATCATAAGTTTGACCGAATTGTAATACAGAGTTACTAAAAGGATGTGTATTGTCGGATCCTAATGAAAGATCTGCTTCTGCGATGATTTTAGAACTTTGAGCAGCAAGCCCTAGTTGACTATTAAGCGTCATTGCAAGAGGTGAGGGTAAGTGTTTATCTTTATCTTTATAAGTTATATGTAGCAGTCTGAGTTAACTATAGAGTAAGTTGATTGAAAAACCAAAGACCCTGGCAACGGCTGGGTCTATACCCGATAACTGACCTGAAACAAAACATAGGTTGCTGGAAATATCGCCTCGGTTTAGCCGTCAGAGTAGGCCTCTACACTTGTCTGACCTTCTTAGTTATCCTTATTTAACTCGCGATTGCACACTGTCATGGTCTGTAATCATTTGAATCGATGGTAAGTCTGGGTTTTGCAGGTCAATGTAAGCTATTTTGCTCTTTTGTGTGCGCTTCGGCAATTCTCGCATCTGATCTAGAACTCTCAGTTGGGTGGGGAAGCTTTCACTGTAAGGACCTAAATGTACATTTCCTAACTCGGTTTTCAGAATTAAGTTGGCTGGATTTCGCCAATCGATCTCGAAAACTTTGACAGCCGAATGACTCACAGCTTGATAAACATCGAACCAGTAAGGGCGATAAACGGAATTTTGACCAATCACTTTCAAGTTCGGCAACTGCAGATTGGCCGAGAGTGGTTCGTAACTGCTCTTGGGGCTCCAGATCCCTTGCTCATCGACTAAACCCAACGTTGGGGTAGAGTTTTTAGTTTTTCTGGTTTGGGGCTTACTCTGCTCAGCAATAGCCACTGGTTGACGCTCTCTAATTTGTATTGTCAATCCTGGTGGTATGAGTTGACGGCTAACTAGAGCCGAAGCAATAGGAGCTTCAGATTCCAAAAACTCGGCAAGGACGTGGGGTTGTACTTGCAGTAAAGACTGGGGATAGGATAAAGGCAGCAGGGAGCGTATCGCTTCAGCAGAAAGCCAATAATTCCCTTGAATCTTGATTTGTTCTGGCTGACGAATCATCCAATCTGGTAAAGTTATTGCCCAGAGTAAACTTCCAGCGATACCGCCCACCAAAAGTGTACGCCAAATCTTTTGATAAAATTTAATGCGGCGTGTCCGTCGCAGTTGTTTGCGTCGATTAGACAATTGTGATTCAGAGACTGATGCGATGTTGCTCATCTACTACCGATCAATCGACAGAGTACATTTATGACTTGAAGTAAGCCTGACAATTGGCGTGTGGGCGTTTGCGCTGCGGCGCGATCGCTTCACGCCAATCTACCCAAAAATCTGGGGAACGACAAGGTTTGAACTTTGCAATTCCTGACTGAGCACCAAATACTTTTTTTAATTTAACCACTACTAGGTTCCCACGTTTTATACTTAACAGGTTCCATCAGCCTGATCGGAAAAGGCATTGGTGCCTAATCAGTCCTCTATAGTTAACTCATCCCACGTACCTTAGTCGTGGGATGGGTCAGTGATTAGGGATTAGTCTTTTACAAAAGACTAATTACTGGGGACGCTTTCTATCTCACCCTGTTGAAGGAGTGGGCTTTCTAACCGCCTTCTGTAAACCACAACCATCACCACAACGGTGGGAGGTTAATTTATGGAACTGCATCTACCAAGATTTTTCAAAGCGTGTAACCCAGCTAAAACCTTAGATATGGGTAATCCAGAAGACCATCCATACTATATCGATTTTTCCGCTGTCAGGGGAGGAAAGATTATCGAAGCTTTAGGACGAACCATTACCCGTCTGTCACCAGATGAACCGACCTGTCAATTGTTTACTGGTCATATTGGCTGTGGTAAGTCTACTGAGTTGTTAAGACTTAAAGCCGAGTTGGAAAAGCAGCAATTTCATGTTGTTTATTTTGAGTCCTCTCAAGACCTAGACATGGTGGATGTTGATGTCAGTGACATTTTACTGAGCATCGCTAGGTCAGTGTGCGAAAGCCTAGAAGCTATAAGCATACAGCTCAGACCCACTTACTTTAGTAAATTATTTAATGAAATCAAAGACTTTTTGCAAACTCCGATCGAGTTTTCAACAGAAGCCGAATTTTCCGTAGGCATTGCCAAGATTACAGCCAGAAGTAAAGACAGTCCTCAGCAACGCCAACTGCTACGACAGCACCTAGAACCCCGCACCCAAAGCATTTTGAATGCCATCAACGAAGAAATTTTACAATCAGCGATTCAGCAGCTGAAGTTGCTTGGCAAAAAGGGTTTGGTGGTGATTATTGATAATCTTGACCGAGTTGATAATCGCTCGATGGCTTCAGGTCGTTCCCAGCCAGAGTATCTGTTTATCGACCGTGGTACTCAGTTAAGGCGTTTGAACTGTCATGTAGTTTACACTCTACCCTTGTCCTTAATGTTCTCCAACGAGTACGAAACTCTCAAAAATCGAGTCGGTGGTGGTGTGGCTCCCAAAATTTTGCCCATGGTGCCCATACAGTTAAGGGATGGTCGTGACTATCCAGAAGGTATGGCACTGCTGCGACAGCTATTGCTAGCCCGAGCTTTTCCAATGGTTGATCCTCAACAGCGACTAAACCTGATTCCACTAGTATTTGATAGCCCAGAAACCCTTGACCGGATGTGTCGCATTAGTGGCGGTCATGTCCGTAACTTGTTAGGGTTGCTCTATAACTGTTTGCAACAGGAAGACCCGCCCTTTTCCACGAGTTGTTTAGAGGGTGTGATTAAGGGATACCGAGATGATTTGACTCTGGCTGTTGAAGATGAAGAGTGGAAGTTGCTATCTCAAGTCGTGCAACAGCAGTCCGTCAAGGGGGAACAAGAATATCAAACCTTGTTGCGCAGTATGTTTGTCTATGAATACCAAGATGAACAAGGGCGCTGGTTTGGGATTAACCCAGCGTTAGCAGAAACAGAAAAGTTTCGGTCTCTAGTTCTTTGACAAGGCTAAAATCCCTTGAGTTCCAAGGGATTTTGCCAGAGAAGGGGGTGTAGGGTCGTCAGGTTCAGGGTGCAAAGTTTGGGGTGTTCTGGAAAATTGAGATGGACTATTGATATCGAAATTAGAACTAAACCGAATTTATTAGTTTGCTCAGAACACTTTTGCTTATCATTTTTTTGTTACCTTACCTGTCAATCACCCTTTTCTTTTTGAGGGGGAACTTCAGTCTCAACCCTTGGTATGACATTAGTTTAGCCTTCAGGTTCACCCCCGTCAGGTAAGGTACATCCCCTCATGTATAACCTAGCACTTACCACCTACTACTTGGTTCAAAGGGACAAATTTTCTCCCTAATTGAGTTGAAAACTAATCTAGTCAGGACAACCGCAGCCTTTACAGGTAGAGCTGGGGGGGCGACGATATGGCTTGAAACGATTGATACGTCAAGAGTGTAACGATCTGTGATAGAAAAAGATAGGTCTCAAATTGTCAATAAGACCTATCTGTTGCAAATGTTACCCTTATTCTATCA
>NZ_JAAHHC010000030.1:0-37786 GCF_010672265.1 Moorena sp. SIO3A2
TCTTGACCTTGGCGAATTTAATTCGCCAAGGTCAAGCGCACCTCTTGCTATTTAGACTTTTAAACTATTATCACTTTGGACTCTAAATACCAATCACTAATCACTAATTATTACTAATCACTAATTATTACTAATTACTATGATGATTGCGCTTCATCCACCAAGCAACTAAAGCTAGAAATAGCAATCCCATTATCCCAGCAGTAGGATCGCGATTAATGCCAGTAATCCAGGGAGCAACCTTGCCTGAATAGACTACTAATTGCCCAACATCAATAATATAATAACCCCAAACTAAGCCAGCATGGAGACCAATCGATAAACCTAGCCGTCCTTGAGTTGATCGCTTTGCCCAAATCAGGATTAACCCTAGCAGCAATAAACTGGGAAATCTCGGTAAGCCGCGAATCATTTCTGGAATTGGTTTAAGGAAATGCAGCAGCGCAAATGCGATCGCACCAATCCACTGTGATGTCTTAAAACTATAATCCCGTTGCAACTCATCAAGCAACCAACCCCGAAACACCAATTCTTCAGCGAAGCCTATGGCCAAAGCACTGATTAATCCCTCTACAATCAGCCGTGACCATGGGAGTGGAGGAGTTTGGAATGCTAGCCAACCCAGCCACCCTTGTAATCCAAACAGACTAAGAGTCATTAACAGACCTAGGCCTAGTCCTCTGATTAACTCAAGAGCGTTTTGCGCTGTTAGCCGCAAACCATATTTTTTTAACAGTCCTGGCTGGCGATAAACCTTCCTTCCCCAAACTCGGACTAAGTACAGAAATACCCCGAACATTAGCCCCATAGTCAGGATTGTCACTGAGTTTGGGTCGCTACCAATTAAGTATATTGGTGCTGCTATGGGTAACCAAAGCAACAGCAAAGCTAGTATAAACATCCCCAACCTGAATGGTGCTGGGTATAGGGATAATCTAGCCAGCCTGGGTGTAAAACGTTTTATAATTTCAAGATTTGGAAAGGGAAGAATCTCTCCTATTGCCCCTTATTCGTCAGGTTCAATTGTACTAGTCAGACCCCGGTTCTTCAGGGTTTCGCAATAAAACTCAGCATGCTCTTGAGCACAGGTAATCACCAATGCCAGCCCGGATTGATGGGCTTCCATCATAATGTTGACTGCTTGAGGTTGAGTCAGACTCGCCACAGTTTCCATCAAGGTTTTCACCACATACTCCATAGAGTTGAAGTCATCATTATGGAGCAATACGCGATAGCGAGGCGCGTGTTTACGAACTGTTGAACGCTTCTCAATGGTTTCGACTGACAAAGCTTTTCCCTCTCTCTTTTATATGTTTACACAAACTCTCCATTATATACTGCCATTATTCTAACATCAGACAACTGACAGGGAGCGCTATGATCAAAAAGTTAACATTACTTAATAGTTTACCGTGATTACCCAGGTAAGTGCTACCCCTTCTAATACTCCCATCCCTGGAACTTACTGGCAGTGGCGGGGGGAATCTATATATTATGTACAGGCTGGACAAAAGCCATCAGGATACCCACCGTTACTGCTAATTCACGGATTTGGGGCATCTACAGACCACTGGCGCAAAAACATTGCTCAATTGAGTCAGGATTTTGAAGTTTGGGTGATTGACTTGTTGGGGTTTGGACGTTCTGCTAAACCAGATCGGGAGTACAGTGGCAATTTGTGGCGAGACCAGTTGCATGATTTTATTACAGAGGTGATTGGTCAACCAGTAGTCTTAGCTGGAAACTCCTTGGGGGGTTATGCAGCTCTGTGTGTAGCTGCACAGCGTCCTAGCTCCGCCGCAGGTTTAGTATTGCTCAATAGTGCTGGACCATTTAGTGATACTCAACCTGCCACTAAGGTCAATCCTGTCAAAAAAGTTCTCAATCAGGTAACCAAATCAATTTTTCTACAACCTTGGGCAAGTTTCCTGTTATTCCAGTACCTGCGGCGACCGTCAATCATTCGCAAAACCCTCCAGAAGGTTTATCTTGACCAGGATGCAGTAACGGAACAGTTAGTAGACGAGATTTATCGCCCGTCTTGTGATCCTGGTGCTGCTCAGGTATTTGCTTCTGTGTTCAAGTCACCCCAAGGGGAAAAAGTCGATGTGTTGTTGGAACAGATGACTTGTCCGTTATTGATGCTATGGGGAGAAGGGGATCCTTGGATCAAGAGCAGAGAACGGGGAGCAAAGTTTAGGGAATATTATCCTCAGTTAACGGAATATTATCTACAAGCAGGACACTGTCCCCATGATGAGATACCAGAACAGGTGAATAATCTGATCAGGTCTTGGGTAATCGGTAATCGGTAATCGGTAATCGCTACAAGATTGAAAATTTATAGCACTACCCATTAAGGTGTTTGACATTGATACACCTTGAAAAAGGTGCGACCCGTGGGGAATTTAATAATTAGATGCGGGAACGAAGTTACCGCATTAAGAGGGTCGCCTTTATGGGTTACTGGCTATACCTAAAAGGGTTAAAACTTTTGTAATAAGGCGACCCTCTTCAAGATTTCCTCTCCGGAAAGCGCACCTAAGCTGTTGTAGTCAACTTTAGCATGCATGCCAGCCCCCCTTACGCGCGGGGGGTTAGGGGGGATTCCTCTTGCCTTGCGCGTAGCGCTATATTGCCCTATTCAGGACTGAGGAACTGACGCACTCAGGATTATGTCAAAGATTAACATAACTTAAACCCCATCAAAAACGCGATCGCTAACATCCAACTCCGATACTAAAAAAAAGACACCAAGTCCTGCCAGCAACCTGAACTAACTCGAAGGGAGACATGTCAATGAAAAGCACAGTAATGAAAATGTGGCTCGGTGCCTCAATTATTGCCGGTATCAGTGCGATCGCCACTACCCCAGCTGTTGCTGGAAGCCTCACAGGAGCGACCCTAATCGGTAGTGACTACCTCAAGATTGCATCTGACGGTACGAATACCTATATAGATCCAGGTGCTAGTTTGTCAACCCTCTTGCAAGGTGACGCTAGTGACCCTGGTGGAAACGTAGAGCTATTTGCCAGCAGTGAAACCCTGGAAAACTTCCAATTTTTCTTCTCTAACGATGTCACTAGCCTAACAGGTCAAATCGGTGGTAAGGACATCACCTTGAGCAGTCTGACATTCGCTGACTGGGCTACTGATTTTGGTGGCATCACCTTAGCTCAGAAGTGGTTCAGTGATGCCTTAACTGCAAACGGTCTTGTATCTTTGATTGGGTCAGGTCTAGATAATGTTCTGTATGGACAATTTTTCGGCAATGGAGGATTGCAACGATTTAGCGATCCCAATATTTCCTACCTCAACCAAGATGACACAACAGGCCTAATTACCATTGGGCTAGCAGGTCACTTTAATGCTAGAGATATGTTGGCAGAGATAATTCCTCCAGCCTTCGCTGGTTTCCTACCACCTAGTATACAGGCTAGTGAAATTGTCAAGGTTGAATACGATGGGAAAACCCAATACCTTTATGGTTTCGAGGCCACAGATTCTGGGCTGGTCAGCCTTGACGATAATAACGATTACACGTATTCTCACACAGGCAACTACCAACTGGCGTTCGGTGGCTCTCTTCCACCGCATTTATCGAACCCACAAGATGTGCCTGAATCCTCTACTTTGCTTGGTCTAATCGTTGTGGGTGGTTTGTTTACTGCTGGAGGGTTAGTGGACAGTAGGCAAAAGTATCACAAAGCTTGCCAAAAACTCAAGTAATTTGCTATACTTTAACTATGTTCTTAGTGCCACAACCTTGTCTCAATTAAATAAATTTCCCGAAAACCAAGGGTTTTGTAGTGACATTGGATCTGGTTTACGCACTTTTATGGCGCACGAGGAATATTTCTTCGTGAAGCGCGGAGATACCCCCTGGCGTTCGAATCAGCTGGCATTGGCGGGCTAAAGTTGATCTTGGTAGACTTTGGTAGCTAAAAAGTATCGGAAACTGCGAAAATCTCACTGTTAAACGCAATAGTGAACAATTTTACTGAGAGGGGCGCACAACCAACCGTGCGCCCCTCTCAGTGATCAAGCAGTTCATGTAGGGTGGGCAGTGCACCAGACAGATAATCAAGCTTGCAAAGGGCGTTGCTAGGCACTGCCCACCTTACCATTAATGACTAGGTTTAACCCAAAGTTCATGTAGGGTGGGCAGTGCACCAGACAGATAATCAAGCTTGCAAAGGGCTTTGCTAGGCACTGCCCACCCTACGATTAATGACTTAAAGAGTTAACGATTGCGGATCAGTTTCAATCAACTTCGCCAAGTCTTGCAAGAACGCTGCCGCATCAGTACCATAGATAATCCGGTGGTCACAGGTAATATTCACTTGCATCTGACGCTTTACTCCCATCATGCCGTCAGGGCTAGCTACTACAGTAGGACGGGATGCACCAATGGCCAAAATAGAACCCTGTCCTGGGGGCAAAATCGCATCAAACCGGTCTACACCAAACATGCCTAAATTGGATAGGGTGAAAGTACCGGAATTATATTCCTCTGGCTGCAACTGCTTAGTTCTGGCACGGTCTACTAAATCTTTCCAAGTGCGAGACAGAGAATAAATATCCAGCTGCTCCGCATGGCGCAATACTGGGGTAATCAAGCCACCATCAGCCATTGCCACAGCCACAGCTACATTAATGGAACTGTGATATTGAATTCCCCGTTCGGTATAACTAGCATTGACCAAGGGATGCTTCTGCAAGGTAACCGCTACTGCCTTAGCTAGCAGCCCTGTCATCGTAACACCCTTAGGCTTGATTTTTTTGTATAACTTATCCAACTCATCCGTAGTGATGGTGTAACCAACCCTGAAGGTAGGCACTTGCAGGCTGACCATCATATTCCGCACCACTGCATTTTGCAGGGTATTGAACGGCACCACTTCTCCCAGGGGTACAGCCGCAGGAGGTGCTGGCAGAGGAGCTGGCATAGTTGCTGGGGTGGGAGTGGGCATTACAGCCGGTGTCGGCGGTGCTGCTGGGGTGGTGGCTGGTGCTGGGGGAGTACTGACTTTACCTGCTGCTGCTTCCACATCCTCAGCCACAATCCTGCCATGGGGACCACTTCCTCTTAAGGTATTCAGATCAACCCTTAATTCCTTCGCTAGTTTACGAGCTCGGGGAGAAGCAATAATTCGTCCATTACGGCGGCTGGGAGTATCAGCAATGGCAGCGGGAGCGGTCTGTACCGGTTCTGGGGTTGAGGCCGTTGCTTGCTGAGGCGTTGCTGTGTCAGTAGCTGGTGTAGATTGGGCAGCTTGTTGTTTAGCTGCTTCAATTTCCGCTTCCGTTTCCGCAATCAGAGCAATCGGGGCTCCCACCGGAGCAGAGTCACCAGCTGATACCGTGATTGTGGCCAGATATCCTTCATAGAAGGACTCAACGTCCATATCAGCCTTATCCGACTCAACCACCACCACGGTTTCACCTTTTTCGACTTTGTCTCCGGGAGATTTTTCCCAGGAAACTATTTTGCCTTCGGTCATGGTTGAACTGAGGGCGGGCATGAAAACTTCGTGAATCATGGGGTGGTCTTCTAAATCAATTCTAGTGAGCTAGCAAAAACATTATGCCAGCTTGCATTGTAGCTTGAATAAGCCCCACAAAGCCATCGTACTGTGTAAAGAAACCATGAGGCAGAGGGCTTCGATGGTTTTATACAATACGGATATCCTCTTTTTGCTCAGGATTAGGGATTAGGGGAGTGGGTAGCTACCAATCACTCTATACATGCTAATAGCTCTTATCGGTTGACTGCTGAGAGGGTCAGTCTAAGAGCTAGTTTAGTATAACCTTAAATCCTATCGATTTTGGTGGCCGGATGAAGGTCATTTCACTGAATCTTTAATTAACCGACTCAAACGTTAAAGAAATGAATAATTTATCCCAAGAGAGGAAACTTATACCTAATCTATAGGTTAATTAACCATAAAATAACTATAGCAATCCGATCTGATTCGTGAAATAAATGGGCTGCTTTAATGCAGGAGTAATCCCCCCTCCTTAATAAGGGGGGCTGGCAGAAGGCAGAAGGGACCGGAGTTGGAGCTATTTTTTAATAAGTCCAGTGATTTTAAAAATGATTGAGGATTGCTATATAATAATCTATTTATAGCAGTCGCCAGGGTAATTAGGACATGACAAAAGTCTCAAACTACAGTATGGCAAGAGTTTAAATTCAGAATTCAGAATTCAGAATTCAGAATTCAGAATTCTGCTATATTACCTGAATAGTAGATAGTAAAGGTTAATAAAAATCCTCAAAAAAAGATATAAAAAAAGATTTTAGCGCTAAAATTAAGTCAGTATTGAGGGGTTGAAAAACCATGAAAAAGTTATCAACAGTTACGCTCACAGCTGCCTTAGTTACTTTGGGAACAGTAGGTGGTAATCCCGCTCTAGCTGATGAATACTTACTGGATTTTGAAAAGGATGATGCTGGTAACATTCTCAAGGCGGGGACTAAGAAAAATATTGGTGAGCAATGGGCAAAATTCGGTGTGCATATAACCAGTAACAAAGGGTCTAATCATCCCTTAAGGTTATTCAACAGCAATTGCGGACCTGATTTTGGGATTACATGCACCGGTGGAGACGATGACTTAGCCACGGGACCTTCATTTGGTACGAAGCCACAGGGTAACGTTCTAATTATCAACGAGGACAAAAGTAAAACACCCGATGACTGGGCTGGCGGTGGTATCATTTCCTTTGTTTTTGATCAAGCCGTTTCTGTTGATTACGTCACGCTTCTAGACATTGATGAGAATCCGAAGAATAAAAACGGATATGTTAAAGCGTTTCTGGAGGATGGCACAACAGAGAAACAATCACTAAAATTTGGCACAGACAACTCCCTATCCACTTACGATTTCAGCTATCTTCCTGAGTATTCAGTGACCAAGCTGGATATTAAACTACCAGGAAGTGGTGCGGTTTCTGGCATCAAGTTTACCGATTTCCCAGATCCCCCTAAGCCTTCTAAGAAAGTTCCCGAACCAACTTCGACATTGGGTCTGTTGATGTTGGGTGCTATCGGTGCTGGGTCAGTGTTCAAGCGCTATAAATAATGCCATCAGTAATTAGATGGACTTGGGCCCCCGGGGATAATGTGTTTTGTTAAGTGTTAAGTGTTAAGTGTTGACTGTTGACTGTTAAATGTTGATCGTTGAGAGTTGACTGTCAACAGCCGACAAGTTAGCTTGATTTCTATCGAATGCAACTTGATATGAGATGCTTAACAAAAAACTTTCCCTGACCGCGCTTACAGGTATTATCCTAATCCTGAGTGCTTGCAATCTGATTAGCAAACCCCCTGAACCCAAACCAATTCAGTCTCCTGCTAATGTCCAGACTAAGCGAGAAGACTATAAAGCCATTGACCTAGCCAATAAGGCAAAACCGGATCAACTGATTGGTGCCGATCCAAAAGCGATCGCATTATCTACCTTTGGTCAAAACCAATCGTTGATTGAAGGAAACTTTGATCAACAGGTCAAGGTAGATTATCCTCAACCTGATCAAGCGGTAGTCACCATCACTCAAACGGGTTTACCGGATGACTCTGTACGTGGCATCCGGTATCGTATTGAGTTATCACCCAAGGAATCAGCCCAAACTGGCAAAAAGTGGCAGATCATGTGGGCTGGTCAACAGTTTACCTGTCGAGAGGGACGGGGTCATCAGGATTGGTCAACGGAATTTTGCCAGTAATGGCTGGGTCAATGGCAAAGGCGTGAAAGACAATACAGAGATTTTTAAACAGGGATACACGGATAATCAGATATCCGTGTATCCCTGTTTATTCATGTCCTGTGTTTCCGTTAAATATCACCGCGAATCTCTTCGATAACCCCATCCCGCAGCAGAATTTCCACGTTCATCTTTTTGACTAGGTTATCTCCTTCTTCCACCCTGAAGAAGCTTTCTAGCTGACCTTGACTAACTTCCTGGTCGAGTTCGAGGGTTTGGACTTGTTGTAGTTGCTGAAGTTGCTGGTTTTTCTGCTCTAGCAGTTCACTTTTCTTTTGATTGACCTGGGTTTGAATGCTTTCAATTTGTTGCGATACCTGAGGACCAGGAGGATTCACGCTCTGGTTTTTAATCTCAGCGATCGCTTTTTGTCCCTGCAGATCAATCTGTTGCAGTTGGCCGTCGAGTTGGTTGATTTGATTTTGTAGTTGTTGCTGAACCTCTTCCTTCCATCGAGGGGTAACGATGGCTTTGATATTAATTGGCCGTTTCAAGAGTAAGTTCTTATTAGAGTCGTCCATATGCGTTCCACTATGTAACTTTGAGGGATTGAGAGTTTGACTGGTGATATTGCTCAATAATTCTTCAAAAGAAGATTGAGGTTCAGTCTCAAGGTTTGAGGCCCGCACCTCTAAACCTTCTAACGTTTTAACAGAAACTCGCGGAATTCCCCACCTTCTTTGAAGGTGGGGATGGATAGCGAGACTACGGAGGCGCGCTTTCCGCTTGAAGAATTAAATTACGGGGTCGCGCCTCAACTTACGACGATTCGTGATATAATCAACTTGGTCGTTGACCCGCCTGACTGACTAAAAGGCTACCTTATCAAAGGTGTACAAAGTACGCTTCAGAGCTCAGGGTCAGAAGTTACCGCAAGAATAAGGCAGCCTTTATGGTTTGTCGGCTATGGGTAAAAGGGTTAAAACTTTATGATTAAGGCTGCCTTATTCTAAGGTTTAGTCTCCCGGAAGAGACTTGCCCCGGCTGGTTAGCCATAGAGCTGTAATTCCATGGTAAGTCTGTCGTAAAAGTTATACGTCGATAGAAGGCGGATGTCTGCCTGTGGACGCCTCGTCAACGACCAATTCCAGCAGGCGCGCTTTCCTAGGCCGGGTTCCCCGGCCTAGGAAAGCGCCTCTGGTTTAGGCGTCGGGGACGCGCGCGGGAAACCCGAACGCGCCCCGCGTCGGCTTTGCCGATAAGACGAATAAGACCGTCCCTGAATTGACCTGAGAATGCGAGCAATCCCATGACCTTTGGTCAAGCCGGTTGGGGTACTTCACGCAAACATCCCGTCAATGATAGCGCGATAGCGTTCTGTGACTACAGGTCGTCGGATTTTAAAGGTTTGAGTCATCATGCCATTTTCCTGGGAAAACGGCTCTAGAATCAGCCTAAAGGTGCTGATGCGGTCATCTTGGCGATAACCTGGTCGATTTTGGACTTCTCGGTTTAATTCAGTCCGGTATAACGTCTGAACCTCTTTAGTATTTAAATCAACATCTTGAGCGAATACATCAAGGGTAAGATTTTGAGCCGCTGCCCACCCTTGCAAGGCATCTAGATTTGGTACTATTAAGGCACCCAATGCCTTTTGGTCTTGACCCACTAGCATAATCTGGTCAATGTAAGCACTGCGCAAACAAGCATCTTCTATTGGTTGTGGCTCGATATTTTCTCCATTGGTCAGAACTATAGTATCTTTTGCTCTGCCAGTGAGGACTAAATCATTCTGGGGGGTCACCCAACCTAAATCCCCTGTATCAAACCACCGGTCTCGATCAATTGCCTTAGCGGTAGCTTCTGGTTTGTGATAATATTCCTGCATCACCTGTGGTCCTTTTACCATCACCAAGCCGGTTTGACCTTGGGGTAAAGGCTGATGAGTCTCAGGGTCAACAATCCGGATTTGAGTTTCCGGTAAAGGTGGTCCAGCACTAAAACGCAGGTTACGATAGGAACGCCGGGCATTAGTAACGGGAGATGTTTCGGTTAAGCCATAGCCGACTAGGACTTCGACACCAATAATCTCAAAGAAGTTATCCAGGTGCCTCGCTAAGGAACCCCCACCACTAATGACTTGCTTGATTTCTCCCCCAGTGGCTTCCCGGACTTTTTGATAAACTAGTTTATTAGCCAATTGATGAACCGGCCATAAATAGGAAGCTTGCACTGTGGCCAATAGTTTTTGGATGGGTGAAGGATTTAAATTATCTAAGGTCAACCCCTGAGCAAGCCGCCGTGCCTCAATGTAGCGTTGACTGAACCCTAGCAGGTTTTGGACTAATTTCTGCTTACCTTCCGGTTGCTCACGAAACTGCTTTTGCACCCCCTCATAAATCGATTCCCACAGTCGGGGTACTCCGACCATAAAGTTAGGTTTGAAGGTTTTAAGGTCTTTTTTGACATGGCGCAGGTTGGTGTAAATCTGGGTGGAACCCTGAGATAACACAAAATACTCCGCTGAGCGTTCGTAGGCGTGCCAGGTAGGCAGGATAGAAAGAACGCGATCGCTTTTTTCGATTGCTATTACTGTACCAAGGGTGTTGACCTGATGCAGGAGATTACCATGGCTCAGCATCACCCCTTTGGGTTTGCCTGTGGTACCAGATGTATACAGCAGAGTTGCCAAGGTTTCCCGGTTGTGGTTAGCTTTGGTAACAGACCGAGATGCCCCGGCTTCCATGAGTTGAGTATAGTTAACAATCTGTCGGGATGATCCGGTCGATAGTGGTTGTTCTTCAGAAAGGAGAATCACTAATTCAATCGGTAGCCCATCCAAGCGATCGCCTAATTTTTCCAAAGTTTTGAGGTGTTCTACTACCAGAGCCGTGCTACCGCTATCTTGGAGAATATAAAGCAATTCCTGCCGTTCTGCTTGACCTGAGCGCACCACATTTACTGCTCCTGCAGTCATGATCCCCTGATCGGCAACTAGCCATCGAGGAGAGTTATCAGCAAATAAAGCAATTCGGGTAGGAATACCCTTCTCATCGAGTTTTGGCTGGAAACCTAGGGATTGTAATCCAGCCGCAAATTGCTCGATTTGCTCGTGCAACTGGGTATAGGTTAGGGTCGAGGCTGGAGCACCATGAGCTCCCACAGCGTGAGGGTCTTGCAGAGCAATGATTGACCCAAACCGTTGGGCAGCAAGGGGCCATATTTCTGGTATCGACTTTAGTGAAGAGTAATCAGCAACACGCTTGAGGTAAACTCTCTCTTGTTGTCTGAGGCGTTCTGCATACTGGTTTTTCGACATTCATCAACTCCCTGATTGTAATGGTAGCTCTTTCTACCATACTCTTATGCTCAGAGGTGATTGGGGGTGTTGAGTGGACACAATTGTTTCTGTCTTAGTTTCTGTGTAAGCATTCAGCCGTCAGCCGTCAGCCTTTGGCTCACGCTACTGATCGGTGCTTTCCGTAACTCAGCATTATTCGAATGCTTACCTGTTTTATTCAAAAGCACCGATCAGTAGCACCATCTGTAGCGCATTAGCTGATATAGCACTACGCATTCAGACGTTTGACATTCCTAAACTCCGAAACTTAGTCATAGCTTACTTTTGACTTCTGACGCAAGTTCCTTTAAGCTTGCGCGTAGCGCTATAACTGCTAGCTGATAGCTGATAGCTGACGGCTGAATGCTTAAGTCACCCGAGTCACCCCATGACCTGATCACCTGATTACCCCAGCATCCTATACCCTAAGCATGAGCGATCGCGTGGTAATCTCAGTAAAAATTCATGGTGTACTACTCGAAAAATTCATCTGGCATGAGTTTAATAGCATCTAAGGGTGAGGCAAGGGATTGTACCGTTGCTTACCTGAAGACAAATTGGAGCAAAAGCCTGCAACAGCGCGTTAATTCCAAATTCCCTATTGTAGCTTCCCTATAGCCTAAACGAATAATATAGCAGTCGCCAGCGATGCAGCGCGGTCTTGGGGGTTTCCCCCACTCGCGCTTTGCATCAAGACAGGGCAGTTAGGACATGACAAAAGTCTCAAACCTAAGTAAGCGCAAGAGTTTGACTTCTGACAAAGGACTTCTGACTTCTGCTATAAATCGCGGCTAGACATAGGCGAAGCCTTCTTGAAGATGACAAAGTCCGCACTTCGCTGACTAGATGATCAAAATAATCAACGGGGTTTTGAACCGGGATTTGGGATCAGAGGATACATGAATTTTGTAGCATTAACGCTCAACTGAGGAACTATACTGGTTCAGAATTAGTTTTCAATTTCCACCCTACTATCAATAGCATTACCATCTTTGCCAAGTAAAGGATTCTGATGACCTATCTCGAAACAACTGCTGAATTTTATTCTGAAGTCGCCCAAACACCCCAAGTTGGTTTGTGTTGTGTCCAAAGTAGCCCCTTACAACTGCCAGGACTGAAAATTCCTCCAATGATGGCGGATATGAATTATGGCTGCGGTACGACGGTACATCCCACGGAACTCAGCAATCAGCCAACGGTCCTCTATGTCGGTGTTGGTGGTGGTTTAGAGGCGTTACAGTTTGCTTATTTTTCCCAACGTCCAGGGGGTGTGATTGCTGTTGAGCCAGTTCAGGCCATGCGGGAGGCGGCTACCCGTAACCTGAAGATTGCTGCTCAAGACAATTCCTGGTTTGACCAGAGTTTTGTGGAAATTCGGGAAGGGGATGCCTTTGCCCTACCTATGCCAGATGATTCTGTAGATGTGGTTGCTCAGAATTGCCTATTCAACATCTTTGAACCGGCTGACCTGATGAAGGCACTCAAAGAAGCCTATCGAGTCTTAAAACCAGGTGGACGACTGTTAATGAGTGACCCCATTGCAACTCGTCCGATTCCACCCCATCTACAGGAAGATGAGCGGCTACGAGCTATGTGTCTGTCTGGTGCCCTCACTTATCAATCCTATGTCCAGCACTTGGTCAGGTCAGGTTTTGGTCAAGTAGAAATTCGAGCAAAGCGTCCCTATCGGCTTCTGGATTGCCAAAACTACAACCTCGAAGAACCCCTGCTGCTGGAAAGTCTGGATTCTGTTTCTTTCAAAGTTGTGATCCCAGAGGATGGACCATGTATTTTTACTGGCAAAACAGCAATTTACATGGGCGCGGAAGAGTTTTTTGATGACAATGCGGGACACATCCTCTCCCGTGGTGTGCCAGCCGCTGTTTGTGATAAAACAGCCGCGAAATTAGGAAAGGTGAATCCAGAAGAAATCTTAATCACCGATTCAACTTGGCACTATATTGGTGGTGGTTGTTGTTAGAGATCAAGGATAAAGTCTGTTCGCCGACGCTACGCGAACAGACTTTAGACTTAATAAGTCTCACAATCCCAAGGCGATAAAAATATGATTAAAACAGACGTTTTAGCTGTTACACCGTTCCGCAAAAAACTGCAAGCTCCCTTAAGTAAACAGCCAATCACGGTTTTACAAATTAATCTGGGGAAGCGTTGTAATCTAGCTTGTAGTCACTGCCATGTGGAAGCTGGTCCTAAGCGAACTGAAGAACTTTCTCCAGAAATTTGTGACCAGCTTATTAAGCTGATTTATCAGTTTCCTCAAATTAAGACCGTTGACTTGACTGGTGGCGCACCAGAGATGAACTATGGCTTTAAGCCCTTAGTTGAAGCAGCATACCAAACCGGAAAGGAGGTGATTGTTCGGTCAAATTTGACCATTTATTTTGAACCGGGATATGAGGATATACCTGACTATTTCGCTAAGCACCAATTACGAGTAGTGGCTTCTTTGCCTTGTTATCTGGAAGATAATGTAGATAAAATGCGCGGCCAGGGGGTTTACGATGGTTCGATTCGGGCGATTCAATGGCTGAATCGGTTGGGCTATGGGAGAAACCCCAAATTAATTCTTGATTTGGTCTACAATCCTTCGTTGCCACTGAGTGAAAAGTTTTCTCTCACTCCTAATCAGGTTAAGTTGGAGAAGGATTATAAAGTGTTCCTAAAAGAACAGTTTGATCTTGACTTCAACCAGCTATTTACAATTACCAATATTCCTGTTGGTAGAACAAAGTTTCATTTAAAACGCACCAAGCTATATGCTCCCTATATGGTGTTTCTAGAAAACAGTTTCAATGCCACTACGGTGGAGCATTTGATGTGTCGCAATGAACTGTCTATTGACTATTTGGGTAATGTCTACGATTGCGATTTTAATCAGATGGAAAATGTAGCAGCAACCTCTGGCACTGGAGAAAGGTTGACAGTTAGTAAACTTATCGAAGCAGGAAGTTTAGACATCATTGAGGAAATTCGCACTGCTTCCTATTGTTATGGCTGTACAGCAGGGTCTGGTTCCAGTTGTGGTGGTGCTTTGATTTGATCCAATCAGAGTTTTTTTTGATTATAATATGAATGGATTTTCATATCAATAATAATTCAACTGCTGACCAGTGCTGAATCATGAACTCAAAAAGTCCATCATCTCAAGCCTTCTGTGTCCGTAAGCTGAAAGTTTTAGCGGACAACACTCGTCTCACTGTTCTGGAAATCCTGATGGAAGGACCAAAACATGTTGGAGAGCTCAAGGCTGTTTTGGGAATAGAGCAAAGTCTGCTATCCCATCATCTCAGAGTTTTGCGGGATGAGGGATTTGTTAGGGCGACGCGAGATGGTAAGGCGGTGCTTTATCAGTGTTCGCTAACCATTCGGCAAGCCAATGGTAATAGAGCAATTGATTTGGGATGTTGTTGCCTCTGTTTTGATTAACAAAGTGCTGAGTAAGTGCTGAGTTTTGAGCTAAGCATTCAGCTGAATGCTTAGCTGAGCACTCTCACTAGTTTCTAGATAAGATGACTGACTGATGATTGATGAAAAATTTAACAACTCTCGCATCAATGTCTATGGGTTTAGTAGCTTGCTTTTGGCTACAATCCTGTGCCCAATCCCCAGAAGTAGCAACCCAATCAAGGGATCAGTTGCAGGGTAAGTTAGTTTTAACCGGTTCTAGTACAGTAGCCCCCCTGGCGTCGGAAATTGGCAAGCGTTTTGAATCAGAAAATCCTGGTGTACGGGTGGATGTGCAGACAGGAGGGTCGTCTCGGGGTATTGCAGATACTCGCCAAGGAGTCGCTGATATTGGGATGGTGTCTCGTGACCTCAAGCAGAGCGAGAAAGATCTGCAAGGGTTTGCGATCGCTCGTGATGGGATTGGCATTATCGTCCATAAAACTAATCCGGTGCAATCCCTAAGTAATGAACAGATTGTGGATATCTATCAGGGCAAAATAGATAACTGGCAAGATGTGGGAGGCAAAAGGGCACCAATTACAGTAGTTAACAAAGCTGAGGGTCGCTCTACCTTGGAGTTATTTCTCAAGTACTTCCAGCTTAAAAATAGTGAGATTAAGGCAGATGTGGTGATTGGGGATAATGAGCAGGGGATTAAAACAGTAGCGGGTAATCCTAATGGGATTGGTTATGTCTCCATTGGCACAGCAGAATATAGCAGCAAACAGGATGTTCCGATTAAATTACTGCCCGTTGCTGGAATAGCGGCAACCACAGAAAATGTTCAAAACGGCACATTCCCGCTATCTCGTTCCCTGACGTTAGTGAGCAAAACTATTCCGGTTGGGTTAGATAAAGCATTTATTGAGTTTTCGCGATCGCAAAAGGTACAAGACATTGTTAAAGAGCAAAACTTTGTCCCCCTCGAAGAATGAAGAATGAAGAATGAAGAATGAAGAATGAAGAATGAAGAATGAAGAATGAAGAATGAAGAATGAAGAATGAAGAATTATACCTTTGCTCCTTACCAATTCCCAATTCTAAATTCCCAATTCTAAATTCCCAATTCTAAATTCCCAATTCTAAATTCCCAATTCTAAATTCCCAATTCTAAATTCTAAATTCTAAATTCCCAATTCTAAATTCCCAATTCTAAATTCCCAATTCTAAATTCTAAATTCTAAATTCTAAATTCTAAATTCCCAATTCTAAATTCTAAATTCTAAATTCCCAATTCTAAATGCTCAATTTTTTTCGGAGTGATACTCTCCTGATCTCGATCCTACAAGGCTGTGCTGTGGTGGCTGGTGCTATCGTGGTGCTGATTCTTGTGTTCCTAATCACGGAAGCCCTGCCAGTATTGGGACAAGTGGGATTACTCCCCTTTTTTACCGATCCATCCTGGCATCCTGCGGAGAGTCTTTACAACTTCACCCCCATGCTTTGGGGTACCCTATTCGTCACGGCTGGGGCGATGGTAGTAGCCACACCCCTGGGCATTCTATCTGCAGTCTTTTGTCAGTATTACGCGCCTTCATCCATTGCTGGACTTTATCGACGGCTAATTGAATTGTTGGCAGGGATGCCCTCAGTTGTTTACGGATTCTGGGGTTTGGTGGAGCTAGTTCCCCTAATTGGACGCTTCCAACCACCAGGAGCCAGTCTTCTAGCTGGAATTGCGATTCTGACCCTGATGATTTTGCCAACTATTGCTCTGACCGCAGACGCTAGCTTTGCCAAAGTCGCTCCAGAATACCTAAAGGGAGCAGCGGCTCTGGGACTATCCCGCTGGGCAACAGTCAGAGGTGTTGTGTTTCCGGCTGCTAAGTCGGGGCTGTTTACTGGCTTGATTTTAGGAACAGGACGGGCGATTGGAGAAACTATGGCGGTGCTGATGGTGTGTGGCAATGTGGTGCAAATTCCCAAAAGCTTATTTGAGCCGATGCGAACTCTTACTGCCAATATCGCCTTGGAAATGGCTTACGCTATGGGCAATCACCGCTCAGCACTTTTTGTCAGTGGCTTGCTGCTGATGGCAATAATTTTGGTACTGGTAGCAATTGCAGAAATGATCAGCAAGGAAGGAATCTATGAGTAAGAATCCTACCAAAACCAAGCCACAAGCCACAACCGACAACCTGCAACCTGCAACCGACAACCGACAACCGACAACCGACAACTTCCAAGTTTCAACAGTGATGATTTGGGCGATCGCACTGTTCGTAACTGCTGTATTCCTCTGGATTTTGAGTGATATCGTCTGGCACGGTGTCGGACAAATTAACTGGGAATTCCTGACTACTGCACCAAAGAATGCTGGACGGGAAGGAGGGATTGGTCCAATTCTGGTTTCCACTGTCCTAATTTTGGGTGTATGTATGACCGTTTCTATTCCGATTGGAGTAGGCACAGCAATACTGCTAGCTGAGTTCACAGATACTAAGAGTATTTTCGGGCGTCTGGTTCGTCGTAGCTTAGATGTGCTAGCAGGGGTACCGTCGATTGTGTTTGGACTATTTGGCAATGCCTTTTTCTGCAAAACCCTAGGGCTAGGCTTTTCGATTTTATCTGGGGGGTTGACATTAGCCTGTATGGTGTTGCCAATCCTAATTCGATCAACAGAGGAAGGGTTTCGCGCCGTTAGTGATGATTATCGGCTTTCTGCCACTGCCCTTGGTTTATCCCGCACTACCACTCTCTGGAATTTGCTGTTACCAGCCGCAGCACCGGGACTAGTGGTGGGATTAGTGTTAGGGATAGGGCGAGCGATCGCTGAAACAGCAGCACTGATATTTACTAGTGGTTATGTGGATCGGATGCCAGAGTCTTTGCTCGATTCTGGGCGATCGCTCTCGATTCATATTTTTGATTTGTCGATGAATGTAACAGGGGGAAATGCTAATGCTTACGCCTCAGCTTTAGTGTTGCTAGTGTTGTTGTTGCTGATTAATGGTACAGCAGCATGGATGGCTGAGTATTGGTTGCATCGGAGGGTGGAGTCTGTTTGTAAGCAATCAGCAATCAGCAATCAGCAATCAGCTTTTTGAATAAAATAAGCTGATTGCTGACGGCTTACCTAATTACTAATTAACAATTATAGCGTTTCTCGTAGCTATGAGGTACACATTATTTTTGCCCTCTTCCCACTTCCGACTTCCCTCTTACCTGCTCCGTTCGCGTAGCGTGGCCTAAGGCCTCAGTCCCTGCTCCCTAAAACCCAGATATTTGTACCTCACAAGTCTTAGAATTGCTAGAACATTAACAATTCCCAAAAACAATGGTTAACCCTTTAAACACAATTGAAAAATTACCGGTAAGCCAGTCTATAAACGACCCATTGATTCAGACCGAGCGGCTATGTTTACATTATGGAACAAAACCGGCCTTTGCTGATGTATCGTTGCCAATTTATACAGGTTCGATTACCGCACTAGTGGGACCGTCTGGTTGTGGCAAGACTAGTTTTTTAAGTTGCCTCAACCGCTTGACAGATTTGATTCCTAATGCTAAAGTTACAGGTAGAATTCGCTTTGGTTCCCTGGATGTGCTGAGTCCTCGGATGGATGCGATCGCAAAGGGTGGTGCTATGGAGCTAATTGCACTTCGCCGTCGTGTTGGAATGATTTTCCAAAAGCCAAGTCCCTTCCCCTTCTCAATCTGGAAGAATCTGGCCTTTCCGTTGCGGGAACATGGTGTTAAAAACCGGGCTAACATTGCTCAGCTCATCGAAACTGCACTCCGGGATGTGGGTTTGTGGGATGAAGTCAAAGACCGACTCCACACCTCGGCTCTTGCTCTGTCTGGTGGTCAAAAGCAGCGCCTGTGCATTGCCCGTGCCTTGGTGTTGCAACCGGAAGTACTCCTGTTAGATGAACCCTGTAGTGCCCTCGATCCCATATCCAGCGGTGTAGTCGAAGATTTGATAGCTAGGCTCAGGGGACGCTACACCCTGGTGATTGTTACCCACAACCTAGCTCAAGCTAGACGAATTGCTGACTATACTGCCGTCTTCTGGGTTAAAGAAGCAGTGGGGCGATTGATTGAATACGGCTGTGTGGAGCAGATTTTTGAATCACCTCAACAAGCTTTGACAGCTGCCTATGTCAATGGAATTAGAGGATGAAGCTGTGGTCTTCCGTGCTCCGAATTCCCGTAAGCATATGCGCTACGCCCACGCTGCTTGAGGTGCCGTCAGTGGTCAGCCGTCAGTGGTCAGTGGTCAGTGGTCAGCCGTCAGCCGTCAGCTTATTTTATTCAAAAGCTGATAGCTGATAGCTGATAGCTGATAGCTGATAGCTGATATAGCAATTCTTATACCCATGAGGTACAAATATCTGGGTTTTAGGGAGCAGGGAGCAGGGAGCAGGGACTTCGGAAGAGGGAAGAGGGAAGAGGGAAGAGGGAAAAAATAATGTGTACCTCATAGCTATCAGCTATAGCTGATAGCTGATAGCTGATAGCTGATAGCTGATAGCTGATAGCTGATAGCTGATAGCTGATAGCTTACGATTGTTCCTAATTCATACTGGTGTCAGGCAACCAGTTAAGTTCCTTTCTCAGATAAACATGGAGCTGATTAATCTCCTCGTTTTCCAGGATTTCTAATACGGCTAGATTCAAGTTGCTCTGGACATCATAGTAGAGCTTGGGCTCAATCACAAATACCCTAATTTTAATCACACGAGCATTCTGTTCAAGGCGAGAAAATACAACTAAAATTTTCTCCTTGTTCAAGCCATCGATAGAGGAAACGTTTTCTTTAATAGCCTGACAAATTCGCCTAGTTTGCTCAGCCGAAATCCCATCAATTTTCAGATTTAAATTTATGCCCCACTGAACCGTATCGCCAGTCTTATCTGACCAATTTGCAAAAATTCCAGAAATCATTTTAGAATTGGGAAGTTTTTTGATATAACCCCACTCAGTAATAAGAAGCCTTGTACTTCTCAGACCAATATTGAGTATCTTAACCCTACCACTTACTCCGTCCAATACTATCACGTCACCGGGTTTATAGAGACCATCAGCGTAGATAATCACCGTACAACACCAGTCATAGACAATGTCTTTGAATAACAAACCTAAGGCGACACCTGCGCCACCGAGTAGACCGATCAGTGCACCGGCAGATGCCCCCAACACAATCTCACTGGCTTTAATGGCAGCAATCAGGATTGCTGCGATCTGAAAAAGCTTTGGGAAGTACGGCACGAACAAATCGTCGAGTTCAGTTTCAGTGTTTGCCGCCAATCCGGCTAGAAGCTCCCCCAGTAGTGGAGCAGCACGGTAAAGAATATAGGTAGCAATGAACAGAACGCTCACAAACAGAAACTCCGGGATTTTCTGATTCTGTGTATCACTAAGATGGGTTGCCACAACTAGATGTACTAGCCATAGTCCACCGATCCAAATTAGCCAGCCTAATGGTTGCTTAAGAATCCTAATGAACTCATCGTCATGGGTGGTTTCTGTACCGCTAGTCAGACGCTCGAGTCTGTGAATGATTATTGAAGTAAACAACCCTCGCAATATATGGGTGAAGAGGAGGATGAGCACCACAATCACTATCGTGGCAACAGGAATGTTGGGGAGCTGGAAGTCGGATTCAAAGATCCTTTCTTTGATTAGGTTGATTGTACTGTTGATTGTACTCTTAAGGTTTTCCATCGTTTCGACCAAAATACACTAACAGAGATCGACCTGTGCTTAGTTAAATGGCAAGTCGATGGCAAGTCTCTTGGTGGAATGATTTTACTATAAGTTGCGAATTTACCGAATAGTGCTAGGTATGCAATCAACATGATTTAGAGCGATTGCCCGTTTGGGCAGCACCCTAGGAGCCAGTTTGAAAGGTTTACTATCTGTTTGGAGGAGACGTATTCGGTCAATCAACTCGGCAATTTACCGAAAAGTATTAGCTAGTACAAGACGGCAGAAATAGCGATGCATTACTGTAAGCATTCAGCTGTTAGCTTTGGCCAACGGCCAACGGCTGACAGCTGAGGGCTGAATGCTTACCCATTACTAGCTATTGGTTTTGCAATCACGAATCAACTTCCCAGTTCCGTTGATTACAGCCATGGGCTTGTATAGCAGTCGCCAGGGCAGTTAGGACATGACAAAAGTCTCACACCCTTTGTAAGCGATGCAGAGGTGCGACCCGTGGCGAATTTAATTCGCCAACGGAAAGCGCACCTAAGCGGTCTTGGGGGTTTCCCCCATGAGCGACTGCATCAAGAAGCGCAAGAGTTTGACTTCTGACAAAGGACTTCTGACTTCTGACTTCTGCTATAGAATCAAAGGTCTTGTCCCTATAGTTTCCAGGGTCCTGCCAGGAGCTGATGCCTAGATCTCGAATAGTGATGCAGCTTCGGAACAGGGGAGCCAGCGCTGCATCACTTGTTCAAAGGATTGCTAGAATTTATATGCCACCTCACTAACTAAATTTTCCTTTAGCTGTTTGTAGTCTTGGAGTTCCTTTCTCAGATAAACATGCAGGTGATCAATCTCCTCTTTCTGGAGGATTTCTAATATGGCTATGTTCAAGTCATTTATGGCTGCCAAATAGATGGTTTTATCAATCACAAATACCCTAACTATAATCACCCGAGCATTCTCTTCAATGCTGGATAATAAAACGAACATTTTCTGCTTATGCAATCCATCGATAGTCGGAATTTTTCCTTTAATAGCCTGACAAATTCTGGTAGTTTTATCCGCCGAAATACCATCTATTTTCAGAGTTAAATTTATCGCTCCCAACTCCAACGTATCGCCAGGATTTTGTGACCAATAATTGACCACAACTCCACCAATCATTTTAGAATTGGGAATTTTTTTGGTACCACCCACAGTAATAATACGAACCTTTGTGCTTCTCAGACCAATACTGAGTATCTCAACAAAACCATTTATTCCGTCCAATTCTACCCAGTCACCGGGTCTATAGAGACCATCAGCATAGATAACCACTGTACAAAACCAGTCATAGATAATGTCTTTTAATAACAAACCTAAGGCTACACCTGCGCCACCGAGTAGACCGATCAGTGCACCAGCAGATGCCCCCAACAAAATCTCACTGGCTTTACTGGCAGCAATCAAGATTGCTGCGATCTGAAAAAGCCTTGGAAAGTAGGGGACTAACAAATCGTCGAGTTCAGTTTCAGTTTTTGTCGCCAATCCGGCTAGAAGCTCTCCCAGTAGTGGAGCAGCACGGTAAATAATATACGTGGCAATGAACAGAGCGCTCACAAACAGAATCTCGGGGATTTTCTGATTCTGTTCAGGGCTAAGATGACTTCCCACAACTAGATAGGCTAGCCATAGTCCAGCGATCCAAATTAGCCAGCCTAATGGTGCCCTAAGAATCCTAATGAACTCATCGTCTAGGGTGGTTTCTGTACGGCTAGTTATCAGCTCGAGTCTGTGAATGATTATGGCAGTGAACAAGCCTCGCAATATCTGGGTAAGGAGGAGGATAAGCACCACAATAAGTATCGTGGAAACAGGAATGTTGGCGAGCTGGAAGTCGGAATTCAATATCCTTTCTGTGATTAGGTTGATTGTAGTGTTGAATGTACCCTGAAGGTTTTCCATAGTTTCGACCAAAATACAATAACAGAGATCGACCTGTGCCTAGCTAAATGGCAAGTCGATGGCAAATCGATTGGCGAAATGATTTTACTATAAGTTGGGAATTTACCGAATCGTGCTAGGTATGCAATAAATATGATTTAGAGCAATTGCCCGTTTGCGCAGCACCCTAGGAGTCAGGGTGCATCTCATCTTTGTAAAAAAGAAGGGGCCCGGGCGCGGAGAGTCTCCGGCCTGGGCCCAGGAATTTTATTAAAATTTTTGCCTAATTTCAAAGGTGCGCTTTCCGCATCTAATTATTAAATTCCCGTGGCAGCACGCTTTCCAATGGCCGGGTAACCCGGCTTTGGGTCGCGTCTTTCGGCAAAGCCGACGCGGGGCGCGTTCGGGTCGCACCTAAAAGCTATGCAGCTTCGGAATAGGGGAGCCAGGGCTGCATCCCTTGTGCAAAGGATTGCTAGGATTTAGATATCACCTCACTAACTAAATTTCCCTTCATCTGTTTGTAGTCTTCAATTTGCTTTTCCAGCTCAATATGCAGGTGATCAATCTCTTCTTTCTCCAGAATTTCTAATAGGGCTAGATTCAAGGATTGCTGGGCAGCAGTGTAGAGGTTGATATCAATCACATATACTATAATTTTAATTACCCGAGCATTATCTTCAATGTGGGAAAACAAAACTTTCATTTTTTGCTTGTGCAAGCCATCGATAGTCGGGATTAGTTCTTTAATAGCCTGACAAATTCGGGAAGTTTGCTCAGCTGAAATTCCATCAACTTTCAGAGTTAAATTTATGCCCCACTCAAACGTCTTACCAGTCTTCTGGGACCAATTTTCCACAACTCCAGCAATCATTTTAGAATTGGGAACTTTTTTGACAGAACCCCACTCAATAATACAAAGTGTTGTACTTCTCAGACCAATACTGACTATCTGAACAAAACCATTGACTCCGTCCACTACTACCCAGTCACCGGGTTTATAGAGACCATCAGCGTAGATAATCACCGTACAACACCAGTCATAGATAATGTCTTTGAATAACAAACCTAAGGCGACACCTGCACCACCCAGTAGACCGATCAGTGCACCAGCAGATGCTCCCAACAAAATCTCACTGGCTTTAATAGCGGCAATCAGCACTGCTGATATCTGAAAAAGCCTTGGGAAGTAGGGCACAAACAAATCGTCAAGTTCAGTTTCAGTGTTGGCCGCCAATCCGGCTAGAAGCTCCCCCAGTAGTGGCGCAGCACGGTAAAGAATATAGGTAGCAATGAACAGAGCGCTCACAAACAGAATCTCGGGGATTTTCTGATTCTGTTCAGGAGTAAGATGGGTGGCCACAACTAGATGTACTACCCATAGTCCACCGATCCAAATTAGCCAGCCTAATGGTTGCTTAAGAATCCTAATTAACTCATAGTCTAGGGTGGTTTTTGTACGGCTAGTCAGACGCTCGAGTCTGTCAATGATTATTGAAGTGAACAAGCCTCGCAATATCTGGGTGACGAGGAGGATGAGCACCACAATCACTATCGTGGAAACAGGAATGTTGGCGAGCTTGAAGTCGGTATCAAAGATCCTTGCTTTGATTAGGTTGATTGTCGTGTTGAATGTACTTTTAAGGTTTTCCATAGTTTCGACGAAAAGACAACAGCAGAGATCGACCTGTGCCTAGCTAAATGGCAAGTCGATGGCAAGTCTCTTGGTGGAATGATTTTACTATAAGTGGGGAATTTACCCAATAGTGCTAGGCGTGCTAGGTATGCAATAAACATGATTTAGAGCAATTGCCCGTCTGCGCAGCACCCTAGGAGCCAGTTTCAAAGGTTTACTATCTGGGGTGTATCTGATATTTCTAAAAAAGAAGGGGGGCGGGGAGTGTCCGGCCTGGGCGCAGGAATTTTATTAGAATTTTTGGCGTTGCTGAATTAAGGAATGAATGCGCGATCATCTAGTTTTATTAAAGCCCCCGTTGGTCCCCCAATTCTGGGGGACTTTGAGAGTTTTTCCCCCCAAGCGAGCAATCCCTCGCTTGGGGGCTAGGGGGGCGAAACCATACTGAGAATCAGCAACGCCGAATTTTTGCCTAATTTGAAAGGTGCGCTCTTACCATTAAGAATTAAATTCGCGCGATTGTCGCGCCTAAAAGCGATGCAGCTTCGAAGGGAACGAGCGCTGCATCCCTTGTTCAAAGGATTGCTAGGATTTAGATATCACCTCACTAACTAAATTTCCCTTCATCTGTTTGTAGTCTTCAAGTTGCTTTTCCAGCTCAATATGCAGATGATCAATCTCCTCTTTCTCCAGGATTTCTAATATTGCTATATTCAAGGATTGCTGGGCAGCAGTGTAGAGGTTGGTATCAATCACATATACTATAATTTTAATTACCCTAGCATTATCTTCAATGTGGGAAAACAAAACTTTCATTTTCTGCTTGTGCAAGCCATCGATAGTCGGTATTTTTTCTTTAATAGCCTCACAAATTCTGGTAGTTTTATCAGCTGAAGTTCCATCAACTTTCAGAGTTAAATTTATGCCCCACTTAAAGGTCTTGCCAGTCTTCTGGGACCAATTTTCCACAACTCCAGCAATCATTTTAGAATTGGGAAGTTTTTTGATAGAACCCCACTCAGTAATAAGAAGTGTTGTACTTCTCAGACCAATACTGACTATCTGAACAAAACCACTTACTCCGTCCACTATTACATAGTCACCCGGTTTATAGAGACCATCAGCGTAGATAATCACCGTACAACACCAGTCATAGATAATGTCTTTGAATAACAAACCTAAGGCGACACCTGCACCACCCAGTAGACCGATCAGTGCACCAGCAGATGCTCCCAACAAAATCTCACTGGCTTTAATAGCGGCAATCAGCACTGCTGATATCTGAAAAAGCCTTGGGAAGTAGGGCACAAACAAATCGTCGAGTTCAGTTTCAGTGTTGGCCGCCAATCCCCCTAGAAGCTCCCCCAGTAGTGGAGCAGCACGGTAAAGAATATAGGTGGCAATGAACAGAGCGCTCACAAACAGAATTTCGGGGATTTTCTGATTCTGTTCAGGAGTAAGATGGCTTGCCACAACTAGCTGTACTACCCATAGTCCAGCCAGCCAAATTAGCCAGCCTAATGGTGCCCTAATAATCCTAAGGAACTCATCGTCTAGGGTGCTTTCTGTACCGCTAGTCAGACGCTCGATTCTGCTAATGATTATGGCAGTGAACAAGCCTCGCAATATCTGGGTGAACATGAGGATGAGCACCACAAGAACTATCGTGGAAAGAGGGATGTTGGCGAGCTTGAAGTCGGTATCAAAGATTCTTTCTTTGATAACGTTGATTGTATTGTTGAATGTAGTCTTAAGGTTTTCCATAGTTTCGACGAAAATGCAACAGCATAGATCGACCTTTGCCTAGTTAAATGACAAGTCGATGGCAAGTCGATGGCAAGTCTCTTGGTGAAATTATTTTACTATAAGTCGCGAATTTCCCCAATAGTTCTGGGTATGCAATTGGGATTGTAATCCACAAACAGGATTGAGAGCAATTGCCGGTTTCCGCAGCACCCTAGGAGCCAGTTTTAAACTTTTAATATCTGTTTGTAGGAAAAATATTCGGTCAATCACATCTGGATTTTACCGAAAAGTATTAGCTAGTAAAAGAAGCTGGAAATAGCGAAGGATTACTAGCTATTGGTTTGGCGATCGCAAATCAACTGCAATCCATCAACTGCCCAGTTTGGGTTGATTAGAGTCATGGGCTTGTAGAATCAAAAGTTCTGTGCCCATAGTTTCCAGGGTCGTGCCAGGAGCTGATGCCGAGACCTCGAATAGCGCCGATGCACCAACCTGAGGGCTTCCCCCCACTCGCGCTTTGCATCAAGACAAGCATCAAGACAACCCAGTTACTCCTGCTTGGCCAGACTTGTCAACCCAACTTGTAAACAATTAATTCCCTATAAACGGCTAGTTAAACTTGAAACTAAAACTTGATCATTTGCTAGACCTCCCACAATGACTAGTCTATAGCCATCTCGTAAAGACGGAGTTAATAGTAGCATGTTCTACTTGTAATATGGGTACCCTATTTCTAAAATTAATCTAAATTCTCTTGTAGATATGGCGAAAACAATACCCTATTGATGTGTTCTATTGCTAGCCTATCTCGTCATTTCCCCGATCCCACACTTTTAGGTGCAACCCGTGGCGAATTTAATAAGAATTTAATAATTAGATGGGGAAAGCGCACCTTTATGATCAGTATTCAACCGGACTTGATATGAGGAGGATCAGGGGGATGAGCTTGTGATCAGCAAGTAACATCACCAGAAAGCAACTTGCTATCAGGGACTTCTGCACTTTTGGATAAGTTCTATCTCTAGGATTTACACTGATTCCCTGATTTACTAAACTAGCTCCTTATTGATTAAGGCTATTCTCAGTAAAAACTCATTAAGCTAAGATTTAATAGATTCATAAGCCTGGAAATTTCTAGGACTTAATGAGCAGTTTAAAATGACGATTAAAATCTATAAAAATTAGATCATTGGGACGTTAAAAATAGCGATATTGTGTCCATAACATATTAGATATAGTTATCTAATATGTTATGGGAGGCAATTTAATTTATAATTGTTGTTAATTCAAATAATAACCCTATTTCAAAATAACCAATTACCAATTACTTTTTAACCAGCTCATGAACCTTTCATCCTCGAAATCTCAAAATCTGCCCCAGTCCAAGATACAGCTAAGACTAAGGTTAGGGATTGGGGCAATAGTTTTGGTGACAGCTGCCTTAATTTTACTATTTACGCCCGTTGGGTCTTGGCTGAAGCTGGAAAATTTGAGATTGCTTCAGGAAAGCATGGGTATTTTTGGACCACTGGGGTACATTCTAATTTATATTGTTGCCACAGTACTAGCTGTTCCTGATGCGATTTTAACCTTTTCAGCTGGTGCTCTGTTTGGACTAATGCTGGGTACTTTGTGGACTGTGATTGGTGCTACTTTAGGAGCAACGGCTGCGTTTATGATTGCTCGCTTTGTTGCTGGTGATTGGGTTAAGTATCAGTTTCAGGACTCTCGTTTTGATCAACTCAGTGAGGGAATTGAGAAAAATGGTTTTTGGTTTGTGCTCTCAATTCGCCTGGCACCAATTTTTCCATTCAATGCCGTGAACTATTTGTTTGGCTTAACACCAATTCCTCTACCCACCTATGTTATTGCGACCGCAGTGGGAATTATCCCGGCTACCTTTGCCTATGCTTGGTTAGGTCGCAGTGGTCTCGAAGCTATCAGCGGTAGTCCCCCCTGGCAACTGATCGGAGCACTAGTTGTATTAGCGGTGCTATCTACCACCCCCCTACTTTGGAAAAAATCAAAACTTAGGCAATAACTCTGCTTGTCGGGTGCGTTAATAATGCACCCTACACCATAAGGGCGAATATCAGGGGGAATGAAAGTCGAGTGTTGCGTAAGTCCTGACCCTAAGTCCTGACAATTTAAGGTGATTAAGGTAGAAGATTGATGAGATTGAACAGATTGCTGAAAAGACGAAGCCTTTGGTTAGCGATCGCGCTATTTATTTTGGTCCTATTGTGTTACTCGACTCCTGTCAGAGCCTTATTTAACCAGAGGTTTCTAGTGCAACAGTTGCAAGAATTAGGCCATTGGGCAATCTGTTTATTTATCCTGGTTTATGCTCTGGCAACGGTTTTAGGAATTCCTGGCACAGTACTGACTATCGCTGGTGGTACAGTTTTTGGTTTAGTTTGGGGTACCTTCTGGTCTGTTATCGGAGCAACCTTAGGCGCATTGGGAGCATTTTGGGTAGCGCGTTATCTATTGCGAGATTGGGTTGAATACAAGTTCAGGCATCATAAAGCATTGGTCAGCTTCAATCAAGCAGTGATGCAGACACCCCTGATGTTTGTCTTAGCAGTACGCTTTGCCCCCATTTCTCCTTTTAATGTAGTGAATTTCTTGTTTGGTCTAACCCCGATTAGCTCGGTAGAGTATACCCTTGGCACTTTCTTTGGGATTATTCCTGGTACCCTCGCTTATACTTGGCTGGGAGTAACTGGGGGGGAAGCTTTGCAAGGAGGCGATCGCTTACCATTTTTCCTAGCACTCAGTTTCCTAGGTATACTGTCTGCCTTGCCACTGTTGGCAAAGGGAAAAAAGAAATAGTCTTCCTGTTGCCCATTCTCCTGTCCCATTCTCCTCATTTTACCATCTTTCCCATCCTCCCTATCTCCCCGATCAATCCCAGGAAGTAGCATGGCAATAAAGCAACGTGGTATCAGTGGGTCAATAGGGTAAAAAATTTTCTGATCAACTAGCCCGACTTGCTAGGCTTTTCCTGAAGCGTCTCTGTAAGACAAGTAAAGAACAAGACAGGGATTTACAGGAATCTGTTAAATTTGTTAATATGAAGGGTGTAACCCCTCATTTTTTCCCTGTCTTGATGCAATAGCGAGTGGGGGAAACCACGGCAATAGCGAGTGGGGGGAACCCCCAAGACCGTAATGGTGCGTTTGACCCGTAATTAAATTCGCCACGGGTCGCACCTCTGCCTCCCCAAGACCGCGCTGCATCGCTGAGGTCAGGGGAAAAGGAAGGTTCTGTCAGTAGTACCTTTTAACTTAAACTTTACTCGTTAAAGTTTTTACCTTATTTGTGGAAACGTTAAGTTTTCACAAGTCCCGTGAGACCGAAGGTGAGTGCTTGCCATTCCTTTTGTATAGCAAGACACTTAAGGTGCGCGCCTCCTAGGCCGGGTTCCCCGGCCTTGGGTCGCACCTCAAAGTGTTCTTCACCAAGTGTTTTTCACCAAAATTTAACATTTTGGGGGATATTTACTATACAAGACTGAGGATAGCCTTCCCAAGATTTTCACAATGTGTGATAAAACTTCGTGATTGACCTCAAAAACATCTCAACCAGAATACTAATTTTCTATGCATGTTGATAGAGATGAGTTTCTGTTAATAGGTCTAGGGTAATAGGTAATAGGTAATAGGTAATAGGTAATAGGTAATAGGTAATTGCGATCTACAAGTGGTGTTTAACAGCAGCAATAGTATGATACTCAATTGTAAATTGGCAATTACCAATTATCATGTACCGATGATATATACCCGAATAACTATCTCTCTCCGACCTTAGACATAGGCGTTGAAATTAGGTTTAAGGTTAAGTGGGGTAACGCTTCCAGAATCATTTTTCCCCCTATGTCTATTCATAATAAAATATCCACCCTTGGCGACTTTGAGCTTGGCAGGAAATGACTAAAGAACAGTATTCTAAAAATTGGTTCAATGGACAATCGTTCATTATTAATACTTTTTGCCTGTTACCTTCTCTAGTAATTATCCTAGGGGGAATCAGCCTGTTAATCGAAAACAACAATTTTAGATTGACAGATTCATCAACAATTATTGTAAATCCAATAGAATCACTGATTAGTTGGTTCAAAGACACGTCAGAACCAAAAAACTCATTATCAAGTGTTACTTCTACTAGTTCTGAACAACTAGTATATAAAGCTTCACTGCTCAATAAACTAATCCTACCTATTATAACTGACTATGAAGAAAGTGGACTAGGGATAGGGATAGGTATAGACAATATTAAGCCTGGCTTTGAAGCCATTGGTTTTACATTTAACCAGGTAGAAAATATTCACAATAAAATTAATTTTATCGGCCTAAATACGGGGGACACAGTATTAATTAATATCCTGGGAAATGTTAACAATATAACTCAAGCCTCGATCGCCACTAAAATTCCCTATAAATACTCTCATGAAAGCCAATCTGCTTTACTCTTAGGATTATTCATTAGGGTAGTATCACCGGAATGGGAAAATGGTATGGCTTGGATTAACTATGGGTTGAAAGAACTTAGTGAAAACCAGAAAAATTTATTAATCACGGAACAAAAAAACTATCAGATTCACTTAAGGGTTGACCGGGAGGTAGATTTGGTGATTCTCACCATAAAATCTCGCTCTAAATCCTAAGGTAATTGTAACCGTTAATGGTGGTGTCGTATTACCGATGTGTTGAATTGCGTAATAAACGTTAACCACAATGGCTGATGTCTGTAGATATCTATTTTTTTGTAAGCATTCAGCCGTCAGCCGTCAGCCGTCAGCCGTCAGCCGTCAGCTAAAGTAACTCAGCATTATTCCAATGCTTACCTGTTGTCTTGATCCCAAGCGCGAGTGGTTTGAATTTACCGTAAGATAGGGTCGCCTTATTAAAAAATATTTAACCCTTTTCTGCATAACCTGCTAACTATAAAGGCGACCCTATCTAAGGTTTTGTCTCCGGGGGAAACCACGGCAGCGCGGTCATGGGGGGAACCCCCAAGACCGTAATGGTGAGTTTTCCGTAGGCGAATTAAATTCGCCACGGGTCGCACCTCTGCCTCCCCAAGACCGTAATGGTGCGTTTGACCCGTAATTAAATTCGCCACGGGTCGCACCTCTGCATCGCTTATTCAAAAGCACCATCTGTAGCACCTCAAGTAGCGTGCGCATTAGCTGATAGCTGATAGCTGATAGCTGATAGCTGATAGCTGAATACTTACATTTTTTTTTGAGATTACAACAGGCAAAATGCAACATAAACCTAAACGTTTCTGTTGCATTTTGTCTAATGGTTAACAGTTTAATGATTCGATTCAGTTTTGATAGTTTTCAACCCTTAACACAAACAACCTGCTTCAGAGTTGCCACTACCTCAACTAGATCTGACTGATTAGCCATCACCTGATCAATTGGCTTATAAGCACCTGGGATTTCATCGATAACGTCCTTATCTTTACGGCACTCAACACCTTTAGTTTGCTCAACTAAATCATCAACGGTGAACTGCTTTTTTGCTTTGCTGCGAGACATCAAACGACCAGCACCATGAGCACAGCTGCAGTAGCTGTCATGATTGCCTTTACCCTTAACAATGAAAGACTTTGCCCCCATGGACCCAGGGATGATACCATAGTCGTCGGTACGAGCTCGCACTGCTCCTTTTCGAGTAACATAAACCTCTTCGGAGAAATGCACTTCTTTTTCGGCATAGTTGTGATGGCAGTTAACTGACAACAAGGGCTTGAAGGACTTACCACCAGCCAGATGTTTCTCTACAATTCCCTTGAAGCGAGCCATCATGATATCGCGATTGTAACGGGCATAGTTTTGCGCCCATTGCAAATCCCGCCAGTAGGCAGCAAATTCAGGGGTTCCTGCGACAAAGTATGCTAAATCTCGGTCAGGAAGGGTTGTATGTGCTAGCTTTGCTAATTCTTTAGCGGTCTTAATGTGGCACTTAGCTAGCTGATTACCAATATGCCGTGAACCAGAGTGTAGCATCAGCCACACTTGATTGTCGGTATCAAGACACAATTCAATGAAATGATTGCCACCTCCAAGGGAACCCAGCTGTTTCATGGATTTTCCATCTAGCCGTTGCACACCTGGATGAAGTTCCTTAAAATCACGCCAGCCTTGCCAGTTTACCACTGCTTTCTCGATATCTGTGTTTTGCTCAAAGCCAACGGGAATAGCTGCTTCAATGTCCAAGCGAATCTTCTTGAGCTTGCCCTCCAATTGGTCTGCCACAAAAGGGGTTTTAATGGCAGACATGCCACAGTTGTGAACAAACACACCAGCGGTCAGGGCAAAGTTGTGATACTCTGGAACCGTTAGGCAGTAGACATCTTGTTTTTCCTGAAGTGGTAAGATATTGACGACTTTGTGATTTGCCCCCCCTACCAGATTTGAGCTTCGATGCTCGGCACGAGCAAGGTTATGGTGATCAATATGGTGGTCAATGACTGTTCTGTGACCTGGAAAAGATGGTACTGTTCCTGACAATTGAGATTCTAACCATTCAGAGGAAGGGATATCAGAGGGAGGGATAATCCCATCTGCCTTTTGCCATCTTCCAGAATCGGGTTGCTGGATTAAGGTGTAACCATCTTTATCGGTTTGGGAGTAGAAAGGCATCAAGGATGTCCCTGGTTCGAGGTCACGGGCTTCCCGGTAACTACCATCCCTGAGCATGAATCGATGATCGGGAGTACATTTAATTTCTTCTGAGTTGTCGAGAACGACCTTTAAGAGTAGTTGGTTACGGCGGGTTAATTTTGCTGTAGCCTTAGCCGCGACGATTTTTCCGGTTTGTGTGCAGGAGTAGACAATAATTTCTCGCTCTCCTTTGGCTAGTGCTTGGAGTGAGTAAGATTTGCCATCAACCAAGGGAACGAGGGTATCACCTGTAAAACAACCAATATCTACCCCGACAGCTGCTGGCAGGATGGCATCTTTGGTGGCAATTACAGAGCCAACCAATGAGCCTTTACCTAGGTGAACGTCTGGCATTAATGCGACGTGCTTAAACACAAATGGCAGAGACGCAACATTTTTCGCCATTTGGGTTTCCTGAGCAGCTAGGGAGTGATTCGCCCAAGACAGCACAGGTTTTGGGGTGGAGATGTCTAGTTTTTCGTAAGGCATAACAATAAATTATTTATTTTTTTTATATATTACACAATGATACAGATATATTACAAACTTGGCCATAAGGTCGAATCTGATCACCTGGTGTTCATCACAAGTTTTCTTGAAGTAATCTGTGGACAGTTTTGTAAGTGTCACACTATCCCCCTGTGCAGCTAAAATACTCTTGACCTGAAACCTAGCCAGACTCTGGATGATCAGCTTTGCTCAAAGACCAGGGGGCTAACCCCATAACCAGATAATTCCCAAATGAATTCCACTTCTGCAGGAGGTGGCTGTCTCAAATTGAACTATTATAAGATTTGGAGTTATTGAGTAATTTTTTTATATATTGCTATGGATATTCTGACACTAGGCTGGGTTTCTGTACTGGTTTTGTTCACTTGGTCAATCTCAATGGTTGTCTGGGGTCGTAACGGGTTTTAACAGTATCGTGGAAAATCCCGTAATCACTATGTTGTTCTTTGCTGCCGCTGGATTATTAGTGGTGGTCAGCGGAGGAATCATTTATCTAACTGCTGCTGAGTGGCGCGATCGCCGCCGCAAACAGCGGGATAAACAGGGATGAAAATCTGACAGCGGATGGCTGGGGGTTTTCATCCCTCTAAAGGAAGCACTACCAACTTATCAAAAGGGAGAGTTTGAGAGGGAAAAGAATACCCCTTGACGAATAGTTTGGGGATGAATTTTTACTTTCAAATAGTGTTAAAATAAAAGAGAAAGGTCTTAAAAAACTGGGAATTGACCTTACTCAGCTACCCCCGGTGCGGGGGAAAGTTACGCCCTAGGAGATAACAATCTATTTGGTTGTGCCTGGGAATCCCCATCCAAGACGGTTGGGGAAGTTCAAATCTCAACCAAACAAGCAAACGTTAATTAGTTTTGTTTGAACAGAGTCCTAGGAGGCTAAATCGTCGGACTCACTTGATATCGCTAAAGCTTATTCGTCCTAAATCAATACTAAAATTTATAATCCGTGATGTCACATGACGGAACAACCTTTTATAGTTTCTGCTCAGTATCTGAGTGAGCATCTTGATGATCCCGACATCGTAATTGTCGATTGCCGTTTTGCTCTATCTGATCCAGACCTGGGCTATGAGCAGTATAAAGTTAGCCATATCCCGGGCGCTCACTATCTCGATTTGAATAAGGACCTTTCGAGACCAGTAGAGCGTCATGGTGGGCGTCATCCTTTGCCTGAACCTCGGAAGTTAGCTCAAAAATTAGCAGGGATTGGTGTTAATTTCCGAAAAACCCTAGTGATTGCCTATGATGATTCCCGTTGTGCCTTTGCAGCCCGCTTGTGGTGGCTGCTGCGCTACTTGGGACACGACCAAGTGGCGTTGCTGGATGGGGGTTGGACAGGATGGCATTCCCAAGGGTATCCAGTAACTGATCAAGAGCCTACCACAAAACCAGGAATCTTTGTAGAGCAGTTGCGCTCTGATTCGGTGGTGGATATTAATAGTGTGAAAGTACGTAAAGATTTGCCAGAGGTGGCGTTGGTAGACTCTAGGGAAAGCGATCGCTATTTAGGTAAACGAGAACCGATTGACCCTGTTGCCGGTCACATTCCCGGTGCCCTCAACTACCCTTGGCATGGTGTGACGGACACCAATGGTTATTTGCAACCATTAACATTGCAACAAGAGCGCTGGACTGAGCTGGAGAACAAACAAGAAATTCTGGTTTATTGTGGTTCTGGTGTAACCGCTTGTGTCAATCTCTTCTCCCTAGCATTGGCAGGAATGAACACTGGCAAGCTCTATGCTGGGAGTTGGAGTGACTGGTGCTCTTATCTATAATTTTACCCACCCGTTGACGCTGAAAGCTTTGAGGAACTGTGGCACTACTCAAAGCAAGCAACAGGTTAAGTGTGTTGCTTGCGCAAAAGCTTGCCAATCCCGTTAAACTACCACCCCTTTGATACTCCTGATTGTTTCGATCTGAGTTGGTCCCCTTCTCCCTATAACTTAACTGGAGAGGAGGGAAAATTTGGCATCCTATCCTCAAAATCCGGAAATTATCCCCCTATTGCTTACTCTTTCACGAGGTAAGTACAGATCACTCATCACTATCAGTAGTAATCAAATCACTAATTACCACTAACGTAAGCATTCAGCCGTCAGCCGTCAGCATTCAGCTTTGTGGCACAGGCTTAATGCCTGTGACTTTACTCAGATTAAACGAATGCTTACCTGTTTTATTCAAAAGCTGTTCGGTGTAGCTTGCCCAAGCGCCCATAAACTGATAGCTGATAGCTGATAGCTGAGTGCTTACCCACTAACTAGTTAAGTCTTAGGTAATTACTAATTTACTAGCTAAAAACTGCTAGAATAAAAAATTATCTTAAAGATTATATAGAAAATTGTTAGGTTTAAGTAAATATGCATTGTCCACTGAAACGTATGTCTATTTTTGTAGACGGCAATAATATGTTTTACGCCCAACAAAAGAATGGGTGGTTTTTTGATCCTAGGCGGGTTTTGGACTATTTTAAAAACGAGCCTGGTATTACTCTAGTTAATGCATTTTGGTACACCGGACTCAAAGATCCTCAAGACCAGCGGGGGTTCCGAGATGCTCTAATTAGTCTAGGATACACCGTTCGTACTAAAATTTTAAAGGAATATTATGATGATAACTCTGGTCGCTATTCACAAAAGGCTAATTTAGATATAGAAATTGTTGTGGATATGTTTAATACTGTGGAACAGTATGACAAAGTGATCTTGTTTAGTGGAGATGGGGATTTTGAAAGAGCCATTGAATTACTGCGCTCTAAAAATACCCATATTACGGTGGTTTCCACAGAAGGGATGATTGCTAGGGAACTGAGGAATGCCACTGACCGTTATATTGATTTAAATGATGTCCGTGATCAAATTGAAAAAATTGATTCATAGTTATAATTATATATGAAGCAAACTTTCGATCTAGTTGGCTGACGACCGTTCTCTTCAAATCACTGACTATCAACCCATCGAGTTAGTTATGAACCAGCAACCTCAATCAGAGCGCATTATCATTTTTGACACTACCCTTCGGGATGGGGAACAATCTCCTGGAGCAACCCTCAATGTGGATGAGAAGCTGATTATTGCTCACCAACTGGCACGATTGAGAGTAGATGTGATTGAAGCAGGCTTTCCCTACGCTAGTCCTGGTGATTTTGAGGCGGTGCAAAAAATTGCTCAAGCCGTGGGCATAGAATCTGGACCAACTATTTGTGGTCTAGCACGGGCAAGTCGTGATGATATCAAGGCGGCGGCGAATGCCCTCAAACCGGCAGCTAATGCCCGTATTCACACTTTCATTGCTACTTCGGATATTCATCTGGAGTACAAACTGAAGAAGACTAGAAAGGAAGTGTTAGAGATTGCTCCAGAAATGGTGGCTTATGCCAAGTCTTTTGTGGATGATGTGGAATTTTCCCCGGAGGATGCAGGGCGCAGCGATCCCGAGTATCTCTACCAAGTCCTGGAACGGGTAATCGATGCGGGGGCTACTACGGTTAATATTCCTGATACTGTAGGTTACACTACCCCAAGCGAATTTGGTGGCTTGATTCGTGGGATTAAGGAAAATGTTCCCAATATTGACCGGGCAATTATTTCTGTCCATGGTCATAATGATTTAGGTCTGGCAGTGGCTAATTTCCTGGAAGCAGTGAAAAATGGAGCCCGGCAACTGGAATGCACGATTAATGGTATTGGAGAACGGGCTGGTAATGCGGCTTTGGAAGAGTTGGTAATGGCATTACATGTCCGCCGTCAGTATTTTAATCCTTTCTTCGGACGCCCCCCAGAGTCGAAGGAACCCCTAAGCACTATTGATACTCGTCAGATTTACAAGACATCCCGTCTGGTTTCGAGTCTTACCGGGATGTTGGTACAACCGAATAAGGCGATCGTGGGCTCGAATGCTTTTGCTCATGAGTCTGGTATTCACCAGGATGGGGTGCTTAAGCACAAGCTGACCTATGAAATCATGGATGCGGAGTCGATTGGGTTAAAGGAAAATCAGATAATACTGGGTAAACTATCCGGTCGCAATGCTTTCCGTTCTCGCCTCAAGGAGTTGGGCTATGAGTTGTCCGACAATGACCTGAATAAGTCGTTTGTTCGGTTTAAAGAGGTGGCGGATAAGAAGAAGGAGATTACGGATTGGGATTTAGAAGCTATTGTTAATGATGAAGTTTATCAGGCACCGGAAGTGTTCCATTTAGAGTTGGTGCAGGTGTCCTGTGGGGATAATTCTAGTCCTACGGCTACGATTACCCTGCGAACACCTACCGGTGAAGAACTTAGTGATGCTGCTATTGGTACTGGTCCGGTGGATGCGGTGTACAAGGCCATTAATCGGGTGGTGAATGTGCCTAATGAACTGATTGAGTTTTCGGTGCAATCGGTAACGGCAGGAATTGATGCTCTTGGGGAAGTGACTATTCGTTTGCGGCACGATGAACGGGTCTATTCGGGTTATGCGGCGAATACGGATATTATTGTGGCTTCTGCACAGGCCTATGTGAATGCGCTGAACCGACTGTATTCAGCCATGCAGAACGGTAAGTTGGGTAATGATCCTGAGTTATCGATAGGATCTAGAGCAGGGGTCTGATCTCAAATTGTTATGGAATTATAGCAAGTCTTATACCCATGAGGTACAACTTGATCCCCCTAAATCCCCCTTAATAAGGGGGACTTTGAGGTTGAGAAGCGTACCTCATAAATTCTAGAAACGCTATATCTAATATCTTACTGATTGAGTTTTCGGTGCAATCGGTAACGGCAGGAATTGATGCTCTTGGGGAAGTGACTATTCGTTTGCGGCACGATGAACGGGTCTATTCGGGTTATGCTGCCAGTACGGATATTATTGTGGCTTCAGCACAGGCCTATGTGAATGCGCTGAACCGACTGTATTCAGCCATGCAGAACGGTAAGTTGGGTAATGATCCTGAGTTATCGATAGGATCTAGAGCAGGGGTCTGATCTCAAATTGTTATGGAATTATAGCAAGTCTTATACCCATGAGGTACAACTTGATCCCCCTAAATCCCCCTTAATAAGGGGGACTTTGAGGTTGAGAAGCGTACCTCATAAATTCTAGAAACGCTATATCTAATATCTTA
>NZ_JAAHHC010000030.1:37886-59457 GCF_010672265.1 Moorena sp. SIO3A2
TGGAATTATAGCAAGTCTTATACCCATGAGGTACAACTTGATCCCCCTAAATCCCCCTTAATAAGGGGGACTTTGAGGTTGAGAAGCGTACCTCATAAATTCTAGAAACGCTATATCTAATATCTTAAAGTTTAAACCTCTGCATACTTTGCCTTTCAATATTCAATAATTGTCCCACTGGTTGAAACGGTGGGATTTATTTTTGCTGAAAGGTTTTTGTTGACACTCCCCACTACTCGACTGTTCGATAAAATAAGGTTTTATTTGCCAAGGTCTAGGTCTAAGTTAGGAATTAGGATTGCGTATGTCAGCTGCCGAGCTAAACACTGACAGAAAACACCAACGTCACACAGAGTCAGGCTTTTACTATTTTGCTTATGGCTCTTGTATGTGTCCAGTAGATTTAAAGCGATCGCTTGGGGAAGATACTCATAATTTTGTGATTGGTACTGCTACTCTCAAGGATTATCATATTGGTTTTTATCGCAAATCTCGACGTCGTAATTGTGGGACGCTGGATGTGGTGAAAACTCCTGGGTCAAGGGTTGAAGGAGTTTTGTATCATTTACCTTGGCGGGTGAGTGAAGCTTTGGATCTGCGGGAAGAAGTGCCTCGCGGTGGCTACCGACAGGAAATGGTAAATGTCCACTGTCAAAATAAGTTGTATCAGGGCGTTCGGACTTATGTGGTGGTCAATAAGTTAGATCAGGAAATGGCTCCTAATGATTGGTATTTCCATGTGGTACTCCGGGGTGCTGTTACCTGTGGGCTATCTGAGGAGTATTGCTGGAAGTTGTTTGATCATATGCACCAGTTGCAACTAAAGGCGAGCTGAGGATTGCTAGCAAAGGGAACAGGGAACAGTTGATGTAGGGTGGGCAGTAAGTATCATCCGGATGGTAAGCTTTGGAATTGGTATTATTACTGCCCACCTTACGATTAATTTTACTCTATTTTACCATGAATTTTCTGTTGGTGGGCAGTGCCGATTTAACTGACTACAACCTTGAAAATTTCTAGGAAGCACTGCCCACCCTACGATTATTTTTACGATTAATTTTCTGTTGGTGGGCAGTGCCGATTTAACTGACTACAAGCTGGAAAATTTCTAGGAAGCACTGCCCACCCTACGATTATTTTTACGATTAATTTTCTGTTGGTGGGCAGTGCCGATTTAACTTTCTACAAGCTGGAAAATTTCTAGGAAGCACTGCCCACCCTACGATTCTACGATTAATTTTACTGCCCACAATACGATTAATTTTATTTTGAATAAAACAGGTATTATTCAAAAGCTGAATTCTGAATACTTACCTATCAGATACACAGATTTTTTTTACTATTCCCTATTCCCTGTTCCCTGTTCCCTGTTCCCTAAAACACAGGAATTTATACTAACCGAATTAAACAATATAGATTTACTCGTTATCAAAATTTATCCAATCTTTCCATTCTTGATTTTCTTGATAATAGTCTTTCATGGCTTCTGCTTGTTGGGCTAAAATGCGACGACGTTCTTCTAGGGGAAGTTGTTGAAAAGCTTGGCGTTCCATTGAATGATTTTGTGCAGTTTCAGGTACGATTAAAATCACTTCTATGGTTTGTCCTACCGGTAAATTGGGAAGGGAAATCTCAAGGCGGTTGCCTTGTTGAACGGTTGTGGTTAGATAGTGGGTTTGTTTCATTACAGCAGTTTTCAATTCGTTTAGGTATAAAGTCTTGGGTTTTAGGGAGTAGGGAGCAGGGAGTAGGGAACAGGGAGCAGTTGATGTAGGGTGGGCAGTGAGTATCATCCCGATGGTAAGCTTTGGAATTGGTATTATTACTGCCCACAATACGATTAATTTTATTATATTTTACCATGAATTTTCTGTTGGTGGGCAGTGCCGATTTAACTGACTACAAGCTGGAAAAATCCTAGGAATCACTGCCCACCCTACGATTATTTTTACTGCCCACAATACAATTAATTTTCTGTTGGTGGGCAGTGCCGATTTCACTTTATACAACCTTAAAATTTTCTAGGAATCACTGCCCACCCTACGATTATTTTTACTGCCCACAATACAATTAATTTTCTGTTGGTGGGCAGTGCCGATTTCACTTTATACAACCTTGAAATTTTCTAGGAATCACTGCCCACCCTACGATTATTTTTACTGCCCACAATACAATTAATTTTCTGTTGGTGGGCAGTGCCGATTTCACTTTATACAACCTTGAAATTTTCTAGGAAGCACTGCCCACCCTACGATTAATTTTACTCTATTTTACAATTTATTTTCATTAATTTTCTGTTGGTGGGCAGTGCCGATTTCACTTTATACAACCTTAAAATTTTCTAGGAAGCACTGCCCACCCTACGATTAATTTTACTCTATTTTACAATTTATTTTAATTTATTTTCTGTTGGTGGGCAGTGCCGATTTCACTTTATACAACCTTGAAATTTTCTAGGAAGCACTGCCCACCCTACGATTAATTTTACTGCCCACAATACGATTAATTTTACTCTCCACAATCTCCATATTTCGTAATAATCAAAAAATTCTAAATCCCTTGACAAATGATTAACTTATAAATATATTAATAGTATGAACCATTTACAGGAGTCACGATTCATGACCAAGAACATTCCACCTAACTCGAATGAAAATAACACCCCAGAAAACCCTGGTCGCAAACCTAAGAAAGTCAAGCTGATCTTGATCGGTTCTCCTGAAAAAGTTTGGAAGACAATGTCTTGATGCAGTCGCTCATGGGGGGAACCCCCAAGACCGCGCTGCATCGCTTATTGCCCTTTATGGCCTTAAATACGCCTATCCCAACGAGTGGAGCACTCCCGAGCCTACGGGGAAGCCTGATGAGATTATGACTTTTTTGATTCGCTATTTTTACGTAGACTAGGATAGTAATTTGCCAGGGTTTTGACGCCCTGGCGACTATGAGTGCAATTTGTTTTGTGGAGGTTAGTTTACTGAGTTGGAATGTTGTTGTTTTGGATCAGTTGCTGAGGTAAGTGGTCAGTAGTCAGTGGTCAGCCGTCAGCCGTCAGCGGTCAGTGGTCAGCGGTCAGCGGTCAGCCTTTTGCTGATAACTGTTCGCGTAGCGTGCGCGTAGCGCTTAAGCTGATAGCTGATAGCTAATCAGCTGATAGCTGATAGCTGATAGCTGATAGCTGATAAGCTAAGCTTTAATTGTAGTGGTTTATATTATAGAATTCGGTCAAGCATTGGTTAACCAAACCTTGACCGATTTTTTTTTATTGGTAAGCAGTCAGCGGTCAGCGGTCAGCGATCAGCGGTCAGCGGTCAGTGGTCAGCATTATTCAAAAGCTTAGCTGTTTTATTCAAAAGCTGATATTTAATCTCTGATGGCTGATAGCTGATAGCACCTCAAGTAGCATCTCAAGTAGCGCATAAGCTGATAGCTGATGGCTGATAGCTGATAGCTGATAGCTTACAAACAAACTTCAGGTTACTTCATGGCACTTCACATTGGTGACGGTCGAAGAATATATTTGTGATTATTTTTTCACAGGTACACAAACGTTGTGAACTTGTTGTCTCAATTTTGATCAACTAATGAATAATACTCTAAACTAATCATAGGACTACCGTAAGCTATCAGCTATCAGCTTAAGCGCTACGCGCACGCTACGCGAACAGCTATCAGTTTATCGGCTATGGGCAAGCTACTTGAGGTGCTTATGGACTATGGACAAGCTACGGTAAGAGCTTTTGAATAAAACAGGTAAGCATTAATCTCAGTTATGGAAAGCTGACGGCTGACGGCTGACGGCTGAATGCTTACGGACTACCTAAGGCACAAGCAGCGATCGCTTATGATTAGTAAAGAAGCCTTCGAGGAAAAATTCAAGACCATGCCCTGGAAAAGGCGACAAGTGTTGGAGGCGGTGGTTGGTGGCAATACAGATCAAGAAATCAGAGACAAGGTGCTAAACGTCTATGATATATCTACGGTAAGAAAGCATATTTCTAAAATCTATAAAGATTTTGATATTGAAGCTAATGGTTTTAATTGTCGTTGTGAGTTAGTTGAAATCGTTAATACTTATAAGCCAGAGTTAGTGGCTGATCAAGTATTAAACGAGTGCGGGTTATCCCCTAGACCTAGAGCAACTCAAGAGATATATATTGAGCGCCAACCCCTTGAAGCTCGTTGTGATCAGGAAATTGTAAAACCGGGAGCGTTAATTCGGATTAAAGCAGCGAAACTGATGGGCAAAACCTTACTAAGTCATAAGATTATTGCCCATAGTGAAAAACAGGGTTATGCTCAGGTTTATTTAAATATGAATGAGCTACCTTTAAATAATTTAGATAGCTTTTTACAGTCCTTTTGTGTACGAGTTGCTGATAACTTAGGATTGTCGGATAACTTAGACAGTTATTGGAAAAAGCGTTTACCCAGCAAGGTAAACTGCAAACGATACTTAGAGCAGTATTTATTAAAGTCTTTAGATACTCCGGTAGTTTTGTGTTTGGATGAAGTAGAGCAAGTCTTTTCTCATCAAGATGTGGCTGAAGGGTTTCTGACTTTGCTGCGCAGTTGGCATGAAGATGCTAAGAGTAAAGAGGTTTGGAAAAAACTACGATTGATTGTGGTTTATGCTACGGAAGTTTACGTTAGCTTACCTACCGAACAGTCGCCGTTTAATGTGGGATTACAGATAGAGTTACTAGAGTTTAATGAACAGCAGGTTAATAGCTTTGCTGAGGCTTATGGGTTGAATTTGTCTGGGGATTCAGTAACGCAACTAATGGCAATGGTGGGGGGACATCCTTATTTATTGTCCCAAGCTTTTGATTATCTCAAGAATCACCAAGCAGGAGACAACACACTGGATACCCTTTTGGCTAATGCCCCCACAGAAGCCGGAATTTATGGCAGTCATCTCCGTGAACTGTTAACTAGTATTCAAGAGCATCCCGAATTACTGGACGCTGTTAAATTATTAGTTAGTACCACTAAACCCGTGCGCCTGGATGCTACTATTACTCGCAAGTTGGAAAGTATGGGTCTGGTGCAACGCTATGGTAATGATTGTAGTTTGATATCTAATTTGTATCGTCTGTATTTTAGCGATCGCATTTTGGGGAGTAGGGAATCGGGAATCGGGAATCGGGAATCGGGAATCGGGAATCGGGAATCGGGAATCGGGAATCGGGAATCGGGAATCGGGTAATAATATTATTATCAATAGACCAGGAAGTAGAATAACAATGAGCAAAACTATCTTTAACTATACCTAATTCTTAAAAACCACTTATTCTCTCTCCCCATCTTCCCACACTTGCTACACTCTTATCACTGCTCCCTGCTCCCTGCTCCCTGCTCCCTAAAACCTAAAAATTTGTACCTCACCGAATGCCAAACCGCTGTAATGACCAATCAACACTCAACAATCTACAAAGTAGGAGGTAGTTTACCTCAGGATGAACCGACTTATGTGACCCGACAAGCGGATCAGGAGCTTTTTCAGGCATTGATGGCTGGGGAGTTTTGTTATGTGCTGAATTCCCGACAGATGGGTAAGTCTAGTTTGCGGGTAAGAACGATAAAACGCTTGAAAGAAGAGGGATTTGCTTGCGCGTCTATCGATCTGACCGTGATTGGTAAAGAAGATATCACGGTGTCGATGTGGTATGAAAGTTTGATGATGTTATTGGTGGATGATTTCGAGCTTTTCGGAAAATTTGATGAAGACAGTTGGTTAGACGAGCGTGCTCAAATCTCTCCGGTGTTGTGCTTAAGTAAGTTTATTGAGCAGATCGTATTAAGCAGTATTCCGGGAAATATTGTTATTTTTCTGGATGAAATTGATAGTATTATTAAAGTTAGGTTTAAAGATGATTTCTTTGCCTTAATTAGAGCCTGTTACAATCAACGAGCTGAAACGCCAGCTTACAATCGTCTCACCTTTTGTTTGCTGGGGGTGGCAACTGCTGCAGATTTAATTCAGGATAAACAGCGCACTCCGTTTAATATTGGTCAGGATATTCAGTTGACTGGGTTTACTTTTCAGGAGGCCAAAGCGCCTTTGGTTCCCGGTTTGGTAGGTAAGGTTAATAATCCTGAACAGGTGTTGGGTGAAATAGTAAACTGGACGGGAGGACAACCGTTTCTGACTCAGCGCGTGTGTCGTTTGGTAGTGCAGACCTGGGAATCGGGTAATAGTCTTTCCCTAGACCAGATCGTGCGTAGCAAGATCATTAACAATTGGGAAGCCCAGGATGAACAGGAGCATTTGAAGACTATACGCGATCGCATTCTCAAAAATGAGCAACGGGCTGGTATGCTATTGGGTTTGTATCAGCAAGTGTTGGAGCACGGGTGTATAGCTGCTGATGGGAGTCAGGAACAGACGGAATTAAGGTTATCGGGGCTGGTGGTTGAGCGCCATGGTTGTTTGGAGGTTAACAACCGGATTTATGGTGAGGTTTTCAATTCTGATTGGGTTAAGACAGAATTGGCTAGACTACGTCCCTACTCTGAAGCGTTTACCGCTTGGGTTGATTCTGGGTGTAAGGATGAGTCTCGATTGTTGCGGGGGGGAGCATTAGAGCAGGCGGAACAATGGTCGAGGGGAAAAGCCTTAAGCCATTTGGATTCCCAGTTTTTAAGAGCTAGTCAGGTTGTAGATAAGAGAGAAGTCCAAAAGGCTTTGGCGGCTGAGAAAGAGGCTAGTGAGATATTAGCCAAGGCCAAACAGGAAGCGGAAGCGTTGCTAGCAGAAGCCAAATTATTGATACGACTAGAACGAAAAGCCCTCGGTATTTTACGACAGTTACCGGATAATAATGTTTACTACGGCACAAATACAACAGGGGAAACCCTTTTGTACCAGGCCATGGAGAATGGGCAAGATCTATTTAATATAGTAACAGATGGTCGCCCCCTGGATCACTATCCTGCTACTAGTCCTATATATGCTCTCCACCAGAGTATTAGTCAATTCCGAAAAGGGGCTGTGCTCACCGGGCATCAGGACAGGGTAACGAGTGTAGCCTTCAGCCCGGATGGACAGAGGCTGGCCACTGCTTCAAAGGACAATACTGCCAGAATTTGGGACAACCAGGGCAATCAAATCGCCGTGCTCACCGGCCATCAGGACGAGGTAAGGAGTGTAGCCTTCAGCCCGGATGGACAGAGGCTGGCCACGGCTTCAGAGGACAAAACTGCTAGAATTTGGGACAACCAGGGCAATGAAATTGCTGTGCTCACCGGGCATCAGGACAGGGTATGGAGTGTAGCCTTCAGCCCGGATGGACAGAGGCTGGCCACTGCTTCAGATGACAAAACTGCTAGAATTTGGGACAGAAAGGGCAATGAAATTGCCTTGCTCACCGGCCATCAGGACTCGGTATTCAGTGTAGCCTTCAGCCCGGATGGACAGAGGCTGGCCACTGCTTCAGATGACAAAACTGCCAGAATTTGGGACAACCAGGGCAATGAAATTGCCTTACTCACCGGGCATCAGGACAGGGTATATCGTGTAGCCTTCAGCCCCGATGGACAGAGGCTGGCCACGGCTTCAGTTGACAAAACTGCTAGAATTTGGGGCAACCAGGGCAATCAAATCGCCGTGCTCACCGGCCATCAGCACTCGGTATTAAGTGTAGTCTTCAGCCCGGATGGACAGAGGCTGGCCACTGCTTCATGGGACAACACTGCTAGAATTTGGGACTTACAGGGACATGAATTAACTGTGCTCACCGGCCATTCGGAAGGGGTATATCGTGTAGCCTTCAGTCCGGATGGACAGAGGCTGGCCACTGGTTCATCCGACAAAACTGCTAGAATTTGGGACAACCAGGACAATCAAATCGCCCTGCTCACCGCCGATCAGGACAGGGTATATAGTGTAGCCTTCAGCCCGGATGGACAGAAGCTGGCCACCACTTCAGATGACGACACTGCCAGAATTTGGGACAACCAGGGCAATCAAATCGCCGTGCTCACCGGGCATCAGAACTTGGTATCAAGTGTAGCCTTCAGCCCGGATGGACAGAGGCTGGCCACTGCTTCATTGGACAAAACTGCCAGAATTTGGGACTTACAGGGACATGAATTAACTCTGCTCAGAGGGCATCAATCCTGGGTATTAAGTGTAGCCTTCAGCCCGGATGGCAAGATGCTGGCCACTGGTTCAGCAGACAGCACTGCCAGAATTTGGGACAACCAGGGCAATCAAATCACCCTGCTCACCGGGCATCAGGACAGGGTATTAAGTGTAGCCTTCAGCCCGGATGGACAGAGGCTGGCCACTGCTTCAGAGGACAACACTGCTAGAATTTGGGACAACCAGGGCAATCCATTAGCCGTACTCACCGGGCATCAGGACAGGGTAAGGAGTGTAGCCTTCAGCTCGGATGGAAAGAGGCTGGCCACGGCTTCATTTGACAAAACTGCCAGAATTTGGGACAACCAGGGCAATCAAATCGCTGTGCTAACAGGGCATCAGAACTTGGTATTAAGTGTAGCCTTCAGCCCGGATGGACAGAGGCTGGCCACGGCTTCAGTGGACAACACTGCCAGAATTTGGGACAACCAGGGCAATCCATTAGCCGTGCTTACCGGGCATCAGGACAGTGTATATAGTGTAGCCTTCAGCCCGGATGGACAGAGGCTGACCACTGCTTCAGATGACAAAACTGCCAGAATTTGGAAGGTTGAAAGTTTAGGTGAGCTGCTGCGTCGGGGCTGTGAATTGCTGGAAGATTACTTTGTTAGGAATCCTGGAGCTAAGGAGAAGTTATGGGTATGTTGGGAAGAGGGAACAGGGAACAGGGAACAGGGAACAGGGAATTAGGTTCAGAGGTTCAACCGTAGAACAGGCTTCCAGCCTGTGATGGGGTGCGCTTACAATTATTGTTTTTGACCCGGAAGAGGAGGTCATTACAAAATGGATAAATTAGAAAACTATCGCCAAATTATTCGTCAAACCTTAAGCCCTTATGTTAACATTGATTACTCTAATGTTAATATCCGTAACCATGCAGCATTTGACCGAGAAACAGACGAATATTTAATTATTTCTGAAGGATGGAATAAGCAAGAACATATTCATAGTTGTTTGATTCATTTGGAAATTAGTAATTCTAAAATTTGGATTCAATGTGACAATACTGAAGACGGCATTGCTAATGATTTAGTGGCAGCAGGTATTCCAAAAAGTGATATTGTTTTAGCTTTTCATCCTCCAGATGTTCGCAAATTTACCGAATTTGCTGTTAGTTAAAATCCGGTTAGGTTGCGCATTTACTAGTCTTCCATCGCAGCAGCAATACGTTTGCGGACGCTGGGAGAGCGAAATCCCAGTATAATATCTTTGGGAGAAACACCCCGTTCAATCAATTCACGATCGATATAAATCTCAGTACTGTTGTGCTGTATCCAGATTTGACCTTCGATTAGCTCAAGATGCATGGCACAACCATAGATGCGGTACTCATTACGCCATTCGTTGTGGAAAACTAGATAACGATCCCGTTCTCTATCAAAGATAAGTTGAGCATTGATATCATAACTGGCAAAGCTTTCTAAAAATTCGCAGGTAATCTGACGATATTGATCTAATTTATCCATTTTTTTGTAAAGCTGTTTTAACTGTATTGTGGAAAATATCTTTGGCCATATTTGGATTATTATAATAAAATTCCCAACACTGGCGGTGCGTTACGGGACGGGCTATCCTAACACTACCAGGCGGAAAATGAGTCCGAGCCCGTCCCTAACGCACCCTACTGGACTTGATTATTGCCTAAGTAATTGATTAAAGCGCTTTAGGATTTTAAGAACCTGCTCCAAGCCTGTCTTATTCCGAAGAGAAAATGAATCTGAATCACCATACTTTGGTGTATTGTCTTTGTTCAGTTTTAGAAAAATAAAATCTGGCCCATTGGTGATAAATCCAAAAGCCGGTCTTTCTGATTCAAGATTCCCTAGCATATAACTTAGTGCTTGGGGGATGCCAACTTCCAGAGAGTAATCAGCTCGTTTGGCTTCGATCACTAAAACCCAAAATTCAGGAGTATAGATCAGTAGGTCAAGTCGTCCTGTAATAATTGTTTCTTGATCTTCGGAAGTAATTTCTACGACTTTCTCTGCAGTAAGATAAAAGGGAGGACGATAAAAACCAGCTAGTTTCAATAATGGGGAAAGTACTACCATTTTAACAATGGTTTCCACCATTGGACGCTCTGATAAGTGGAGATAGTCTTTCTTTATTTCGTTTAGCTCTTTTTTTTCTAATTCTGTTAGTTCTGGTAAATCATCTTGCCACTCCCGAAAGAATTGCTCATCATCGGTGCGCTCTAAGCCAAATTTTATTCTTAAATCGTAGAGGGTAATTTGGTTAGCTGGAATTGCGGTAACCATGGCTTGATTTACTATAAGGGAGTAGGGAGCAGGGAGTAGGGAGCAGGGAATAGGGAATAGGGAAGATAAAAGAGGAACAGATGTAGGGTGGGCAGTAATTATAATGCGGATGGTAAAGTTTGGATAAGGTATGATTACTGCCCACCTTCCGATTAATTTAACGCTGATGGTGGGCAGTGCCAATAACTTCTAGTACCAGCTCGAAATTTATTAGGAATCACTGCCCACCCTACGATTAATTTGACTCTGATGGTGGGCAGTGCCAATAATCCCTAGTACCAGCTCGAAATTTATTAGGAATCACTGCCCACCCTACGTAATTAAATATCTAAATCGTTTAGATTGAGTCGAGCGCCATAGGTTTCAATGAATTGGCGGCGAGGAGCAACCCGGTCTCCCATGAGTACAGTAAAGATTCTGTCTGCTTCAGCAGCATCTTCGATTTCGATTTGCTTCATGGTGCGAGTTTCTGGATTCATGGTGGTGTCCCACAACTGCTGTGGCATCATTTCACCTAATCCTTTGAATCGTTGGATGTTATAGTTAGCGTTATCCGGAAATTGGCTAATCCGCTGTTGTAGTTCGCGATCGCTATAACAATAGTTATGGTTGCGACCTCGTTCTAGTTTATATAAGGGCGGACAAGCGATGTAGATGTAGCCTTGGTCTACAAGGGCTCGTTGATAGCGGTAGAAAAAGGTTAGTAATAAAGTACGGATGTGAGCGCCATCCACATCAGCATCAGTCATTATTACAATGCGGTGGTAGCGTAAATTGGAAGAATCGAATTCTTCTCCTTTTATCCCTAGCCCTAGGGCTGTAATTAGGGATTGGATTTCTGTGTTCTTGTAAATTTTGGCATCATCAGTTTTCTCAATGTTGAGGATTTTTCCACGGAGGGGGAGAATGGCTTGGAATTGGCGATCGCGTCCTTGTTTAGCACTGTTGTGAACAAACACCCCACTCTCTAAAGCGAAGTTATGGGTATGAGGCACTTCGATATCATAGACATCTACCAATTGTTCTAGGGGTTCAATGGAAACAACTTGGTAGTTATAGTGGCTTTGCTGATTTTGGGTATGATTTTGCCCCCCTAGCCCCCCAATTTTGGGGGGAACAAAACTCTGAAAGTCCCCCAAAGTTGGGGGATTTAGGGGGCTTGACCACAACCCAACGTACGGGAATTCATACTTCAATTCAGCAACGCTGTTATAGTTGGCAACAGCTTCACAAACCTGTGTCTGATTACCCCCAACAGCAGAATAGGCTTCTTTGTTTTGGGTTTTGACCTTTGCCTGTTTCCTGATTTCTGCCAGTGGGCGATACAGAGGCATTAAGAAATCATCAGGGGTCAGGGATACTGCTGGCTTATAAGTACCATCTTGCAACATGAAGCGGTGATCGGGAGTGCAAATAATGGTTTCTGAGTTATCTAAGGTAAGTTTGATCACTTCAGCATTGGCTTTGGTGATTCTGGGATTGATAATCCGTTCTATTCCGATGCTGCCATTATTGGTAATCGTGTAGCAAAAATGCTCTTTACCCATAGCTTGTTCAGCTACGAGTTCTTTGAAGCTCAAGGAGCGTCCATCAGCTAGGGCAACCTGTGTCTCTCCAGAAAAACATCCCCCTGCACTATCCCCCTCAACGATAAATATCTCTGATTCCCCTGGGTCCCGAGAACTACAATCAGCTAACTTACCGGGTAAGGGAGAAGACTCTAGTACTGACTTCCGCCGCACTAATTCACGAGCACGACGAGCAGCTTCTGCGGCTTTATAGGCTTGAATGGCTTTTTCTAAGATAGTATCGACCACTTGGGGACGAAAATCCAGGTATTCAGTCAAGACTTCCCCAACTAGGGAATCTACAATGCCCCTTACTTCTGTATTCCCCAGTTTAGTTTTGGTTTGACCTTCAAATTCTGGCTCTGGGACTTTGACAGAAATCACCCCAGTTAATCCTTCTCGGATATTCTCACCACCTAGGTTAGACTCACTTTCTTTGATTTTATTCCGCTTGCGTGCGATCGCATTCATGGTTCGGGTCAAGACTGTCTTGAGCCCCTCCAAGTGGGTACCACCATCAATGGTGCGAATATTGTTCGCAAAACCCAGCAAATTATCACTATAGGCATCAATGCACCATTGTAGTGCCACTTCCACTTGGATACTTTTGCGTTCCCCTTGTATGTAGATAATCTCCTCGTGTAGGGGGTGCTTTTCCCGGTTCATGTAAGCGACATATTCCTGGATACCTCCCTCGTAGTGATAGGTTTCTACTCTGGGTTCTTCCAGGCGATGGTCTGAGAAGGTAATTCTAACACTAGCATTCAGGTAAGCCAGTTCCCGGAGACGTCCGGATAAGGTGGTGTAATCAAACTCAATACCGCCAGTAAAGATTTCGGTATCTGGCTTGAAGTTTACTGAGGTACCAGTCTTGGTCTTTTTATAGGGCTTGACGAGCAGTTCAGTAACCGGGACACCTCGCTCATAGCGCTGGGTATGTTCTTTTTTCTCCCGCCACACCGTTACATCTACCCACTCAGACAGAGCATTGACTACAGAAACACCAACACCGTGCAATCCTCCAGAGACTTTATAGCCGCCACCACCAAACTTACCACCGGCATGAAGTACGGTCATTACGGTTTCCAGTGCTGATTTCCCTGTGGTAGGGTGGGTGTCTGTAGGAACCCCTCGTCCGTCATCGGTAACGGTTACGGAACCATCGCTATTGATATCAACTTCGATGTGAGTACAATACCCAGCAAGCGCTTCATCGATGGAATTGTCTACAACTTCGTAGACTAGATGATGGAGACCCCTAGGTCCAGTTGTCCCGATGTACATCCCTGGGCGTTTCCGCACCGGTTCGAGACCTTCTAGAACTTGAATCTGATCGGCACTGTAACTACTCGTCATAATCTTTCGGGGTTCTCCCTTAAAAGCTTGGAAAGGCTATGATTCATCAAAAATGATAAAACACCCGAAAATTGTAACACAAAAGCCTTACAGGCGACCACAGACCACTTTCATAGGTTATTTCTATAGGGGATTGACTATATAGGTTATCACCCAGTGGGTCAGTGGTCGAGTGGGTTCCGAATGTCACCATGCAAGATGAAACAGCCCTCCGCTCAAAACTCAAAACTCAACACTGAGCACTCAGCAGTCATAGTAATTTGCGGTGCTACAGCCACAGGTAAATCTAGTCTAGGGATAGAATTAGCCCAGCGGGTTAGTTCGATAATTCTTAATGCTGATTCTCGTCAGGTTTACCGAGAATTTGATATTGGAACGGCTAAGCCGACACTCGCTCAACAACAGCAGGTACCCCATTATCTGATCGACATCTGTGATCCAACCGAAACCTTAACTGTAGCTGATTATCAACAGCAAGCCCAGGAAATTATAGCTAGCAAACATAGGGAACACCAGGAAGACCGGGTAGATCAGGCGGACTTAAACAATAAACCTCTTTTCCTAGTTGGTGGTACTGGTTTATATATCAAATCCGTAGTGCGGGGGTTAAAAATTCCTCGGGTTGCGCCTCAGGAAGATTTGCGATCGCAACTAGCTGCTCTTGGTCAAGCTCAGCTCTATAATTTCCTGCAACAGATTGACCCTGTTGCTGCTCAGAAGATTCATCCCAATGACCAAGTGCGGACATTGCGAGCATTGGAAGTATTTTATGTAACTGGAATTCCGATATCACAGCAGCAGGGAGAGAATCCTCCTAATTATCCAATTCTCCAGATTGGCTTGGAATGTCAGGATTCTGAAACTATTACCCAGCGGATTGCTCAGCGTACTGACCAAATGTTAGCAGCAGGATTTGTGGCTGAGGTGGAAACTATTGCTCAGAAGTATGGTTGGAATTTACCGTTACTGGATACGTTGGGATATCGGGAAATTAAAGATTATCTTGCTGGTAACTTATCCCTTGATCAGGCCAGAGATTTAACTGTTGTCCACACTCGCCAATTTGCTAAACGTCAACGCACTTGGTTTAAGGCTTATCCTGAGATTGAATGGTTTGATGCGGATTGTCCTGATTTGTTGGAGAAAGTTTGGGAGCGGATAGAAGGTTTTTTATAGACTGTTTGCTGAGGGGGTGACGTTTTTTTTTAACTGAATAATCTCCAATTTAAATACGCATAATTTTCCATTGCTATATAAAATTTGACATAAATAAAAATGAATTAAAAATATTTATTTATTAAAGCTATTGTATATAAACGTATACATTTGAGGCTGGCATGCTAGTAATAATAGGAGTGTTCAAATAAATACCTTAGGAATTTCATGATTTTTAGCTCTAATTATTTTGCCATGAAGACCAAACGTATACCGTCAAAAATGAAAAGAGAGTTTTTCCGAATACCGATACTCCATAAGTTATCCTATGGCAACTATCTAATCAGACTAGAAAACCATTCTAATTCCCTACCTACCCTAGCACCAGTAGATTTACCATTGTTGAATTCTCTAAAGAGAGAAGGAACGTTTATTACTTCTTTAGAAGAGTTAGCAATTTCCTCTAATAAACTGAGAGATAGTGCGGAGGATATTTTAAGCAAATTACGGGCATTGCCGATACCGAAAATTGAGTCTTCTATAACCTATCGCAACGAGCTAATTAATTACCCACAAATTTTGAAGTGGGGACTTAACGAACGATTGCTTGATATTGTAGAAAATTACCTTGGTCTTCCAGTGTTATTAGCTGGTCTAATCTTTCAAAGGAATATTGCCGATAGTAAACCAGTAAATGTCAGGCAATGGCACGTAGATCCAGAAGACTATCGCATGGTTAAAATCATTATCTACTTGAATGATGTGGGGTTAGATGGTGGCCCTTTTGAATATATTCCCAGAAATTTAACCTCATCATTAGCTGAAGCCCTGAACTACAATTATTACTATTCTGGTTTAGTCTCAGATAAATACATGGCAAGGGTTGCGTCTAAATTTACCAGTAACCCTTGCACAGGAGCCTACGGCACAGTAATTTTTACTGACACACGCAACATTTTCCACCGTCTGAAACCACCTACTGCATCAGACCGATACTCAATTACTTTCGCCTACACCTCTAGACGACCGATCACAACCTTTGAGAGAATAAACTACTCTCAAAAACACTTGCAAGCCATTGCCAGCGGTTTAAGCCAACGACAACAAGATTGTCTCTTTTTGAATTAAAGTTTTGATCATTAGAGTGGAGTTGCGCCATGATTAACCCAGCTGTTTCGTGCTTACATGGACTTCACTAGTGAACCACAACCTGGTCAACCTCTCTGGGTGCATCTCATTTTTGCTGTTTGACACGGTGGTGCGTTACGGGGCGGGCTATCCAAACCCTGACTACGAGGCGAAAAATGAAGGCTCCCCTAACACACCCTACGCAAAATTTTCAAATATGAGATGCACCCACCTCTCTTCTGTAGATGATCTGACCATCACCTCTTTAGTGTTTCTGATCTGCCCAGACTTGGTCGTGCTAAGTTAACATCCCCTGTCCGGTCATCCCTTGATCGTCTTGTAAATTGTAAAAAATAAGTCTTAGCCTGAGCGATCGCATACCTTTGATATTACGTTTAAGGTAGACTAGAATAATAACCTTCATAGCTAGGTGCCAAAAATCTAGTGGAAAAATCTAGTGGTATCTCAAGAAGCGCCTGCTTGACTGACAAATCTTGCTTGGTTACTTGGGTGAAACATAGTGAAACCCAATCCTGGCGGTTTTGTTGGGTTTCTCTACCGCTGCACCGCTCCCTAAGTAAAATCAATAGTTTTAGGAGTTTTGTCAGTCAATCACCAAGCTAGATTTGAGTAGTGGGAGTTAAACCAGAAATGGAGAGCACTCTATGAAACGTTTCAAGTGGCTCAGTATCTTTCACTGTCTTGATGCAGTCGCTCATGGGGGAAACCACGGCAGTTGCTCATGGGGGGAACCACGGCAGTCGCTCATGGGGGAAACCCCCAAGACCGCGCTGCCTCCCCAAGACCGCACTGCCTCCCCAAGACCGCGCTGCATCGCTATATTTGGGGCGGCATTTATTTCTTCTTTGGATTGTTCGTATTTCGTATATATTTCGATTTTTCGAGATATATAATCCAGATGCGTCCTTCATTATGTATTAATGAACCTTTCCGAGGAGATGCATGTGATACTTGGATAATTTTCTTCACTATCGCCATGCATATATTTCTACTTGGGTTTGGAATTGTTAATATAATGGCAGGATTCTTCTATCAGCGAGCCAAGCCAAATACTGCTAACTGGATTGCGGCATGTGTGAATCTGTTGAGTTTACCAATTGGTACAGCATTAGGAATATATAGTCTGTTGAAACTAAATAATTATTTAAAAGAATTACAGGAATCTCAACAATAAAAATTGAATAAGCTGTGTCAGTCTTTGAATGAATAGGAGTAGAGTGGGCATCCTGCCCGACCCAAGAGATCAAGGGACAGGCAAGATGCCTATTCCACCGGTCGCAGCTCTCCCTACTCCCTACGGTGCGCGCCTCCTAGGGCGAGTAAATCGCCCTTGGGTCGCACCGCTCCCTACTCCCTGTGATAAATGCTATGAGCAATTATCACAGCGATCGCATCTAAAGCCAACTGCTTCCTGAGTAAAACCAAATGCCTTTAGTAAAAATTGCCAACGACACTGGCGAGTTTTCAGGTATTGATTCATCTGAGACTGGGCTTGCTGTTGGATATTACTAACCTGTGCTAGGGAGGAAGATTTTTGAGACCGGTGTTGCCGGTAATGGAATGGATCAATCCATTCTAGTTGACCAGCACTATCGAGGAGTGCTAAGGCTATGGCACCATTGGGAAACTCTTTGGCTACTTTGGCTACTTCTCCCTGGGCTGGTAATTGCTTTGCTAACTGTTGAGCCTGTTGGTATTGCGATCGCATTTGATGGGAAAAAAATTCTTGTCGTTGCTTATCCTCTGGATTGAACCATCCCGTTGGTTCACTGACTAAGGTCAAAGCATCCGCTGGTTTACCATCCCTGCCGCCACGACCTACTTCCTGAATATATTCCGATAAGAGTAAAGGTGCTTGGAAATGCACCACCCAGCGTACATCTGGCTTATTAATCCCCATGCCAAAGGCACAGGTACACACCACAAATTGGGTCTGACCACTAATCCAGCTGGCTTCAATTTTCCGACGCTCCTGAGCACCCAAGCCAGCGTGGTAAGCTGCGGTGGAATATCCCAAGGAAGTAAACCATTGCGCTAACACTTCACTATCTTTTCGGGAACGCACATAGACTAAACCAGCTTGTTTAGGTCTGGCTTTAATATAGTTCAATACTCGTTGGCGACGTCCTTTGGGAGTCCAGACGGTTTGCACCTGGAGGTTAAGATTGTCTCGATAGGGGCTAATTAAAAATGTTTGGGGTTGTTGCAGTTGCAAGACTTTGCGGATGGTTTGTTGAGCCTTGGGGTCAGCGGTAGCAGTAAAGGATGCGATCGCAATTTTTGTTCCCTTGGGCTTACACTTGAGAAGTGCTGGTCTTACTGCTCCCAAACGGCGATAAGCAGGTCTAAAGGTATCACCCCATTGAACCAAACAATGGGCTTCATCTAAAATCAATCCATTAATCTGAAGCTGTGGCTGACACAACCGTTTCCACACTGCTGCACTGAGTAGGGTTTCTGGGGATAAGTAGAGCAATCGCAGTTGCTGCTTTTCTAGAGCTTGAAGGGTTTGTTGCCGTTGGTAGCGAGGTAATTCACTATGTAACAGAGCAGCAGGTAATTTGCGATCGCGCAATTCCTGCACCTGATTTTCCATCAATGCTACCAGTGGAGAAATCACTAATGTTAATCCAGTTTGTAGTAACGCTGGTAGTTGAAAACAAATCGACTTACCACCACCAGTAGGCAAAATAATTAAAGCATCCCGTTGTTCTAAAATCATCCGAATAATTTCACCTTGGGGGGGTCGAAAATCCTCGTAACCCCAGAATTGTTTCAACGCTGCACGAACATCATCCCATTGATTATTACTGGATTGATTAGTATTAGTATTATTGCTAGTATTTTTACTACTATTTTTAACAACCATCCTGCTTCACTCCCGTTGATTCCTTCCGTTGATTCCTTGTCTTGATGCAATAGCGAGTGGGGGAAACCCCCTTTGGCCAACTGCATCGCTTTAAGCTTAGATAAATGCTCACCGGTTATACACTAGAATATCAACGGATTTTGCTAGGATGATTACTGAAACGATGTCCGTGAGATTCCCTAGGAAAGACATTGACTAACCACTCTACCTCATAAACTGCTAAAACCATGAGATTCATTAGTCCCAAAACTGACTTTGCTTTCAAGAAAATCTTTGGCTCAGATCAAAGTAAGGATATTCTGATTTCCTTCCTTAATGCCATGATCTACTCTGGGGAGTCGGTAATCCAGGATTTAGAAATCCTTGACCCCTACAGTGCCGGGGATGTAGTGGAGTTAAAAGACACTTATCTAGACATTAAGGCAGTATTAGAGGATCAAACAACTGTGCTGATTGAAATGCAAATCTGGAATGTAGAGGCTTTCGAGAAGCGAGTGGTCTATAACTTGTGCAAAACCTATGGTAATCAACTAAAATCGGGACAAGGATATTTCGATCTCAATCCAGTCATTGCGTTAACCATCACGGATTTTAAGTTATTCCCATCAACCGAGAAAGTAATTAGCTGTTTTTACTTTCAAGAAAAAGAAGAGCACTTCGCTTATCAGGAAAATGAATTAAAGCTGGTGTTTGTAGAACTTCCCAAATTTAATAAACAACTGGAAGAGTTAGAAAGTGTGATAGATAAGTGGATATATTTTATCAAAGAAGCGCCCAGCTTAGAAATTATTCCTGATAATCTCAGGGAAATACCACAGCTAGAAAAAGCGTTAACTATAGCGAATCAAGCGGGGTTGAGTGTGTCAGAATTGGAAAAACTCCGCAAGCAGGAGATGGTGTTGGAGGACACGCGCGGTGCATTGAGTCTAGCTCAACGGGAAGGAATAGAACAGGGAATAATACAGGGACGAGAAGAAGGGGAAAGAAGGGTAATATTGCGACAGCTTGAGCGCCGTTTTGGCAAACTAACCAGTGATGATATCGCATTAATCGAAGCCTTGACGAATCAAGAGCTAGAGCGTTTATCAGAAGCCATCTGGGATTTTAAAACCAGTGAAGACTTACTCAACTGGCTCCAAGATAACTCTAACTAAAATCACAGCTAATATCATAACTTGACTCCATAAACAAGATCCAGGTGCGATCAATTTTTTAACTGGGATTCACTAAACTGTCTGAGATAGTGTTAAGTTTGAACAATTTGCCTTGGCTTACGATAATATCTGTAAATACCTAGCAGAAGAATACCCATCGGAGTTTTTTTACTGGCTATTGGGTGAAGAACCTCGCGATATTCAGGTACTTAAAACCGAATTAAGTGCTGAACCCATTCAAGCTGATGCTCTGAGTTTACTCCAAAGTACTAACCAAATTCTGCATCTAGAATTTCAAACCCTACCCCAATCCGAGCCACCATTAGCATTTCGGATGTTGGACTATTGGGTCAGATTACAACGTAAGTACCGATGTCGGATTGAACAGGTAGTGATTTTTCTAAAGTCTACGACCTCAGATCTGGTATTTACTAATGAGTTTAGGGATACTAACACCTGGCACCGTTATCGAGTAATTCGCTTGTGGGAGCAAGACCCTCAACCACTGTTAGCCAATCGGGCTTTGTTACCCTTGGCCACTTTAGCCAGGAGTAATAGCCCGAATCGATTGTTAGAGCAAGTGGTTGCTCAAGTGGATAAAATTGAAGAAAAACCATTACGGGGAAACCTAGCCGCCTGTGTGGATGTGTTGGCTGGTTTACGGTTTGATCAAGATTTAGTTCGTCGATTGTTAAGGGAGGAAGTTATGGAAGAATCAGTCACCTATCAAGATATTATCCAAAAGGGAGTCCAAAAGGGAATCCAGCGCGGAAAGCAGGAGGAAGCAGTATTAATTGTGATGCGTTTGCTAACCCTGAGGTTAGGTTTAATTGACCCTGTGCTCCAACAGCGGATTGAGGGATTATCGATTACTCGATTGGAGGAATTGAGTGAAGCGTTGTTGGATTTTGAGACAGCAACGGATTTAGCGGTTTGGTTAGATCAGTGCTGAGATTTAACTGTCAGTGTTCACCAGGATTTTTGGTGGAAATATGATTTTGAAAAGACCTGAAATAATCAGGTCTTTTTTAGATCTTATCTAAATCATTAGTGCTGGGGTATCATAGCTTGACTCCATAAACAAGATCCAGGTGCGATCAATTTTTTAACTGGGATTCACTACACTGTCTTGATGCAGTCGCTCATGGGGGAAACCCCCAAGACCGCGCTGCATCGCTGTCTGAGATAGTATTAAATTTGAACAATTTGCCTTGGCCTACGATAATATCTGTAAATACCTAGCAGAAGAATACCCATCGGAATTTTTTCATTGGCTATTGGGTGAAGAACCTCGCGATATTCAGGTAATTAAAACCGAATTAAGTGCTGAACCCATTCAAGCTGATGCTCTGAGTCTACTCCAAAGTACAAACCAAATTCTGCACCTAGAATTTCAAACCCTACCTCAATCCGAGCCACCACTACCATTTCGAATGTTGGACTATTGGGTCAGATTACAACGAAAGTACCGATGTCCCATTGAGCAGGTGGTAATTTTTCTCAAGTCTACGACATCACAGATGGTATTCAATAACGAGTTTAGGGATACTAACACCTGGCACCGTTATCGAATCATTCGTCTGTGGGAGCAAGACCCATTACCACTGTTAGCCAATCGAGCTCTGTTACCCTTGGCTACTTTAGCCAGGAGCAATAACCCTAATCAATTGTTAGAGCAAGTGGTTGCCTATGTGGATAAAATTGAAGAAAAACCATTACGGGGAAACCTAGCAGCTTGTGTGGATGTACTGGCTGGTTTGCGGTTTGATCAAGATTTAGTTCGTCGATTGTTAAGGGAGGAAGTTATGGAAGAATCAGTCACCTATCAAGATATTATCCAAAAGGGAGTCCAAAAGGGACTCCAGCAGGGACTCCAGCGCGGAAAGCAGGAGGAAGCGGTATTAATTGTGATGCGT
>NZ_JAAHHC010000030.1:59467-80091 GCF_010672265.1 Moorena sp. SIO3A2
GTTAAGGGAGGAAGTTATGGAAGAATCAGTCACCTATCAAGATATTATCCAAAAGGGAGTCCAAAAGGGACTCCAGCAGGGACTCCAGCGCGGAAAGCAGGAGGAAGCGGTATTAATTGTGATGCGTCAGCTAACCCTGAGGTTAGGTTTACTTGACCCTGTGCTCCAACAGCAGATTGAGGGATTATCGATTACTCGATTGGAGGAATTGAGTGAAGCGTTGTTGGATTTTGAGACAGTAACAGATTTAGCGGTTTGGTTGGAGCACTAAATCCCAATTTTTGAATTAAGAATGTAGAATTAAGAATTAAGAATTAAGAATTAAGAATTAAGAATTAAGAATTAAGAATTAAGAATTAAGAATTAAGAATTAAGAATTCTACATTCTGCATTCTGCATTCTGCATTCTGCATTCTACATTCTACATTCTGCATTCTACATTCTACATTCTGACAGACAACCTTGGCCAAAAGGCCACGCTACGCGAACAACGTCAGAACCTTGATACATTAAGATTGGTCAAGAGCTATTCCGATTCAAACCACAGGAGTAATAACATGGCCGGAAAGCAAATCTTAATGCTCGTAGGTGACTTTGTAGAAGACTACGAAGTGATGGTTCCGTTCCAAGGGTTGCAGATGGTAGGACATACCGTTGATGCTGTCTGTCCTGACAAAAAAGCTGGGGACATTGTTCGCACAGCGGTTCATGACTTTGAAGGAGACCAGACTTACACGGAGAAGCCTGGTCACAACTTCACTCTCAATGCCACTTTTGATGGGATCAATCCTGAAGATTATGATGCCCTAGTGATTCCAGGGGGGCGAGCACCAGAATACATCCGCCTCAATCAAGATGTGATCAAAATCGTGCAGCACTTTGCCCAAGCCAACAAACCAATCGCAGCAATTTGTCATGGTGCTCAATTGTTGGCAGCAGCAGATGTAATCCAGGGTAAAAAATGTTCCGCTTATCCAGCCTGTGGTCCCGATGTTACCCGTGCTGGTGGAACCTATGCTGACATCCCAGTAGATCAAGCAATAGTAGACGGTAATTTAGTAACAGCTCCTGCTTGGCCTGCTCATCCCCAGTGGCTAGCAGAATTCCTCAAAGTTTTAGGTACTCGCATCGAGCATTTAGACCCAGTTGTGGTTTAGTCGAAAGTTCATGTAGGGTGGGCAGTGCACCAGACAGATAATGAAGCTTGCAAAGCGCGTTGGTAGGCACTGCCCACCCTACGATTAATGACTTTTAACTATCACTTTTAACTATCAAATCAAGCATCAGGAATAAACCAATATAGCAAGTCTTATAGCTATGAGGTACAAAGCGATCCCCCGTTTCCCTTAAAAAGTGGGACTTTTAAGTTGAGAAGCGTACCTCATAAATGCAAGAAGGCGTTGCTGAATTAAGGAATGAATGCGCGATCATCTGGTTTTGTTGAAGCCCCCTAAATCCCCCAAGTTTGGGGGACTTTTAGAGTTTTTTTCCCCCCAGAATTGGGGGGTTAGGGGGGCGAAACCATACCCATAATCAGCAACGCCTGCAAGAAAAGCTATAGATCCGTTTCATCCTTCATACTTGATTTAATATTGCGGTACTGATGAATCAATTTCCTGACTCCAGGCGGTAATACCCCCTTTAACATTAATCCCTTCAATACCAGCCTCTTTCAAAATTCCCAAGGCTTTCGCTGAGCGACCTCCCTTTTTGCAATGGGCAATCAAGCGATGACCATTAACCAGTTCCTTGACTTTTGCTACACCAGAACCTTGTTCAATATCCGGTAATGGCACTAGCACTGAGCCAGAAATCTTAGCAATATCATACTCATGGGGATTGCGGACATCAATCAAAACAAAATCATCCGCACCACTTTCCATGAGTTCCTTGAGCTCCTGGACATTCATCTCTTTGATATCCATCTGGCGTTTGGCTTCCTCTTCTTGAGCTTGGGGAATGCCACAGAATTGTTGATAGTCAATCAACTTCTCAATCACCGGTCGTTCTGGATTCGGTCGCAGTTTCAATTCCCGGAAGGTCATATTTAAAGAGTTGTACAGCAACAAACGTCCACTGAGGGTATCCCCCTTGCCTAAAATAATTTTGACCGTTTCCGTTGCTTGGATCACACCAATAATTCCTGGCAGAATGCCCAAAACTCCTCCTTCGGCACAGGAAGGTACCATTCCTGGTGGTGGGGGCTCAGGGAACAAGTCGCGGTAGTTGGGACCACCTTCGTAATTAAACACTGTCGCCTGTCCCTCAAACCGGAAAATAGAGCCATAGACGTTTGGCTTATTCAGAAGTACACAGGCATCATTGACTAGGTAACGGGTGGGAAAGTTATCTGTACCATCGACGATAATGTCATAGGGTGCCATGATTTCCAAGGCATTCTCGGAATTCAGCAGGGTTTCGTAGAGGTCTACCTGACAGTGAGGGTTGATTTCTAGAATCCGCTCTTTGGCCGACTGAATTTTGGGTTTACCTACCCACGACGTCCCGTGAATTACCTGACGTTGGAGATTAGAACTATCTACAACATCGAAATCTACTAGACCTAGGTTTCCAATTCCAGCAGCAGCAAGATAGAGCAATAGGGGTGAACCTAATCCACCACTACCTATACATAGGACACTGGCAGCTTTGAGACGTTTTTGTCCTTCTAAGCCAACTTCGGGCAAAATCAGGTGTCGGGAGTAACGTTCGTATTCGTCTTTACTTAATTGGATTTCATCTAGATTGGGATTTAACATGGCATGTTGGGTTTGAAGCGGTAAGACTCAGGACTTAACCTTTGATAATGATAGTTTCTTCTGGCTGGAACTGGTGGTGTTCATCCAGGCTCCAACTTCTGAAGTCACACGCTTTACCTTCCTCAACAGCAACAATAATATACGAGTATTGCTGCCAAGCGATCGCACGATCAAATTCTGAAGGTACCGCTGGGTGATCCGGATGAGAGTGATAGATCCCGATTATATCGAGATTGCGATCGCGTGCGTCTTTTTGTGCCCGCATTAGCACCTCAGGAGCAATGCTGAATCGGCGCTGTCTGCTATAATCTCCCTGATGTTTGCCCTCAACCGTAGGATAGGCATCAGCTGCTTCAGCATCCCAGTTGTTCGGTGTGGGTAATACCTCAACCAGCGTTTTCACATCACCCCGGTGCTTACCCAATAGTAAACCGCAGCACTCTTCAGGATAGGTGCTCTCTGCGTGATTTTGAATTGCCAGTTGATGCTCACTGTCCAGTCTTAAGCCCATACCCATTTAACCATCACCATGTCTTGATGCAACTCTTTTTTGTTCACAGTTGAGTGTATATGTAAGCATATGCGCTACGCGCAGGCTAAGCCAACAGCCGTCAGCCGTCAGCCGTCAGCTTATTTTATTCAAAAGCTGTTCGGTGTAGCGTGGCCACAGGCCAATGGCCACTCAAGTAGCACCATCTGTAGTGCGTAAGCATTCAGCTATCAGCCGTCAGCCGTCAGGTTATTTTATTCAAAAGCACCATTAGTAGCCTAAGCTATGGGCATAAACTGTTCGGTGTAGCGTGGCCACAGACCTTTAGCTGTTCAGGTAGCATGGGCGTAGCGCTAATCGCTGTTCGCTGATAGCTGACGGCTGAATGCTTACGTAGCGCTAATCGCTGTTCGCTGATAGCTGATAGCTGATAGCTGATAGCTGATAGCTTACGTGTATATTACCGTCAACTGTCAACCGTTAACCAAAAATTATCAATTATCAAATTATCAACTATAATATCACTTGTAATAGGTAAGATATTGTCGGGTGTAATACGTATTAGTCTTCAGTGTTGGTCAAATTTAAATTAACAAGTCTCAAGTCACAAGTCTCAATCGTAAATTTTCAATTAACAAGTCATTAAGGACCAGGGTTTGATATGACTCCTAACCGCACTATAACAGCAAACAACGAAGAGTATCGATTTTTTTTTCAGGAGAATGCTGCCAATATTTTTAAACACCATGACCGGGAAGTAATAGACTGCTTGCAACGTCGTAAAATTTCGATTAGCAACATTATACCATTGGATCAGGTTTACAATATATCTGTAAAAATCGGTAAAAATATTCCCTTTAAGTCAGTAAAAAAGTTGGCCTTACAACAAATGGAGGCAGTAGGAGAATTTCTTCAATATTTTCAAATCAGCATCCTCGGTCAACCCACCAGTATCTTCCAACTCCATGAGATTGAAATTAAAATAGATAAAATTTTTACCCCTGGCTTAACCTATGAGGGCGGAAAACTACTAATCTCTATTCCCGACTCGTCCTTACCGTTTCAGTCCCGTTACCTTAGCGATCAGGAGCTGAAAAATCAATGGAATAAGGGGAATCATCTTTCCAAAAAGTCTCTGTCTCGTAAAGCTTGGTGGTTATTAAATCCGATCGGGGAATTTAGGACTAACCTCAGAACAATGCTATGGCAAGCTGCCCAAAAGCAAATTTTAGGTATTGACAAACTATTACTTAAGTTTGGCTTAATTGATAGATATGATAGCAGTCAACAAAGTGGTGAGCAACCCAGCTTACTGTTCAACCAGAATCCACCACCACAAGATCAGGGGTTGAGACAGAATCCTCCAACACAAGATCAGGGATTCAGAGAAGGTGCGATCGCATTGATCAAAAACTCTGTAAATGAAGAGAAGCTGGGAATAGACTTAGAAGTCGTACTTAAGGATCAAGATGAGGCTACTTTAGGGAAGCTGCTGGGATTATTTAGGCAAAACTTGGCAGACGCCGGCCAAATGGAAGAACTGATTGAAGCTGGTGCTTTAACCCTACAACAAGCCGTTTTCCATGAACAATCTGAAATTGATATTAAGATGTTTGGGTTTGTGAATGTGGGTAATTATCATCGCATTGATGTATCGCTGAATATAAGTGCTGGTTACTTGAAAAAATATGTTGAATTGATTCCCAGAAAGGCTGTTATAAAAGCAATTCAATTCGGATTTGTTAACGTCTATACTATAGACGATATTACAGTAAATCCTAACTTCCATGGAGCAATTAAGCTCTATTGGGAAACTGCTGCTCTGGAAAAATCACTGCAAGAATTAAGTCTAGTAAATCTCTCAGAGCAGTCAAGTTAGTAAACGTCAGCGGTCAGCGGTCAGCGGTCAGTGGTCAGCGGTCAGTGGTCAGTTATCAAGTATGCAGACGGAAGTCACATTAAACAGATAGTTACCTGTTATATTCAAAAGCACCTCAAGTAGCGACTGAATCAAGACAGCGTGGGCGTAGCCCATAAGCTAATAGCTAATAGCTGATAGCTGATAGCTAATAGCTGATAGCTGATAGCTGATAGCTGATAGCTGATAGCTGATAGCTGATAGCTAATAGCTGATAGCTGATAGCTGATAGCTTAAGTCATTACTCAATAGTCATCAGGGTACTCAACAGTCAACAGTCAACAGTCATTAATCCCTTGTTAATTGACAAGTTGGTAGTAACCATTGACAATTAACAAGCAATTTTCTGCTTGCAATTATGGCCACTAGCAATCAATTGGAGTCTTTACTCCTACAACTCGATGACCGCAGCTACAAATCCTACAGAGATATCAAGGGCAGCTATCAGTTTCCAGATTTCACTCTAGTGATTGACAGGGTTCAGGGAGACCCCTTTGCCTCTCCTAGCCAAGTGCGCGTGTACTTACCCCAGTCAGTGGCTGGTTTCCCCAGTGAGCTTTATCGAACTGACAGCCGAGCCATTGCCCTAGAAGATTATCTAACTCGCTCATTTGATTGGGTAGCTGGGGAAATGAGCTGTCGGCGGGGTACTGGGAATAGTGGCTTGATTGCCATTACCCGTGTCGGACAATCCGTGCTGGAGCGCACCTCCGCTTTGGTTAGTGATCAAGGGGTAGAAATCCGGTTTGTGGTAGGATTACCAGCTCGTGGTCGTCGGATTTCTGGGCGTCAGGCCGCAGAAATGCTATGCCAAGATATCCCTGATATTATTGACCAATCCATCAAGTATGAAGTCCTCGATCCAGCTGAGATTAAGCATCATGTAGAAACAGTGGAAGATGCCGATTGGCTGCGTCAACAGCTCGGACCCCGTGAATTAGTTGCCTTTATTCCTAACGGTGCTATTTTGCCACGCTCCAGTGGGGTGGATGACAAACCATTACAAGAGGATGCGATCGCATTTCAATCTCCCAAGACACTTCAAGTCGCATTCACTTGTCCCAATCGAGGATTAATTACCGGTATGGGAATCCCAGAAGGGATCACCTTGATTGTAGGAGGTGGCTATCATGGCAAGTCCACAGTGCTCAAAGCCATTGAATTAGGAGTTTACAATCATATTCCTGGAGATGGACGGGAATTAGTAGTCACCAATCCCACCGCCGTCAAGATTCGGGCTGAAGATGGTCGGGGGATTTCTGGTGTAGATATTTCCCCATTTATTAATCAATTACCTCAAGGTCGCTCCACTGAAAAATTTTCCACCACCAATGCTAGTGGTAGCACCTCCCAGGCCGCAAATATTATGGAAGCACTGGAGGCCGGTACCGAGTTACTGTTGGTAGACGAAGACACAGCAGCAACTAACTTTATGATTCGCGATCGCCGTATGCAGGAGCTGATTGCTAAAGATAAAGAACCGATTACACCATTTATTGATAAAGTCCAACAGCTCTATACCGAGTATGGTGTCTCTACTATATTAGTCATGGGAGGCAGTGGAGATTACTTTGATGTAGCCGATACGGTCATTGCCATGGACAACTTCCAACCCCAGGATGTCACGGAAAAGGCTCAGTTAATTGCCGAAAAATACTTTACCGAACGCAGCGCTGAAGGCGGGAAACACTTTGGCACTATTACCCCACGAGTACCATTAGCCCATGGGATTGACCCCAGTCGTGGACGCAAAGCCGTAAAATTGAAAGTCCGAGATGTAGATGAAGTAGGGTTTGGTGCAGAAAATATTGATTTATCTGCTGTTGAGCAGATTGTAGAAGTAGGTCAGTTAAGAGCAATTTCCAAAGCTCTTGTTTATGCTAAAGAGCATTATATCGATGAACGGTTGACCCTATCGGAAATTTTAGCTCTGGTGATGAGGGATATTGAAGAAGAAGGATTCGATGTACTAACGTTCTTTCCTGAAGGGGATTTAGTTCAATTCCGCCCCTTGGAATTAGCAGCAGCGCTGAATCGATTGCGGACCCTGTCAGTACTTTGAGGGGAATCCGGATCAACAGTCCTTTTTAAATTATCAATTATCAATTATTGAACTGATGAAAATAGAAGACTATTTTGATTTTATGGCTCCTGATGATATTCGCATCAAAGGAACCCGAGTGGGCATTGAAAATGTGCTGTATGAGTACATTTATCGTAATCGTACTCCAGAAGAAATTCTTAACTGTTTTTACACCATTACCTTAGAACAAGTTTATGCTACAATTCTTTACTACTTAAATAACAAAGAAGTTGTCAGCCAATATATTTATGACTGGCTGGAATGGAGTCATCAGCAACATAAAGCTCAAGAACTAAACCCTCCTCCAGGTATAGTTAGATTACGAAAATTAAAAGCGGAACAAGAAGCTAATAAGGTAAGCATTCAGCTATCAGCTGTCAGCCGTCAGCTAATCAACGGAAGGTAGTAAACAAACTAGGGGGTGCTGGTACGACTGGTTGAAAATCCCTGCTGGTTTTACTCATCCGATCCCGTGCAGTTAAAGCGCCTGATAGCAGCTCAAGTAGCGTGCGCGTAGCGCTAATCGCTGTTCGCTGATAGCTGACGGCTGAATGCTTACCTAATAAGAAAGCCTGTACCATGGCTTAATCGCAATCATCCCATCATGCCCATACGTCAAACCTTAGACTTACCAAAGATCCAACTGTCTTACCTAGAATGGAACCAAGGCCAAACTCCCTTGTTACTCTTACATGGATTAGCAGACCATGCCCTAGTGTGGTCTAGCCTCGGGGATTACCTTGCCCCAAAGTATCATATCGTTGCTCCAGATCTGCGCGGTCATGGGGAAAGTAGCAAGCCGGATCTTGGCTATACCTTTGATGATCACATCGCGGATTTAGAAGCCTTAATGGATCACCTAGGATGGTCTAGTGCTCATATCCTCGGTCACTCCTGGACTGGTAAATTAGTTCCGATCTGGGCTAAGCAAAATCCATCGCGATTACGCAGCCTAATTTTGGTGGATCCCTTTTTCATCGGGAAAATTCCGATGTGGTTTAAGGTTCTGTTTCCCATACTGTTCCGTGTCTTGCCTTTTGTAAAAGCTATGGGACCCTTTGTCAGTTATGAGCAAGCGGAAGCACAAGCTAAACAATTAAAACAATACCGGGGCTGGAGTCCCTTTCAGCAAAACGTCTTTCAAGCCAGCATTGAACCTAAACCTGATGGCAGTTGGGGCAGTAAATTTGTGGTTCAGGCCAGAAATGAGATTTTTGAAGACGTGATGCGCGTAGCAGGACTAACGGAAATCATTGATATTCCTACGGTATTGATAGTACCAGAAAATGGTCTTAATCGCTCCGATGGACAGCTAAAACCCTATAAAACTTATCTCAAAAATCTAACTATTCGTCAAGTTTATGGGAATCATTGGCCATTTTTAGTAGAGCCGGAAGAGTTTAATCGGGCTGTAGAGCTGTTTTTGGAAGAGCAACAGCAAAAGCCCTGTGACGTTGACTGATCACTGTTTGCTCTGAGCTTTTTGCTGTGATGTTTCAGGATTAGACCATTTAATTTTATTACCCCTATTCCCTACTCCCTACTCCCTACTCCCTACTCCCTCAAACCTAGGACGAAGTCCTTTATCCCATTAACTGGTATAGTTAAGTAGCACCAAGGGAATTAATAAAATAGAGTCATGAGCCTTTTAGGAAACATTATCTGGTTAATTTTCGGCGGTTTAGTTGTTGGTGCCGGTTACATTATCGGTGGATTAGGGATTTGTCTGACTATTATTGGCATCCCCTTTGGAATACAGGCTATAAAGTTGGGCATCGCTACTCTGGCACCATTTGGCAGAACAATTGAGGAAACTTCAGAGGCTGGTAGCCTCCTCAATATGATTTTTAACATTATCTGGTTGATCGCTTTTGGCTGGGAGATTGCTGTGGCTCATTTGGTATCAGGGCTAATTTTAGCCATTACGATTATTGGTATTCCCTTTGCCCAACAGCATTTTAAATTAATTCCCCTGTCTCTATTTCCCTTCGGAAGAGAATTGCGCTAAATTTGTAAGCTATCAGTTATCAGCTATCAGCTATCAGTATATGCTTTGATGGGCTTTTATCCAGACTTTAAATTATGATTAATCTCGAACTATTAAATTATTCCGTTTGTGCGATAAGCACGCTACGCTGGGTTTATTATCAGCTGACGGCTGACAGCTGACGGCTGAATGGTTAACTAAATTTTATATTCAATACTTTTGTATTTATGGATAACACAGTTTTATTTGGTATCGGCACTTTGCAGGAGTGGCTAACAGTATTAGGTTATACATCTTTAATTGCTTTTGTTTTTTGGCGCGTGATGCTTACAAAGCCGAAGTGATATATTGAGATACTCTAGCAAAGGGAACAGGCTTGTAGGGTGGGCAAAAACAGTTTGGTTCAAATGAGTATTCTAGATAATATTACTTTGCCCACCCTACTTTAATTGGGATTTTTTTTACACTACATTGACCTACGCGCAAGTCAGAAGTCAGAAGTCAGAAGTCAGAAGTCAGCTTAGACTTACGTTTCGCAATTTAGGAATGTCCTAACCTTAATGTGTATAGCGGTTTTTAATCTAGTAAGGTACAATTTTTTTGGTTTTAGGGAGCAGGGAGCAGCTTACAAGGGTAGGTTTTTTACAAATGAGCGAGTAGGTACTTTAATTACGTAGAAATTCCGAAAACTATGTATTATATTATACAATAATTTCCGGGATAATTCTTTCCATCTCCTCATCTCCCCATAAACCCTTCGATCAGATCTGACCCAATCGCCCTTACACAAAAAAAATAACCACTTCTTCTCTTCTGTTCTCTTCTGTTCTCTTCTGATTGTTTATATTATTTTCTATTTTTTTCTGTGCTTTTCTGTTTACTTGAGCTTCTCCCCCCACACTTCCCACACCTCCCACACTTCCCACACTCCCTGTTTGACCTGTCATGTAAAAAACCTACCCTTATGAGGCAGGGAGCAGGGAGCAGGGAGCAGCGGATATGGGAAGAGGGAAGAGGGAAGAGGTAAAAAAATATGTGTACCTCATGAGGATAAAAAGCGCTATAGTGCTATATATTGAGATACTGCCCTTGACACTCCCCGGTCTAAAGACGCGGGGATTCTTCAATCATTGACTCGACTTGCTGAGCCTGGCCGAAGCCAAGAACAGTAGAGGCCAAATCTCCTGAAGCGTTCGAATCAATGATCCAGGTTCCGGTGTGCCCCACCGTACCCAAGGCTCTGTTTAGGATGTTGATTGCGGCATTGTGGTCACGGTCTAATTCACAGCCACAACGACAGGTATGAGTCCTAGTAGATAGTGATTTCTTTACTACCTCTCCGCAGCCCGAACAATTCTGACTAGTATAGGCAGGGTTTACTGCTACGGTAACTCTACCGAATTTAGTTCCGAAGTGTTCTAACCATTTCCTAAACTGATACCAACCTGCATCGTTAATAGACTTAGCAAGACAGTGGTTTTTAACCAGGTTTTTGACCCTTAAATCTTCGTAAGCTATCAAGTCGTTAGACCGAACTACGCAACGTGCCGGAGACGAAACCTTAGAAGAGTGCAGCCTTACAACAAAACCTGCCACCTTTGATGCATAGCCTACCAACTATAAAGGCTGCACTCTTCTTGCGGTAACTTCTAACCAGTCTCTTGGCATGTTCTTCACGTTGCCTACTTATTTTAAGGTGTTGCCTACCTAGCCTATTAACCGCTTTTCTACGATTGGTTGAGCCTTTCTTTTTTCGGGAAACCCGACGTTGGTAAAATTTTAATCTTTTCTCCCCAGTTCTGTAAAAGCGGGGATTTGGTTCAGTTTTTCCTCTGGAATCAGTGTAAAAGTCTTTTAGCCCTACATCTAGACCGACAGTCGCGTCAGCAGGGACTAATTGTTCCTTTACTTCGACAGAAACACAGAACTGAACATAATAGCCATCAGCTCTTTTTACTATGCGAACTCGTTTGATTTGCTTCTTATCAAAGCGCCACAAGTCCCACGTACCTTTAAGTTTAAGCTTTCCAATTCCCTTCTTGTCAGTGAAGGTTATAGATTTCTGATCAGGGGATATCTTCCACCCTGATTGCTTGTACTCAACTGATCGGCAATTTTTCTGAAAATTAGGAAAACCCTTTTTCCCAGGAACTTTCTTTTTGCAGTTATCAAAGAAACGAGATATTGATGACCATGCTCTCTCAGCCGCAGCCTGTCTGGCCGTTGAGTTTAATTCATTGGCAAACGGGAAATTTTTAGCCAAGGTTTTGCAATATTTATTGAGGTCGTATTTGTTCAACCCTTTATTATCCATCCATAGGCGGAGGCAGCTATTTCTTACGAACTTCATAGTTCGGATAGCTTCGTCTATTGATTGATACTGTGACTTGTTTCCGTATGCCTTAAACTCAAGTATAATCATCAGAATTCGACCTCTTCTGGTATATTATTATGCTAGCAGCCCTAGCGCAATTTGAAAAGTATTTTTGCTATATTTCTTGAAGGGTGGCGCTTTGCCACTGCGAGCCTTCATCCCGGAGACGAAACCTTAGAATAGGGTCGCCTTATTACAAAAACCTTCAAACTTTTACTCATAACCTGCCGACGCTCATTGGCTCCACTATTCTTGCGGTAAATTCTAACCCGGTCTAAAGACACGGGGTTTTCGGCTTTCGGGATGCTTATAACGTAGGTTAGACGATGAGCGCGATCGCGTAGTGGCTCTGAAAGAGCATCCCACTCCCATGGGTTGGTTTTCTACTACTATGCTATCATGATAGTGTAAACATTAGGGAAAACCATGACCAATTTAAGTCTACGAGATATTCCTGAAGAGCTTTACCAAAAAATCAAAGCAATGGCTGCCCGAGAACGCCGTTCTGTGAATCAACAGATTCTGGTGTTATTGGAGCGGTCTGTGGGACTCTCCCAGCGACCTTCAACACAGGTTCTCGAAGCAATTGATCGCACTAGAGAAACAATCTTTACCCGAGTCGGTGTCATGCCTGATTCAGTGGAGCAAATTAATCAGGACCGGAGCCGTTAATGCTGTTGGTGATTGATAGTAGCGTTGTTGCTAAGTGGTTGTTTGTGGAGCCATTAACCAAACAGGCTCTGGCTGTCCGTAAACATTGGGAGTTATCCAGAGTAGATTTGATTGCGCCACAACTGATCCTAGCAGAAGTCGGAAATATCATCTGGAAAAGACAAAGAGTGGGTTTGATTACTGAGCAAGAGGGAAATAGTCTCATTGCCCACCTACTAGCACTATCTCTGCCAACAGTAGAGACAGAATCTATTTTACCCAGAGCCTATAGTTTGGGAGCAGTTTTTGACCGGACTGTCTATGATGCCCTCTATCTAGCCTTAGCAGAGGCAATGGCAGCTAAGTTCATCACGGCAGATCTGCGCTTGTATAATGCAGTTAGTGGGAATTTACCATTCATTGACTACTTGGGTAATTACTAAGTTGACTTGTCCTTCTTGTTGTAAAGATATCACCCCAGAGCATCTTTATCCTTGGCTTGGTGCGTTATTAACGCACCCTACTCCCTACTCCCTACCCCCTACTCCCTACTTTTCACAACCAATTTCCCAGCAAAATAAAAGCCGACCAGTAAATGGGGTGATTAAATGCCTCGCTCTGCAACAGCTCCAGTTGAGCTTGTCGCAAAGCTTCAGCCTTGGTAACCTGGCCTGTGGCTAACCTCTGATAGAACCGAGTCATTAACTCTGTAGTAGCAAGATCGTCCGCAGTCCAGAGACTGGCAATGGTACTGCGTGCCCCCCCACGCACGGCGATACCAGCTAATCCCAACGCTGCTCGGGAGTCTCCCACGGCGGTCGTACAAGCACTGAGGACGAGTAATTCAATCGGATTTTCTTGCTTTTGATCCGCTGAGATCAGAGTATTTAACTCATTGAGATTGATCACGTCATCCCAGGTCAGCAGAAAGGTTTCTTCCGCTACTGAACTAACTTGACCATGAGTGGCGAGATGAACAATTTCGTAACCAGAGCTATTAACTACTGTATTGAAGTTGGATTCAGTAAAGGACTCATTGAGTAAAATCAATGAGGGAACTTGACCCTTGATATTCTCTAATTCCACCTTCACCCCAGGAAGTGGAGGTAATGGAAGATGGGGACGAGCTTCGGTTAGTCCAGCAGTGAGAGCCGAAACGTTTTGTCTGACTAAAGGTTGAGAGTCGATTAGTTGTAAACTAGGTGCTACCGCAATACTGTATTTCTCGATGGAATAGCGTTCCCCGTCATAAAGCACGGACATCGGAATATTGCGCAGGGCTCCGTCGGGGATAAATACTAGAGTGCGGATGTTACTCTTGGCTAGTTCCGCTTCAATCGGACCGATTAACCAGTCGTGTATTGTTTGTAAGTTGTCCTTTCTCAGACCTCGCCAAGAATTAATAATATTGATGTTTACCGAAGCCAGTTGTTGTTCTATTTCTGGTTGAGGTAAGTTAGTAGTAATCTGGCGCAGGGGTTGTCCGGGCAAAGTGACAATTACTTCCAGGCGGTCTGGCAAGATAATGGTATAGAATATAGCGGCGTTGGGGTCTATTTCGTCGAGATTAACAGGTTTAGCATCTAGACAAGCATCCCGAAAGAAGTTGTCTAGTTCTGCTAGTTGTAGGGATTCAATTACATCTCGTGCTTGTTTGAGGTTTTCTTGAGATGCATTCGGTTCCAGCAGTAGTCCTACTAATTCTCGGTAGACTGGTTCGACGCTTTCTCGAAACCCAAATTGAATATCGCTACTAATCGCGACTAGGTCGCTACGAATAGATTTGAGGGTTTGCACCGATTGAGCATAGGCGGCAATCGCGTTTTTCTTATCTTGTTTTAGATTCAGAATTCTCCCCAGTTGCCATTGCCATTGATAAGCTAAATCCGGAGCCTGGATTTCTTGAGAAATTAGTAACGCTTTTTCGGTTAAGTCTTCCGCTTCATCAAGACGTTGATTGTATTCGTATAAAGTCCCCAAGTTACCGATCGCTTCCGCTTCCGCTCGTTTATCTCCTAAATTCCTAGCTAGCTTAATAGCATCAGCGAGATAAGTAGCAATATCTTTGGGAGATGTGAGTTGTGATGTTGTCGGTTTTAATAGGGTTTTAGCTAGATTAATTCTAGCATAAATTGCAGCTTTACTGGGAGATAATTTAGTTAAACTATTGTCGATAGCAGGCAATAATTCTCTGGCTTGTGACCACTCTTGTTGAGCTATCACTATACTCAGTTGATTTAATTGCCCTTGAATTTTCATATCAGCTAAGGGAGATTCCTCCACAACCCGTTGATAGAACTCTAAAGCGTCTGCTGTGTCTCCTTTTAATCTAGCGGTATTGCCCAAACTGATCAGATTATCAGCAATCAAGGTCTGATCTCGTAAGTTTTCCGCTATCGCTAAACTTTGTTGTAAAATTGCTTTAGACTCTTTGAATTTTCCTACTCGGCGCAGCACATCACCTAGGTATTGGAGGGCGGTAATTTTCAGGGCGCTATCGGGTTGGTTTTCGAGAGTTTCCTGGATTTGAGTTAAGGTTTTAGTGGCTTGATGATATAATCCTAATACTCGCAAGGCTTGGACTTGGTAAATCTGACTTTCTGTTAATCTAGTTAAATCTCCGATATCTTGATAGATAGCACTAGTTTCCTGCCAAATTGATAAGGCTTTTGACCCCTGACCTAGAGATAAGTATATTTGTCCTTGGACTTCTAAAGTTTGGGCTCTTAATTGTTGACGTTCCTTAGTATTAGGAAGTTGTGATAGTTTAGTAAAACTCTGGGATAGGGTTTCTTGAGCTTGGTCTAGGTCTCCCAAGGTTTGATAAACTAAGGCGAGATTGACTAAGGAATTAATTTCACCAACAATATCCCCACTGTTGCTGTAGTTAGTAATAATTTGCTCCAACAAGGGTATCGCTTTTTGATATTGCCCGGTTTCATAGAGGTGTTGGGCTTGTTGGTCTGGGGAATCGGGAATCGGGAATCGGGAATCGGAACCCACCCCTAACCCCTCCCAGGAGGGGAACGGGAATCGGGAATCGGGAATCGGGAATCGGGAATCGGGAGTCGGGAGTCGGGAATTGGGTGTGATGACAACAGAGTTTGATAAGGCTTTCCCGGATGGTAGGAAGCAGGTTAATGCGATAGCAATTATAAATGATAGTTTTTTCATAATAATTAAGGGAATTTAGAATTTAGAATTTAAAATTTAGAATTTAGAATTTAGAATTTAGAATTTAGAATCGGGAATAGTACTATAATAATAGTTTATTAACTCTTGCCTCTTGCCTTTCTTTAAGAGAGTATGTTCACAACTTAAATAAAAATTATATAGGTTTTATTGCATGTAGGAGGTACACTTATCAATCTCAAAGTCCCCCTTTTTAAGGGGGATTTAGGGGGATCCCTTTGTACCTCATGGGAAAGAGAATTGCTATATATTACTCTTCCCTACTCCCTACTCCCTATTCCCTATTCCCTGTTCCCTGTTCCCTATTCCCCCTTCCCGAATGACAATCAAGATTGGGCAATATCTGCTCCACAGGAGTCCCCTGAAATGGTTGCGCCGTCAGAATAATCGTGCCATCCTTTGCTATTACCCAGCCTTGGGCTTCGATAATCACTTTTTTGTCTTGACGGGGTCTAACGGATGCTTGGGCTTGTAATGGTTGTCTGTTGCTGGCTAACCTAGGACGAGTTCTCCACCTGACTGTTCTGTGGGCATTAATCACTGGATCCTCTGGAGTCGGTGGTAAACCGCCTTTTCCGATAATGGTAAAGGAACTGCCCCCAGCAATCCGATCATTCTCAAAGCCACAAAGGTCATTGGCCAGGATCGCTTCTGCATCCACCAGGATTCCTGGCAATTCGTTTAAGCCTGAGGTGGGGTCTACCTGGGAGATGTTGATGATTACGTCACCGTTGAAGGATGGGCCAAGGGTGGAGGTGGCGGTGATGTCATTGTCTGGAGTGAGACGGTCTCGAAACTCTAAGCCAAAGATGCCTTGGGCATTAATGGTAACACTACCTCCTGGGCCTTCTTCAGCATTGGCGGTGATGTCGCTATTTCCTAGACCGACTAGGGTATCAGTATCAATAGTTATATTGCCCCCATCGGTATTCTGGGCGTTAGTATTAATGTTGCTTTCGTCGAGGAGTCGGATGTCACGAGCGTCCAAGATAATATTGCCTTTGTCTCCTGCTGTTTCTGCTGAGATGATTCCTTTGTTGTCTAGGAAGATGGAGTTGGCATTAATTTTTACCGTGCCTGCTGAACTATCCTTGTTAATGCTTCTAGCGCTAACTTCTGCTCCATCAGAGATTATTAACTTGTCAGTGGTAATATTCAAATTTCCGGCATCTCCTGTTGCTTCTCGATCAGCTTCAACAAACAGGCCACTGGGCAACTCACCATCGGCTGACCTACCAATTAGTTGAACAGTAGAAGAGGCATTTACACTCAAGTTTCCGCCGTCCCCTTCACTAAAAGTGCTAACACCAACTTGTGCTCCATCAGAGACTATTAACTGACCAGTGGTAATATTCAACTCTCCCCCATTTCCTGTTGATTCCCGATTAGCTTGAGCAAACAAGCCGCTGGAAATCTGACCATCGGCTGAGGTACCAATCAGTTGAACCGTAGAGGAGGCATCCACACTCAAGGTTCCCCCGTTCCCTTGACCAAAAGTGCCAACACCAACTTGTGCTCCATCAGAGACCATTAACTGCCCAGTGGTAATATTCACATCTCCCCCATTTCCTGTCCCAAAAGTTTGAGCAAACAAGCCGCTGCCAATCAAACCATCGCCTGATCTACCAATTAGTTGGATAGTAGAGGAGGCATTTACAGTCAAATCTCCCCCGTCCCCTTCACCGCTTGTGCCAGCTGAAACTCCTGCTCCATCAGAGACGATAAACTCCCCAGTCGTAATACGTATTTCTCCCGCTTTTCCTGTCCCAATAGTTACAGCAAGCAAGGCGCTGGGCTGACCATTGGCTGAGGTACCAATCACTTGAACACTAGAGGAGGCATCCACAGTCAAATCTCCGCTATCCCCTTCACCTCCTGTGTTAGCTGAAACTCTTGCTCCATCAGAGACCATTAACTCCCCAGTGGTAATACTGACATCTCCCCCATTTCCTGTTCCTCTTGCAAAAACTTGGGCTCTTAAAGTGCTGAAAGTACCATCAGCCGATACACCAACCACTCGAACAGATTCAGAGGCATCCACTGTCAAATCTCCTCCCTGTCCTGAGCCAGTTACATCCGCAGTTATCCTAGAACCACCCTCAAGACTGAGCTGAGAAGCCTTAACCACTATCCCACCGCCATTCTGGCTGCCCAGGGTATTCGCAAAAATAAAAGAGCGATCGCGTAAACTAACATTACTCCCCTGCACCTGGATACTGCCACCACCAATGCCACTAGTATCAACTAATGCCCCCTCCGACAAACTAATATCCTGAAATTGTTCAACTCCTGAATAATCCAACCTAAAAGTACTATCCGTTGGTATCAATTTCACCACACCATTAGCACCAACACCCCCCAGCTCAATCCGTCCATCCAATGCAATATTAAAGCCACCAGGAATATTCACATCACCACCAATCAGCCCTAAGGTTTGACCATCTGGTACCCGTAAGAAACTCAACTGATTAGTAATAGTCCCTGGATTAGAACCATATTGCAAACCAAGAGGCCCCTTAATCGTTAACAGAGGTGGAGCATCTGGGTTGGTGGCGCTGAATTTAAAACTATTGTCAAACAACACACTATCAGCAGTACTTCCAAAAAATGAACCTCCCACATCCAGTCTGCTATTAGGACCAAAGAAAATACCGTTGGGATTTATCAAAAATAAGTTAGCATTTCCCAATACTCCCAGAGTCCCCAAAATATTGGAAACATTACCTCCAGTTACCCGACTTAAGATGTTATCAATTCCCCCTGGATTAGCAAAATAAACTCGCCCGAACTCCGCCACATTAAAATCTGAGAAGCTGTGGAAAAGATTACTGTCTCTAATCGCGCCACCTTCAATTAAATCTGCCAGGGCACCGTTAACAGTCACATTGGGGGTTACCACAGAGCTTTCATTCCCTAGGGTATTATCTGGGGTGATTTGCCCTAATGCCGTAGTTGCAGCCACTAGAGAATACAGCAAAACGCTAGTTGCTGGCACCAGTCGGGAAATCGGAGGTTTCATTTTAATCAATAGACATCTCCAAAAATTAACCTCAAACCCTTGCACTGCCTGGGTCAAAACCGAGTTTCTGGAGATGTCTAATCAGCTATCGAGTTTTCTGATTATTTCAGTAGGGTGGGCAAAGTTATGATTTCGTGAGTACTTAAAACAATCAAACTGTTTTTGCCCACCCTACAAGCTGATTATTCCAGGAAATATATTGCAGTTGGATTAATTTACAAATTCTTTACAAAGACTTTACTGAAAATTTACAATAACAGGTAGCAGGGAGCAGGGAATCGGGAATGGGGAATCGGGAATCGGGAATCGGGAATCGGGAATCGGGAATCGGGAATCGGGAATCGGGAATCGGGAATCGGGAATCGGGAATCGGGAATCGGGAATCGGGAATCGGGAATCGGGAATCGGGAATCGGGAAGATATCAAAGTAATAATATTTGATTATTTTAGGATTTAAATTGATATTAATTACATTCTAAATTAGTTTTTTGTAATGAAAAATAACTCAAAAAAGCATTTATTAAAAAGGAATAATCAAGATATTTTTCAGGCAATCAGCGTCAAAAAAGACTTTACTTCATATAGCCTTTTTAGTTGAGATGTAAACATAGGATTGATGTAAGAGGATATCTCCCAAGTTTTTTGATACTGAATTTTGCCCCCCTAGCCCCCCAATTCTGGGGGGAACAAGAATCAATTTGCTGGTAGAAGTCCCCCAAAATTGGGGGACCAACGGGGGCTTGGATGTAGCAAATGAGACTTTTCAGACAACCTCTAAAAAGCGCTACTCCCGACTCCCGATTCCCGACTCCCTACTCCCGACTCCCGACTCCCTACTCCCGACTCCCTACTCCCTCACTCAAAGTTAAAACTGTTATAAATGAAGACATAAATTCACACCATAAATTCAAACAATGATTCGAGCCTACGCAGCCCACGAACCTGGTGGAGAACTGAAGCCTTTTGAATACGACCCAGGGGTTTTGGGGGAAGAGGAAGTAGAAATCAATGTGGAATACTGTGGTATTTGCCACAGGGACGTGAGTATGTTGGATAACGAGTGGGGACTAACTCAGTATCCCTTTGTACCAGGTCACGAGGTCGTTGGTACCGTGGCCGCATTGGGAGAGAACGTGACCACGCTCCAAGTTGGACAAAGAGTGGGACTAGGCGATCGCTTAATCTCTTAGCACCATAATCCCTTAACTTTCACAATTGTGTGTCTTTTCTTAACAAACTCAGCAATTTAAGGATTAATTCCATAACTAACCTTAACAAATCATCATTATAATCCCGCACCACTAATCGGTTATAATGAAATTGGGATGAACAAATACATCCTGATGATTTAACTTCTAGGGAGGCCAAAAATGAAATTCAATATTTTGGCAACGCTAACTTTAGTCGCTTCTCTGTTCTTCACCGGTTCAGCCGTAGCTGAAAACCCAGACCAGGTGCAACAGTTGCTTTCAACTGGTGAATGTCCAGGGTGTAATTTAAAAGGAGCGGATCTATCGGGTGCACATCTACTTGGGGCTGATTTGAGGAATGCTAACCTGCAAGGAGCAATCTTAATTGAAGCCAACCTAGAAGGTGCTGACCTGACTGGTGCCAACTTAAACGGGGCTAACTTAACCCAAGCCTTTGTCACCAACGCTAGTTTAAACTGTGCTAATCTCAACCAAGTGAATTTGACAGCGGCCAAGCTTTACGACACCGATGTGTCTGGAGCTGTCATGAACAAAGTTACCTTAACTAATGCCGAGATATTTGAAACTGGCATTGGCATTGGTGGTAGTGCCGAGGAATTCAATTTCAATGTCGAGTGTAGAGTAGATTCTTGACTGTCAAGGTAGGGTGGGCAAAAACATTTTGGTTGAAATCAGTATTAATGATTAGACAACTTTGCCCACCCTACTGTCAAGGTGGTAGGTGGTAGGGTGGGCAAAAACATTTTGGTTGAAATCAGTATTAATGATTAGACAACTTTGCCCACCCTACTGTCAAGGTAGGGTGGGCAAAAACATTTTGGTTCAAATCAGTATTAATGATTAGACAACTTTGGCCACCCTACTGTCAAGGTGGTAGGTGGTAGGGTGGGCAAAAGCATTTTGGTTCAAATCAGTATTAATGATTAGACAACTTTGGCCA
>NZ_JAAHHC010000031.1:0-79872 GCF_010672265.1 Moorena sp. SIO3A2
CTGGAGCAAGCCAAAAGGCAAGCCGAGAGGTTGAGAGAATCTAGGAGCCGTGTGAGATGAAAGTCTCACGCACGGCTTTGAAGGAGAGGTGCTCCGGATAATACCGGACATCGACTCTAATAAGCTTGCCGAGCAACCGAAGGGATACCTGGTGTTGGCAAGAAGCCCGCGTTGTCCCGTTAGGGCAACGTCGGGAGTATGTCACTAAATAAATTCATTGGTTGCCCTAAACACTGTGCTTCGTAAACTGCTTGAAGAAAACAGGCAACTCGATAGGCGAATTGTACAGGAACAGCGTTGCCAATCTGCTGGTGGACATGACGTTTATTTCCTCCATGAAATACCCATGAGTCTGGGAAAGTTTGAAGTCGGGCATATTCACGATTAGTAAAGCGTCGCAGACGGCTTGCACTGATACGCCAGAGCTTTAAGCTAATATTTGGATTCCTTACAAATAGCCCATTGACGCGATCTTTTTCCTTTCTTTCTGCCACCACATTTCCCTGAGCCCACCCCCAAATAGTTCCAGTATCAATAGCAGGAAATGGGGCATCCAAAGATCTTATTGGGTGTCCGTCAGATCCAGTTCGAGAGAATCTACATGGTACAGGTGTCTCAGTAGGATCAAATTCCTTTCCAGTCTCCTCATGAACACGGCTTTTGAACCCCCATTCAGGACAATGATTAGGAAGGGAAATGAATGGATTTACAGCCAGATCACCTAAATATACTGATGCTGGTGTATCTGGCTCTGGCGTGGGCCAGTGAAAACCTGAGGGAAATCGGTCGAAGCTGGCAATAAAAATAAATCTTCTTCTCGTTTGAGGCACTCCAAAACCAGATACTCTGAAGACATTATATTTTATGTAGTATCCAAGACTCTTGAAATGCTCTGAAATTACGTCAACAAAAGGCTTTCCACTTTTGGGTTCTTTCATTCTCCTGAGATTGAGAACATTCTCAATTACGATAAAGCGAGGCTTCTTGATCTTTGCCATTCTGACAACTTCTTGAAACAGAAAATTCCTCTCGTCGTTTTCCTTTCGATTCCCGCCCAGTGAAAACCCCTGACATGGAACCCCTGCTAAAATTACATCACTATCAGGTAAATCTCTTTCTGATAGTTCTCGAATATCAGCTTCTTCAACATCCCATTCAGGTCGATTATTACGGAGTGTTTTAACGCTCCATGTATCAATATCTGTGGAGTAGAGATGTTGAAAACCAGCCATTTCAAAGCCGATATCTAAGCCACCGGCACCAGAAAAAAGACTTGTGAATGAAAGTTCCATATCAACGAAGAGTGACTGTTGGTCCTAAAGATTTGGCTGCACGGAAAACTTCAAATGTGTGTTTCTTTCCTGCGTTTGGATTATCTATATAGGAAGGTGTAAGCGTATGTTCAATCATATCAAAGTAATAACCCCTTATCAGCCTTGAAGTCTCTATACGTGTGATAGTACCCGAGTGTTTTAAATCTATACCAAATTTAAAGCCAGTTGGAGCAATCAGAGTAACTTGGCGTTCTGTGCCATCCGTAAGGGCAAATGGTGTAGGTGCAACATACATTTTTCGGTCACGAATCATAATGTCTCCATAGCTACCGAAACCTTTAAGATTCTTATTTTTATGGATATAAGAATGGTCTGCATTTAAGAAATTGCCATGACACATGACAAGATCATAGACTGGATAGTTCTTTTCCTTGGTTTTTGCTGGGTATCGTCCAAACACATAGTAAATTGTCCTCCCATTATGCAGACCTGAGGGCACTTGACTATTGCAGTCATAGTTTGCTTCCCTGCCTGGAAATCCTAATCCTTTGATCTCGAAGCCAAGGGGGAAATCAACAAGCCTGAAGTCTGGATAAGCATTTCTTGAAGGTTCATCGAAGTTCAAGGAAAGCCTTTCAAGACGAACAGCAAACCAATTTTGAAAGCTAAACTCTTTGTCCGTGGAAGAAACGCGACTTATCAACTCGCTGGCATCGATGGCGCGAACGCATTCTAAGAAAACCTTTGCTATGATTTGATCCATAATGATTTGTCTAGCCCAATGTTGCGATCACTCTCACCTTTAGGTACACGCAACTGTAGTGCATTTGGTGCTTGACAATGGAAGCACATCCCAAAGACAAAGTCAATGTTAACAGTTCTGCAAGACCATCTACCGAGACTCAGCAAAGTCTAACGGTTAAGGTCAGCGGGGCGAAACCTTGCCATAAGTGTCTTGAATTTCATTCACTGCAGCCTGGATACTTGCCTCATCGGTGATGTCCATACGCAGCGGGTGAGCACCCAACTCTCTAAGGTCAGCCATTTTTTCGACACTACGTGCCGCTACTACCACGGTCAGACCATCCTTCAGCAGAGATTTGGCCATTTCTTTGCCCATACCCGATGATGCGCCGGTAATCAGTGCGACTTTGGATTTACCATTTGCCATGATATTGAAGTTCCCTGTGTGTAGTGGACTTGTTCATCTTAAACTGAGAAACTAGCAACCTTCACAGATTTTGTTACTGCTACTGTCTTGCGATCGCGCTTAATACGGTCAATTTCTTTGAGAGTAAATGATGTTAATTGACACTCCCCGGTCTAAAGACGCGGGGATTCTTCGCTCAACGACCCGACTTGCTGAACCTGGCCGGGACCAAGGACAGTAGAGGTCAGATCTCCCGAAGCGTTGGGATCTAGGATCCAGGTTCCGGTGTGCCCCACCGTACCCAAGGCTCGTTTTAAAATGTTCAGCGCAGCATTGTGGTCTCTATCTAACTTGCATCCACACTTACAGACGTGGGTTCTAGTTGATAGTGATTTTTTGACTGTTTCACCGCACTTAGAGCAGTTTTGACTTGTATAAGCAGGGTTTACTGCTACAGTTACTCTGCCAAATTTAGTCCCAAAATGCTCTAACCATTTTCTGAACTGATACCAGCCAGCATCATTAATAGACTTAGCCAGGCAATGATTCTTTACTAGATTCTTAACCCTTAAATCTTCGTAGGCTACCAGGTCGTTAGACCGGATTACGCAACGTGCCGGAGACGAAACCTTAGAAGAGTGCAGCCTTACAACAAAACCTGCCACCTTTGATGCATAGCCTATCAACTATAAAGGCTGCACTCTTCTTGCGGTAACTTCTAACCAGTCTCTTGGCATGTTCTTCACGTTGTCTACTTATTTTAAGGTGTGTCCTGCCTAGCCTATTAACTGCTTTCCTACGGTTGGCTGAGCCTTTCTTTTTGCGAGATACTCGACGTTGGTAAAATTTTAAACGCTTTTCTCCCTTCCTGTAGAAATGAGGATTAGGTTCAGTATTTCCATCAGAGTCAGTATAAAACTCCTTTAGTCCTACATCCAATCCGACGTTTCTACAGGAAGGTTTTAGGTCTTCTTTTATGTCAACTGCTATGCAAAATTGCACATAGTACCCATCAGCTCGTTTCACAATTCGGACTCGCTTAATTTGATTTTTGTCAAATTGCCACAAGTCCCATTTCCCTTTGAGTTTAAGTTTCCCTATTCCTTTCTTGTCGCTAAAGGTTATAGCCTTTTTATCAGGAGACAGTTTCCACCCAGACTGCTTGTACTCTACCGACCTACATTGCTTCTGAAATCTAGGAAAACCCTTTTTGCCGGGTTTTTTCTTTTTGCAGTTGTCATAAAACCGGACTATAGATGACCATGCACGCTCAGAAGCTGCTTGTCGTGCCGTTGAGTTTAGTTCATTAGCAAAAGGAAACTGTTTAGCTAGTATCTTGCAGTATTTACTAAGATCATATTTTCCAGTCCCTTTATTGTCCATCCACAATCTAATGCAAGAATTACGAATAAACTTGACCGTCCGAATAGCCTCGTCTATTGCAGTGTACTGACTATCTTTCCCGTACGCTTTGAATTCAAGTATGATCACCGGATATCGACCTCCTCCGTTACTATTTTAGTCTACACTATATGGCGACAAATACCCGGACAGATTCAAATATTCACGGCGACTAAAGTCGCTACTAGCTTTCATCCCGGAGACGAAACCTGATTAATAGTGCAGCCTTACAACAAAACCTGTCACCTTTAATGCATAGCCTACCAACTTGCTTTGGCTGCACTATTCTTGCGGTAACTTCTGACCCGGTTTAAAAACACGGGGCTTTCAGCTTTGGGTGTTCCGTAATACTTGGCTTGTGCAACAGCCTTTGTGACACTTTCACTACAAAATGCTGAAATCGCCTGTACCCCATCCATTGGGCACAGGCGACAGGGGTCAGAAAAAAATCCTAAGAGCGATTAGAAACCGACAGCCATCCAACCTATGGTTTCTTTTGTATGTCCTCCATCTGACAGAGCCTGCCTTGGACCACCCCGAACTAATTCGTTCATTTTGAACTTAAAGCCCTTCGTGGTTACATCTGCGATCCTGACACCAGGGGTATCTGCTCCATTAAAGGTTTGAACCATTGGAATCACGATCACATCTGAGCCTTCCCGAAATGGCTCTGCGAAGAACACTTCTTTAAATGTGCTTGTGTCATTATTTGTTGTTTCCACTGGGCCTGGTGAACACAGCTCAATAATGCCTGCTTGAATCGACGCATGAGCTGGGGTAGCAATGAGTACCAGTGCAGCCATCAAAGACATCAAAAAAATCGCAACTCGCTTCATAATTTCCTCCTTAAAATGTGAAATGAGAAAAGCGAAAGAAGTCTTTTAGAGTTAACCTTGCTAAGAGTATCGTGAGCAGAACTGACACTGCCCATGTAATTTTGGCATGTTTTATTAAAAAAAAAACGCAGAAATTGTTAAGTTATTGTTGCGTAATTACTAATCACTCTAACAATAAATGAATAATCATTAAGCTACTCTAAGATCTCAGTGCCCTGTGAAAATCTGTCCCTACTCCCGAGGTCTAATGGTTGAATGAGCAACCAGGGTAAACCTTAAGGGATAGCGGTTTGCAACCTGGGCTAATTACAATACCAAAAAATAACCAAAAAATAGTCAGTTGCAGCAAATCTCAACATGTCAGAGGATACAGATACCAAGTCAGACTCAGGGCAAACCCCGCTCTCCGCTTGGCGTGCCCAAGAACTACAACGACTCCGCAATAGTTTAAGAAGGGGACAACAACCGATGGCCGACTGGCAAGGGGGAACCTTAGCGGTTTCTGCTGTCCCTGGTGCTGGTAAATCTACTGGCATGGCAAAAGCTGCAGCAATTGCGATCGCAAATTACCAACTCCATAGCAGATATCAATTGCTGGTAGTCACCTTCACTCGCTCTGCCGCTGCCAGTATAAGAGCTAAAATCCGCGATGACCTAAAAACCCTTAAGGTCCCACAAAATAGTTTTGTAGTCTATACCTTACATGGTTTAGCCCTCTACATTGCTAACCGTCATCCAGAATTATCGGGACTTAATCTAGACAGTAGTACTCTAGTAACTCCAAATCAAAGTCATCGCTTAATCCGTGCTTGTGTGGAACAGTGGATTGCTAATTATCCACGCCGGTATCTGACCTTGCTCGAAGGTCGAAGCTTTGATGGAGAAGAAACAGAACGGTTGCGCCGACAATCCGTATTGCGAACGGAAGTTTTACCTAACCTGGCCTACACCGTTATCCATGAAGCCAAAAGTTCTGGGTTATTACCAGCAGATTTGTGGCACCTCAGTGAACAGACAACGGATGAATATGGAATATTAGCGATCGCAGCAGGACTGTATCAACAGTATCAAACCATAGTGCGATCGCGTGAATTCATCGACTACGACGACATGATTCTAGCTGCGCTGAGAGTGCTAGAAAACGATGCCATCCGTCAGCTCTGGCAAAATCAATTTTTTGCCGTCTTTGAAGACGAAGCCCAAGATTCCACACCATTACAATACCAACTCTTGCAAACCCTGGCCACATTACCAGCTAGTGCCGAACCAAACCTTGGCCTATTGGCCACGCTACCGGAACAACCTTTAACTTTCCAACCTTCAACCTTCCAACCTTCAACCTCTCAACCTTCAACCTTCCAACCTTCAACCTCCCAACCTTCAACCTCCCAACCTTCAACCTCCCAACACCATACCCTAAATCTGATCCGAGTTGGAGACCCCAATCAAGCCATTAACTCTACCTTTACCCCAGCTGACCCAATTTATTTCAATTGGTTTTGCCAAGACTGTCAGGGAATAGGACGTTTAGCCACAATGGATCAAGCGGGTCGCAGTAGCCAGGTTATCATCAATGCTGCCAACTTTATCGTGAATTGGGTCAATAGCACCTATGGCAGCAAAAACTCTACCGAAACAGTACCACAGCCAGACTCTATCCCCCAAACCCAACCGTCTCCCGAGCTACCCTTTCGTCCTCAAACCATTCGTCGAGTAGATGCCAATGACCCTCAACCGGATGCCAACCCAAATCCAGAAGGGAGAGGTTTAGAACTCTACACTCCTAAGGACATTTACCACACAGTCGAGCTGATTGGAAAGCGAGTAGTGGAGCTATTTGCCAAAAACCAAAACCATAACGCTGCTGTGTTAGTGCGGGAGAATCGACAAGGGAGCTTTGTGGTGGAACAACTGGAGTATCTTAAACGCCAGCATGAGATTGAGGTGTATGATGTCCAAAAACGCGATCGCGAATCCCACGTTCCCAGTCAAATCCTAACACTGCTGCAATTTCTCGACCGTCCCCATTCTCCGGATTACCTAAAAGCTGCCCTAGATGTCTTGGTAAAACGTCAGTTAATTCCCACCCAAGACCTCAATGCTCTATCCACCTATCCCGAACAATTCCTCTATCCTGGTCCATTGGACCCACCCCAGACCAAAGCAGTTATCAAAGCTCGCCGCTACTGCTGTGATTTACTGCGTGCTCGTTTAGAACTCCCCAATTATCACCTAATTTCCTTCCTGGCTCAGACCTTAAACTATGACCAATCCGAGCTAGCCACAGCAGATAAATTAGCCGAACGGATTGCAAAACAGACCTTTGGCAACAGTTCTATCAGTGAAACTCTAGCAGTACTTCAGGAAATCGTTAGCTCAGAACGTTTTGAACCTGTAGACCCAGACAATACAGACTCCCCTTATCTGCGTTCCCATCAACTGACTGTAATCACCATGCACAAAGCCAAGGGATTAGACTGGGACTATGTTTTCTTGCCCTTTCTCCATGAAGACACCCTTCCTGGTAATCCGTGGGTACCTACTGCCGCTCAGTTTTTGGGAGAATTTACCCTAGCAGAAGTAGCCAGAGCTCAAATTCGTGCCTATCTTCACGGTAAACCCTTACCCATGGCACCCGAGGCTTGGGAACAAGCCGCACAGCTTAAGACTGCTGAAGAATTCCGCTTGCTCTATGTAGCCATGACCCGAGCTAAACGGTTGCTGTGGATGGCCGCCGCCGATTTGGGACCATTTCGGTGGAATACCTTTAGTGGTAAAGGAGATAACTTGCAGCAGAAGAAACCCTGTCCAGTATTGCCAGCATTGAATGCTCAGTTTCCAAATTCTTTAATGGTTAATGATTAATGGTTAATGGTTAATGGTTAATTGATTCCTGACAATTTTTAAGTTTAAATTTACCTATTAACAAAAATACAGGGACTATTTTGTAAGTGATTAATGGGACTTTATCTATAGCAATGGCTGCTCAATTATTGACAAATTAAAGGGACTAAGAATTGCTCAAAGATTTATGTGACAAGCTAAATTATTACCTGTTCCCTGTTCCCTGTTCCCTGTTCCCTTTTCCCTGAGCACAGCGCTATAACACAAATAATAAAAAAAGAAATCAGAAAATATTCGGATAAAAAATATTTGACAAGGCCATAAATACCAAAAAATAAAATTGCCATTCACAAAAAAAATAATTAATTTGTAAATGAAGATTGAATTTCATATCAATGAAAACCAAATATCTGATTTGCGTAGCTACTGTTTCTGTCTTAACCAGTATTGTGGCAACTACTACTGCAGCTAGGAGTGCCACGATCGTTCAATCCGCTTCAGTGCCACTGATCCCAACAAATATCAATGACGAGCCTCTCACACCTGTTATCAACCCCTTCGACACCAGTCTCGGTACCCTTGATGCGGTAACCATAGAATTTAACGGGCTAATGTCAGGAGACGCACGGAGCGAAAGCCTAGACGCAAAGCCAGCAACTCTGACTTGGAATCTGGAAGGCTTATTCACATTGGTCGGAGCAAATAATACAACCCTGTTCACACAGACAGCAACAGTAAGAGATTCAGCCGTTGTCGCTGCCTATGATGGCACATTAGATTTTCAGGGCGAGTCTGCAGTTTCATTCATCGGACTAACCGCTAATGTATCTGGTGAGAAGACATTCACAAATGGTTCCGTATTTAATGCATTCCTGGGCACTCAACCCGTAGACTTTTTCTTTTCTGCGGAAACCATATCGATTGTTAACGGAACCGCTAATATACTCAATGCGATCGCAACAAAAGCTCAAGGGGATGTCCAGGTTACTTACGACTACACACCATCAGAGCCAGAGTCAGTACCAGAACCCACGACTCCCCTTGGCTTAGGTTTAGTCGCAGGACTAAAACTGTTGTGGCAACGAAAGGAAGATCGTTAATTGGTAAGCATTCAGCGGTCAGCGGTCAGCGGTCAGCTTATTTCATTCAAAAGCACCGATTGCGCTACTTGAGGTGCTGCACGAACAGTAGCGTGCCCATAGCCGATAAGCACCTCAAGTAACGTGGCCACAAGTCAATGGCTGATATAGCAGAAGTCAGAAGTCAGAAAAACTCTTGCGCTTACTTAGGTTTGAGACTAATGTCGATGTCCTAACTGCCCTGGCGACTGCTATAGCTGATAGCTGATAGCTGAATGCTTACGTTAATTGTTGATTGTTGATTGTTGATTGTTGATTCTTAAGAGCAAATTTTCAATTGCTTTAAGTGATATCTTTGAAAGCCACTTATTCTAAGGCTGTTTCGGTATCCTTAGGGGTGACCAAAAATACATCGATATAACTTTTCTACCCGGTATCATTCTTGAATACTTGATGATTTTGGATTTCAAATCTTTTCCTGAGCTCATTCTGTAATTGCTCAGCGCTATCTGGATTTATGTTATTATTATGTACCAGCAACAGCCGGGAAAATAAATGGTGACAAACTGCCCATTATTGATTATATAAAACATCAATAGGTGCTGAACTTTGATAGTAAGAACTTGTCGCTAAATCCAGGAACGGAACCACATCCGCAGGTGATACCCTGACTCAGACAAAGGTATACCTAAGTAAATTGGTAACCAGAATATAAAAGCTAGTACAACTACCAAGATTACAGTGACACCAGCACTACGATACTGGTTTTGCTCACTGTGTAGCCAGCGGTCAACTAGCCAAGCTAGTGCTAATCCTGAAAACACTGAAGCTCCCATATAATGATAAAGAAACGTGCAGCGAGTCACTTTCGTCCAGGGCAATAGGTTAGCGGCGTAGTTTACGATCAAATAGAGGGTAATCCAGGTATAGGAGGTTGGTATGGATTTCCAGCCCACCCCTTCGATGATGCGTTGGGTTAACAGCAGCAACAGCAACAAAATTGCTGTAGTCGAGAGCCACCATAGGAAAGGATTGCCCATGGCATGGACATCATAGATTAAATTGCTCCCACCAGCGGATAAGGGGGAGTCAGTGGAAACAGCCTCAGGGGTGTGACTAGCAGTCTGATAAAAGTAAGCAACCGGACGCCACATTAACAGCCAACTATACCACCGGGAACAGTAAGGATGGACGTCAGTGCCACTGCCGACATTTTGATGGAAGGTTAAAATTTTGACTTGAGACTCCCAGAATCCAGGGGTAGGATTCATCAGTAAGTGAGGAATCCACACCAGGCTGTAGGTCAGAGCTGGTAAAATTACCAAGTTCAGCAGGATGTGCCCGACATTCAGTTGGGTCAGGTGTTGTAATGGATGGCTTAACGATGGTATGGGACGAGTACGGGTTGTCTCCCCAAAATAGGTTCTAAATAATTGCCATACCCAAGCGACAGCCCATACTATATAAATGCCTAACAAAAACCACAAGCCATTCCACTTAATCGCTGCGGAAGCACCAAAAAACACACCAGATAGGATTAGCATCAGCCAGGGTTTGGCACCATGACGATTCAGAGCCAGGAGGAAAAACAACTGACCCAGTAATCCCAAGATCACTAAATATATATTGTTGAGGGCATAGCGGGATTCTACCAGGAATAAACCATCAGTAGCTGCGAACAGAGCAGCAATCAAAGCATAGCTGCGACGTCGATTGAGTTGATAAGCCAAAGCCGCCACTACCATCGGAATCAAAGAACCCGTCAGGGCATTCAGCCATCGGTAACTCCAGGTAGACCGTAACGAACCAGTCAGCTCGTTAACCGTATCCTGTCCAAAGGGGAGGTGAGAGCCAATCCAGATGCCAATGGCAATGATGTACTGACTTAGGGGAGGATGGGGATTGAAAAAGGAAGTACCGGTTAAGTAGTTATTGGCAAATATAGCGTAGTAAACTTCATCGAATACCAGGCGATTAAATCGACCCAGTCCCCAAAATCGCAGGGCGAGTGACAGTAAAACAATGGCAGTTATGCCAATGCTAAACCAGGGGATAGACGAATCAGACGGCTTTTTTGGCAAAATCATCACCATCGAGGCTTGGGTTATCGGTCAATGGCACACTAGACTTCGCGGCAGTTGTCGGGAACAGGGAACAGCGGATCTGGGAACAGTGGACAAGAATTGACGCAAACACTAATTAGAAAAATACTTTTGCAAGAGGTCTACTCAATCTGGAGTAGAGGAGACCTTGATCAGAAATTATTTTCTGGGGGAAGAGCGGGAAGAGAGATAAGAGTGGAAAGACAACACTGCCCTTTTATCCCCCTTGTCTGCCTTCCCTAATTCCGAAAGTATAACAGGACTTACGCACAGACTCCATGGGTATGGTGGTCAAGGTTTTGCAAACCCTACAGGTAGCGTTAAATTGAGGTATTTGCGTAAGTCCTATATAAAATATGCCAATTAAATGCACACTAGCTTAATAACCTGTAAGCTGATCACCTACAACCTGTAACTTATATAGCACTACCCATTAAGATGTTTGACATTGTCTTGATGCAATAGCGAGTGGGGGAAACCACGGCAGTCGCTCATGGGGGGGACCCCCAAGACCGCGCTGCCTCCCCAAGACCGTAATGGTGCGTTTGACCTTGGCGAATTAAATTCGCCACGGGTCGCACCTCTGCATCGCTTCTAAACTCCGAAACCTAGTCAATGCTTACTTTTGACTTCTGACTTCTCACTTGAGACTTGCACGTAGCGCTATACCTCCTCAGCATGTGTAGCTCGGATAAATGAAATTGGTACACCTTATCCCTCTTATACCTTTTGTAGTTTTTAGGATTTTAAACCCTTTAAAGGTTTTGCACGCTTATCCTCCCTTCGTTTCTCCCTCGTGCCTATACAATTGTGATATAACCAAAAAAATTATCAGACAAGTATTCCGGATTTTCCTCTAACTGGATTGAAAAATTAATAATAGGCATCACCACTTGACCTTTCATTATTATTATCAAATTGCTTCACAATTTTCACACAAAGTCTCACTAAACTTAAACTATTGATAAAGATTATGAATGAAAAATATTTTTAGTATTAAACCCGAGTTAACATTCCAAAAAAATCGTTATAATTTAGCAGGTTTTTATGGACAAATAGAAAAATATATTTTTCTCCTTTAGGAGAGTAATTCCTGGGTGTGCTGCCACTCTAAACCCTCAGTAGCAGTAAAGATATTTTTCTCGTTAATAGAGAAAAATATGCCTCTGCTAATGACTTAAAATTCAAGGATTCAAACAATCAAAACCCACAGAGTTAGCACATACTAAACACTTATGAGTACCAGAGATACTAATCAAATAAATGGCAGAAACAGTAATCAAATAAATGACACAGAGATTAATCAAATAAATGGCACAGAGCACGATGACGACCTCCGAGGTAGCGATGAACAAGTTGTACGAGATGAGATCTACGGCCAAGGGGGTGCTGACAGTCTATTCGGAGGTCCCGGAGGTGACTATATCAACCCTGGTATTGATAATTCTGCTGATGTGATCTGGTATAAGACGTTTTCCGAGAGGACGGACCTGATCGAAAACTTCGATCCCAACGATGAAGATATTGTGGTTCTAACCTCTGGTTTCTTTTGGGATCTTGTTGAAGAATACGGTTTGAATTCAGATGCCAATGTTGACGATTGGTTGAAAATTGAGTTGGAAATTGATCAGTTTGGTTCACATGCTCTTATTAAAGTAGATCGAGATGGTCTTCAAGGCAACACCCCCTTCAGAACATTAGCTACCCTGAAAAATGTTGATCCAAACGATCTAACTATAGATATTCAAGAAGATGGCGATTTTATCATCGGATGATTAACCACAGGTGATTTAGGATTGTCAAGATCAGCTTCGAGGTTACGTGTGGAACCAATCAGCAATCCGGTCAGTCTTCAACCCAAGACTGTCAGATGGGTTTCCAGCGTCTACTCGGACAAAATATCCACTTTGGAACTGGGAAGCATCTACCCATGACTAATCTCTAGTTCTCAACAAAGATAATAAATATGTTTCAGCTTAAAAACCACAAGTGCTTCTCTTTGAGAACAGGTATTGTCAGCCTGATCGGTGTGGCCAGTTTATTGGATACTAATCCTGCCTCAGCTGCCATCATCACTAATGGTAGTTTTGAAAACGATTTTACGGGCTGGGAAACATTGGGTAGTGCTTCTGTGCGCACCGCAGGTTTTGGTAGTAAACCTACTGACGGCAGTTTCTATGCCCAGCTAGATACATTCCTTCCCCAGGAAAAAGAGAACTTCCTGGAGCTAGCCAATTTTCTAGAGCTGAACATTACAGCGCTGGATAATCTGGGCGCGGGAAAGGGGGAGGTGTTTGAAGGATCAGCAATCAGAACTACCTTTACAGCCGTTGCAGGAGATGTGCTTAATTTCGATTACAACTTCCTCACAGATGATTACGGTTCCGAATATTTTAATGACTTCGCTTTTGTGGGAATTTCCGGTCAGGTGAGTGGTTTGGCTGATACGTTCTCAGTATTAGCTGATTCCATGACACCTTTTGTGAATGAAACTGGTTTTAGCACCTACTCTCAGACAATTGCTGCTTCTGGAACCTACACCTTCACCATAGGTGTGACAGATGTTGGGGATGGTGCTTTTGATTCAGGACTACTAATCGATAATGTCAATGTAGTCAGACTGGAACCAACTGATCCCCCCTCCGTTCCAACACCAACTGATCCCCCCTCCGTTCCAACACCAACTGATCCCCCCTCCGTTCCAACACCAACTGATCCCACCTCCGTTCCAGAACCAACCTCTATATTGGCGTTAATAGCCATCGGGGCTTTAGGGGTGAGAAGTCAGTGGAACAAAGACAAAAAAAAGTGTGAGGGAACTACTAAAACACTGCACAGCTAATTGGGAGACCCGCGAAAAATGGACTAAAGACTCTGACCAATGAACTAGAGCGATAAGGAGCGAGTGTTGGTTCCCAGTAATTCTAATCATGACAGAACGCCATGGGCGATTTCTATTCTGCAATAGTTACGCTTCACGCCTATCCCAACGGCAGGAAAATCTCTTAGCTTAGACTAATTACCTTAGACTAACAAAGTTACAAACAAAGTTACACATGCTCTAAAATCCGAATTATGTTATTATGAAATGATACCGATTATGCATATCAGTGAACAACGTAAAATCAATCTCCGCAACAAGTAATAGCTCGTTGCTCTAGGGCTTGTGCTCCTCGTGTTGTTATTTCAGGTCCAATGAGCAGAACTTTATCGCAAACCCAAATCTTTTGAAAACTTAATATATAGTCAACCCAAGTGGCGAGTACTCAGCTATAGCGCTACGCTTAGCGTCAGAAGTTAGAAGTCAGCAAGGTTCGAAGTAGGCGATTACTTACGTTTCGGAGTTTAGGAATGTCAAACATCATATGTAGTGCTATATCAGCGGTCAGCCCAGTTGCTTAGAACTGACCCTCAACCAATAACCAAACGCTCCGTGGGCAATGCACAATCAACGGCCTTACTGAACTAAGCAATGATATCAAGTAGTGTGGTATCAGTAGTCAGTTCCCCAGTACCCATTACCAATTAGCTATTATAGCGCTACGCGCAAGTCTCAAGTGAGAAGTCAGAAGTCAAAAGTAAGCATTGACTAGGTTTCGGAGTTTAGAAGCGATGCAGAGGTGCGACCCGTGGCGAATTTAATTCGCCAAGGTCAAGCGCACCATTACGGTCTTGGGGAGGCAGCGCGGTCTTGGGGGTCCCCCCCATGAGCGACTGCCGTGGTTTCCCCCACTCGCGCTTTGCATCAAGACAATGTCAAACATCTTAATGGGTAGTGCTATACCAATACCCTATTTTCGTGAATGTGGAAAAACTGTACTGTTGAAGCTTGAAAATTAGGAATTATAATATACGGTGGGTAATATCTCCATCCTATCCACCTAGCGCTACCACAAAGCCAAACATTTCTTATGGGGACAACTACAGTTTTACGAATAGGCGATCGCGTCATTAGTGCAGAAGAAATTGTTCCCCTGCTAGCTGGTTACCAATTGCTGCCACCGTTAATCCGTGAGATTATCATTGACGAGGCAGTGGCTACCGCAAGCTGCACACCAGAGGAGAAGGCTCAAGCCTATCAGCAGTTCTTGGAAAAAAATCAGCTCATTGACGAGACGGCTAAACAGGCTTGGCTAAAGCAGCGTGGTATGAATCCAGCTCAATTAGAAGCCCTAGCGGTACGAAGTATTCTGATTGAGAAATACAAACAACAAACCTGGAGTCACAAACTGGAATCTTATTTTCTGGAGAGGAAGGGACAATTAGACCGGGTGATTTATTCCCTGATTCGGACTAAAGACCCAGGGGTAGCCCAAGAAATCTATTTCCGAATTCAAGAAGGAGAAGAGTCTTTTGCTGACCTAGCCAGGGAATATTCCCAAGGACCAGAAGCTCAGACTGGCGGATTAATCGGTCCGGTTGAACTGAGCGTACCTCACCCCGCCTTAGCCCAAATGCTTCGCCTGAGCCAACCCGGACAACTGTTCCCACCGACACGCTTGGGAGAATGGCTGTTAATCGTGCGTTTGGAGAAGTTTATGCCAGCCCAGTTAGATGATTCGATGCGCCAGCGACTACTGAATGAATGTTTCAGCACCTGGCTAAGTGAGCAACTGAATCAGCAATTAGCGGCGCTAGATTAACGACTTGACTTTCTAATGAAACTAAACTCAAGAAACTAAATAGATGGCTAAAATTCCGGATTTGGGGGAAAATAGGCGGGATTTGGCTAATAGTTTGGGCTAACCGCGCCAGATGGGGAAGATTCCGAAAAACCCCTCTAGCTTGGGGATATGGTAATCCTGAAGCTGTGCCGTGGCTAAATGATCAGTAGTCTATGGTGTACGGGAAAATTTTTGTTCTTTAAGGCTAGTCTCAATAGACTTTGCCTGATTCCATCATAGCATAGCCAACTAGTTACATTTCTTGATGGAAGCGCTAAGCAATTCCTAGGGTGCGTTACAGAGTCTTTACATAAAAGACAGACCTACTATGCTTAGCATATCCTAATAAATACCCCATTAGAAGCTGTTATCAAATTTAATTAAGCTAACTAATCTCAAATTTAAGCTAAGTAATCTCCTAAGAGGCTCAATGACCTATACAACAACAATTCAAGAGTTTCTAGCTGGTATTTCTCCGTTCAATAAATTGTCAAGGACAGCACTGCAAAAACTGTCCACGAGTTGCCAACTGTTGCGCTACCGCATGGGTCAGACAATTGTGGTCAGGGATAAAATGCCAGGCCAAATCTCGATTTTATTCCAAGGAAAAGCCCGTCTCATCGGCTATGACCAACGCCGTCAAACCCCCACAACCCTCAAATTACTACAACCAGGAGCGATTATTGGCTGGGTCAGTTTGGTCAGGGGCATACCCTGTGAAACTGCGATCGCATCGGTGGAAGCGGTTTGTGTCACCATCAATGCGGCTGACTTCTTAGGGCTGCTAGATACAGAAAAATCTTTCTCAGATGCCTTCAAAGCCCGTTGTGGTCTAGTGGAAATCTTTGATCTTTTGGGAACAGAGTTGGGGCGTCGGGCTGAGGCAGAGACTGACCTCAAAGCACTTGCCCTGTTAGCCTGGTCAGACGCTTTAGTTTATAACCTGCCTCGGGGCAAGCAAATGTCAAGCCAACTCGACCCCAATCGAGTATGGTTTGTGAGTGGGGGAGCAGCCGCCAATTTACCAGTAGGGTCTTGTCTGAGTTCAGAAGCATTGTCTAGCTTACAGGTCAATGGTCATGGTGCAACGCGCTTGGTGGGAATTCCAGAAGCTATTTTCTCTGAGCAAACCGCCAATGACTCGGAAACCCTGGCTGAGCCTACCGATACAATTCCCAGTATACCTCAAGACGATATTCCCCAGGCTCCAGACCGACCGGATCAAGCTCCCGAGACGATTTACACTGGCCAGACTACTCCTACAAAATTCCCCTTTATACGGGGTAAAGGAGCAGTGCAGGAATCCTTGGCTTGTTTCCAAATGCTGAGTAAGTACTTTAAAATTCCTTTCCGGCGAGATAGTATACGGAAGGTGCTAAAAAACCAGCATGCTCGCACCGGTCAAATCTCCCTTCAGCACTGTGGTGCAGTGGCAGAACTGATGGGATTAACTGCCCAACTCGCAACAGTACCAGCTAACGCTATCAAACGTTTACCTACCCCAGCCATGCTGTTGTGGCACGATAGCTTAGCTATTCTCTATGAAGCCAGTGAACGGCAAATAGTGCTGGCGGTGCCACAGCTGGGAATTCAACGGCTTAAACCCAAAGATTTTGAAGAAAACTGGGGAGAAGGCGGGCAGGTACTTCTGTTAAAACCTACCAAAGACACCCCTACCCAGCGGTTTGGTCTGAGTTGGTTTTGGCCTTCTATCGTTCGTTACCGCAAGGTATTGACGGAAGTTTTAATTGCTTCTTTCTTTGTCCAACTGTTGGGTCTAGCCTATCCCTTGATTATCCGGGTACTCATTGACAAAGTGATATCCCAAAACAGTACCGATACCTTGCAAGTACTGGGAATTTTACTGTTGGTGGTGTCGGTTTTTGAGGGGGTTTTAATCACCCTGCGTACCTACCTGTTTGTAGATACGACCAACCGTATCGATATGGCTCTCGGTTCCGAGATTATCGACCACCTGTTGCGCTTACCGTTAAATTATTTCGAGAAACGACCCGTTGGGGAGTTGTCCACTCGGATCAATGAGCTAGAAAATATCCGCCAGTTTTTGACCGGGACAGCCCTAACCGTGGTGTTAGATTCAGTCTTTTCTGTAATCTACATCGTGGTCATGTTCCTCTTTAGTTGGGTGCTGACCCTGGTGACTTTGTCAGTAATCCCTTTGTTCATGCTCCTGACCCTGATCGTTTCCCCAATTGTCCGGCAACAGCTACGCAATAAAGCGGAACGGAATGCTCAAACCCAATCCTATCTAGTGGAGGTATTATCTGGCATTTCCACCGTTAAAGCCCAGAATATTGAATTGCGATCGCGTTGGAAATGGCAAGAGAAATATGCGCGCTATGTTAGTGAAGGCTTCAAGAATGTGCTAACCTCTACCGCTGCTAGTTCTATGAGCACCTTCTTGAACAAACTCTCGGGTTTACTTGTGCTTTGGGTAGGGGTCTATCTAGTACTAGATGGACAATTAAGCTTAGGGGGGTTGATTGCCTTTCGGATTATTGGGGGCTACGTTACCAGTCCCTTGCTGCGTTTAGCCCAACTTTGGCAAAACTTCCAGTCTACAGCCCTATCTCTCGAACGCCTCAGTGACATTGTCGATACACCCAAAGAAGTGGCTGAAGCAGACCAGGGTAATATCCCCTTGCCCTCTATCACGGGAGACATTCGCTATGAAAATCTCTCCTTCCGCTTTGCCAAGAGTGGACCAATGCAACTGAATAACATTAACGTCGAGATTCCAGCTGGTTCATTTGTAGGGATTGTGGGGCAAAGTGGTTCCGGTAAGAGTACCATGACCAAACTTTTGGCTAGACTCTATGGTCCAGAGTCCGGTCGCATCATTGTCGATGGTTACGATATCTCGAAAGTCGAACTCTATTCCCTGCGGCGTCAGATTGGGATTGTGCCTCAGGAAACCCTCTTGTTTGAGGGAACCGTTCAAGAGAATATTGCTCTGACCAATCCTGATGCAGACAGTGAGGAAATTATTCAGGCAGCAAAGATAGCAGTGGCCCACGATTTTATCATGGAATTGCCTTTGGGTTACAATAGCAGCGTTGGCGAAAGGGGTTCAGGTCTTTCCGGGGGACAACGACAGCGTATTGCGATCGCCAGAACGATTTTGCAATCACCCCAGTTAATGATATTAGATGAAGCCACCAGCGCCCTCGATTATGACACCGAGCGGCAAGTGTGTTTAAATCTAGCGGAAGCTTTTCAACAAAGCACGGTATTGTTCATTACCCACCGCCTAGGAACCATTCGCAACGCTGATATCATTTTGATGATGGATCGGGGTTCAATAGTAGAGCAAGGTACTCATGATGAACTGATGGCTCAGAAAGGTCGTTACTATTGCCTCTACATGCAACAAGATGCTCAAATGTAGCTATGAAGGGTGAAGGGTGAAGGATTAACCATGAAGGGTTAAGCATTAAGGATTAAGGGTGAAGGATTAAGTGTGTATTGTCTCGGTATTTGCTATTTGGTTTAACCCTTGGTATCGGATAGACTAGGCTCAAGGATAAAAAAATACTAGTGGTCGGGTAGTTGGTTTTACAGAGGCTATCAAGTGAGAGCGAGAAGTTTTGGCTAACTCCCCCTAAAGTAAGTGATAAAAATGATCAATGAGTCAGTTTTTTATTAGTTACTAAATTTAATTATTCAACCAGATAATTATCTTAACATTCCGAGAAAATCCTTCATTCTTTATTATTTATCCTTCATTCTTTATTATTTATCCTTCATTCTTTATTATTTATCCTTCATTATTCATCCTTTCCGAAGTATTAACGAATAGCAGGAGCTAATAACTATGAGCCCATATAATGGCAATGGTAATGGCAATGGTAATGGCAATGGTTCCAAACCAAATCCAAAAATAAACTTAGGTTCTGTGGGTACTATTAGCAAAATGGCAGTTCCTCAAGACACCAGGGACAGACGTCGTGCTTCTAATAGTCACCTCGAATTCGACCAGCCGGTTATTCTAGAACAATCGCCCCATTGGTCTCATGCCATTCTCTGGGCACTGTTGAGTCTAACAACTTTTGGTATGGTGTGGGCTTACTTTGCCAAAATTGACTATGCCGTTCCCGCCCGGGGCAAGCTAGAGCCACAAGGTGCGGTTAAAGAAGTCCAAGCTCCTGTGGGTGGAGTGGTGACAAAAATTCATATTAAGGAAGGACAGCGGGTTAAAGAAGGGGATTTGCTCCTTTCGTTTGAGCCCAAGGCTACTCAGGCTCAACTCACGTCTCTCAATAAACGCCGTGCTACCTTAATCAGAGAAAACCAGTTTTATCAGGCTGCAATTAGTAATCCTAATTATCCACCTGTACCACCACCAGGTATGGATATACAACTGTCCTCACAACTGCCTTCTCTGATCGCTAGTCGAAACACGCTACTGTCAGAAATTGGACTTTATCGCGCTCAACTTAGTGGAGGTTCTTCTAGGGCTAATCTTAACCCTGAACAACGAATTCGTTTACAATATGGTACTGCTGCACTTGACGCTCGGATCGCTGAACTTGAGAGTAGAATTGGCTCCCTAGAGGAACAGCTGAAACAGAATCAGATTCAACTTGCCAATGGCCGAGACATCCTAACAGTTGAGGAGGGTATTCTGACAGACCTCAGACCCCTGTATGAACAAGGGGGCTTTTCTAAGATTCAGTTCTTGAGGCAGCAAAATGAGGTCAAAAATCGCCAAACTGAGGTAAACGCTAGGATTGAAGAAGAAAAACGCTTGCAAAAAGAAATTGCTGGGGTCAGAGCGAATCTACTCAGTACCATTGCGTCTTCTCAACGAGAACTGGCTGATTTGATGGCCCAGAATAAAGAAAGAATTGATAGCATAAACACCCAAATAGCTAGCATTATCAGTCAATTAAACCAACGCATTGTTGATAACAATAAGCAGATGGCAGAAATTGATAGCCAGTTGCAGCAGGCTCAACTAACCCTAAGCTATCAAGAACTACGAGCTCCTGTTGATGGAACAGTCTTTGATTTGCAACCCTCAACTCCTGGTTTTGTTGCCAATACCACTCAGCCAGTGCTCAAAATTGTTCCCGGTAGCTCTCTGATTGCTAAGGTATATCTTACCAACCGAGACATCGGGTTTGTGGATGAAGGTATGGAAACCGAAGTCAGAGTTGACTCTTTTCCCTTTAGTGAGTTTGGTGATGTAAAAGGTGAGGTACTATCTATTGGTTCTGATGCCCTACCACCGGATCCTGCGGAACTGCGTCAAGACTATACTTTCCCTGCCAAAATTAAATTGGATAAACAGTTCATTCAGGCTTATGGCAAAGAAGTGCAATTGCAATCGGGTATGTCTATCAGTGCCAATATCCGGGTGCGTAAACGAACAGTGATGAGTATTTTCACCGAGATGTTTTTGGATAAGACTGAAAGCTTGACCAAAATGCGTTAGCTATCAGCTATCAGCTCTCAGCTCTCAGCTATCAGCTATCAGCTATCAGCTATCAGCTATCAGCTATCAGCTATCAGCTATCAGCTATCAGCTATCAGCTATCAGCTATCAGCTATCAGCTATCAGCTATCAGCTATCAGCTATCAGCTATCAGCTTTGTGGCACAGGCTAGAAGCCTGTGCCACAAAACTGTTCCCGTAGCGTGGCCAACGGCCAAGGGCAAATCCCCACAGTTAAATCGAACTATTAAATTCTCCCGTTCAAGGTTTATTTTAAATAAGCTGATGGCACCTCAATTAGCTTGCGCGTAGCGCATATGCTGACAGCTGAATGCTGACAGCTGAATGCTGACGGCTGAATGCTGACATGTTTCCCTACCTAAGCGATCGCTCTAGGTGTTGGTTGTTGCTATTGGCGGCAACCACTCCTCAAGATTACGGTTCTACCGACTGCTGAGTTTAAGCACAGATGGGTACATTGATGGAAGTAAAGTACATAAAACTTTACACCAGGGTGATCTCTCACCCACTGCTTAAATTCGGTAAGGTGAACCGGGGATGTTTGAACATTTTACAGATAAAGCGATCAAATCCATCATGCTGGCTCAGGAGGAAACCCGTCGCTTGGGACACAGCCTCGTAGGAACTGAGCAATTGCTGTTGGGTTTGATTGCACAACGAACAGCTGTGGCAGCCAGAGTGCTGAGGGATTTTGGTGTTACCCTCGAAGATGCTCGCTACTCGGTGGAAAACACTGTGGGTAGGGGTTCGAGAATGGTTAGCTCAGAACTTCCTTTCACCCCCAAAGCCAAAGAAGTTTTCCAGCAATCTTTCCAGGAAGCTAAGCAACTTGGACACAACTACATCGATACTGAACATTTGTTGCTAGCTATCATTCAAGACAGAAACAGCGTTGCCAGTCAAGTACTGGTCAACCTGGGTGTAGACTTAACAGAATTACGCACCCATGTCAACAGTTCCATAGCAGAATTAACAGCAGCAACGACTGCTAAGGGACAAGGTTCCTCGTTTATAGGGAATACTCAAAACCAGAAAGCTACCTTAGAAGAATTTGGGACTAATCTGACCAAGTTAGCTGCAGAGGGCAAACTGGATCCGGTGGTTGGTCGTCAGCAGGAAATCGAGCGGGTGGTGCAGATTTTAGGTCGTCGTAGCAAGAATAACCCCATATTACTGGGGGAACCTGGAGTCGGGAAAACTGCGATCGCAGAAGGTCTAGCCCAACGGATTGTATCTCAAGATGTTCCAGACCTGTTGGCAGACAAACAAGTGATTAGCCTAGATATGGCTTTATTGGTTTCTGGTACTCGCTTCCGGGGAGACTTTGAAGAACGGCTCAAGCAGGTTGTGTCTGAAGTCCAGCAATCCGGGAATATTATCCTAGTAATTGACGAAATTCACACCTTAGTTGGTGCAGGCTCCTTAGAAGGGGGTATGGATGCGGCTAATCTGCTTAAGCCTGCTCTAGCTAGAGGTGAACTCCAGTGCTTGGGAGCTACTACTCTCGATGAATACCGCAAGTATATTGAGAAAGACGCAGCACTAGAACGTCGTTTCCAGCCAGTCATGGTCTCGGAACCCTCTGTAGAGGATACCATTGACATACTCCATGGTTTGCGCTCAACCTACGAGGAGTATCACAAAGTCCAGATTTCCGACCAAGCGTTACTGGCTGCAGCTCAATTATCAGACCGCTATATCTCGGACCGCTATTTACCCGACAAAGCCATTGACCTGATTGACGAAGCTGGGAGTCGGGTTCACTTGATGCACTCAAAGCCTTCTTCAAGGGCTAGAGCAGAATCAGAGTGGGAGAGTGAGGGAATTGAAGGTAAGTTATCTCCATCCCCAACTATTCCGATTGTGGATCAAGAAGACATTGCTCAAATCGTCGCGTCTTGGACTGGGATACCGGTCAATAAACTGACGGAATCTGAATCAGCTCTGCTGCTGCACTTGGAAGAAACCTTGCATGAGCGGATCATTGGTCAAGACGAAGCTGTTACTGCTGTGTCTCGGGCAATTCGTCGGGCAAGAGTTGGATTAAAGGATCCCAATCGACCGATTGCTAGCTTTATCTTCTCTGGTCCGACTGGAGTTGGTAAGACAGAACTGGCTAAATCTTTGGCTTCCTACCTGTTTGGGTCAGAAGACAAGATGATTCGCCTTGACATGTCGGAATATATGGAACGCCACACTGTTTCCAAGCTCATTGGTTCTCCCCCAGGGTTCGTGGGTTACGACGAAGGCGGTCAACTTACTGAAGCCGTGCGACGCCAGCCTTACTCGGTGGTACTATTTGACGAAATCGAGAAAGCTCACCCTGACGTTTTCAATGTACTGTTGCAACTGTTAGATGATGGTCGCTTAACCGATGCTAGAGGTCGTACTGTAGATTTCAAGAACACAATATTAATCATGACCTCCAACATCGGTTCTAAAGTGATTGAAAAAGGAGGTAGTGTTTTTGGCTTTGAGTCGTCAAAAACCTATGAGGAGTCTAGGTACAACCAGATCCGCACTCAGGTCAATGAAAATCTGAAAGACTATTTCCGTCCTGAGTTCCTCAACCGCCTTGACGATATAATTGTCTTCCGTCAGCTCAAGAAGAATGAAGTTAAGGAAATTGCGGAAATTCTGCTTCAGGAAATCTCTAGCTCTATACAAGAGAAAGGAATTATCCTGGAAGTCACAGAGGCTTTCAAGGACCACTTAGTCAAAGCAGGCTACGAACCGAGCTATGGTGCTAGACCTCTACGACGGGCAATTATGAGCCTGTTAGAAGATAGCTTAGCCGAAGCCATGCTATCTGGTCAGATTCAAGAGGGGGATACAGCAGTTGTTGATGTGGATGATCACGGTCAGGTCACCGTATTATCTGCAAACGCCCAAAAGAGGCTGCGGCAACCAGTTGGGGTTTGCTAGTGCCAAGGAATGATGCCAAATTTCGTTAAAGCCTGGACTTTAAAGGCTGGATCTGTAGAGGGGTTGCCTGCAATCCCTCTAACATATATCTACATCTACTATAAAAGATACAAAAAGTAGATATATACAGCGCCATAGTTAACCAGGAAAAAGGCTCCTCCTCATGAAGTTAGTTATTCCCGTTGCTCTACCAGAACATTCCTATGATATTGCGATCGCACAACACCTTCCTGATGGCAAGATGACCACAGGTGGCTTAGATGATATTGGGGTTTGGATGAGCCGTCTACAGTTGGGTAAAAAAGTTTTAGTGGTATCTAATCCAGCAATTTTCCGAAGATATGGGGAAAGAGCGATCGCAGCCTTGGAGTTAGTGGGATATCAGGTATCTAGCCTCACCCTGCCTGCTGGTGAACGATACAAAACTCTCAAATCTATCCAAAAGATCTATGATGTTGCCCTAGAAAACCGCCTAGAACGCTCCTCGACTCTAGTGGCATTGGGCGGTGGGGTAATTGGGGATATGACAGGATTTGCTGCTGCCACTTGGCTAAGGGGAATTAATTTCGTTCAGGTTCCCACATCTCTGTTGGCCATGGTTGATGCTTCAGTTGGTGGCAAGACTGGGGTCAATCACCCCAAGGGCAAAAACTTGATCGGTGCCTTCCATCAACCACAATTTGTCTTAATTGACCCTTCGGTATTAAAAACATTGCCAGCCCGAGAATTGCGAGCAGGGATGGCAGAAGTGATTAAGTATGGGATTATCTGGGATGAAGAGCTATTTGTGAAACTAGAGGAATCAAAGCGACTTGACCAATTGCGTTACCTGAAGAAGGATTTATTAGAAACAATTCTCTCTCGGTCTTGTCAAGCTAAAGCGGATGTGGTCAGTCAGGATGAGAAAGAAGCTGGGATCAGAGCAATTTTGAACTATGGTCACACCATTGGTCATGCCGTAGAAAGCTTAACTGGCTACAAGTTAGTGAATCATGGGGAAGCCGTAGGGATTGGAATGGTAGCGGCAGGCCAGATTGCTGTGGCACTCCAGATGTGGCAGCCAGAAGAGGCCGAACGCCAGGATGCTTTAATCACAAAAGCTGGACTACCTACTAAGTTACCCAGTGGGCTAGATATTGATGCCATTATTGATACCCTGCAAACGGATAAGAAAGTAAAAGACGGTAAGGTAAGATTTGTTTTGCCTACCAAGATTGGTGAAGTAACCTTGACAGATCAGGTGCCAACTGATCTGATTAGGGAGGTGCTTAGGCAAATGCAGCTATAGCAAAGGGAATCGGGAGTGGGGAATCGGGAATCGGGAATCGGGAATCGGGAGTGGGGAATCGGGAATCGGGAATCGGGAATCGGGAATCGGGAGTCGGGAATCGGGAGTCGCTTACAAGGGTAGGTTTTTGAGAAAGGGGTGAGTAGGTACTTTTATAGCACTACCCATTAAGCTTAGGACATTCCTAAACTCTGAAACTTAGTCATAGCTTACTTCTGACTTCTGACGCAAGAACCTTGCTGACTTGCGCGTAGCGCTATATTACGTATAAATTCCTCAAAATATGTATCACCATACACAATAATTTCCCGGATAATTATCCCCATTTCCCGCTTTTCCCGATTCCCCACTCCCGATTCCCCACTCCCGACTCCCGATTCCCGATTCCCCACTCCCGATTCCCCACTCCCAACTCAAATGTCAAGGTTTGATAACTTGCTCAAAACATCTATCGAAGATGCTATGAAACCATTGAGAACCGGCCAAAGGGTTGACCCCTCATGTCACTCAATTCCTGACTGGGTAAGACTCTCCCCAGGTTACCCTAGGGGGCGGAAAGGATTTGCCCACACCATTATCCATAGCAATTAGGGAAAGTTGATCGAGAAATCGCAAAATTTTGAAAATGAGCTAGGGTAGACATTGGCACCAATCTAGATTTCAATTTAGGGTTAGGTTGCCATTGACACACGAAAATTACCCAAAGCTATGGGCAAAGGGCTTATTGCCCCACGTTAAGGGTGAAATTAACAAAAAAATATGCGACCTTAGCAGTAGTGGCAATTCGTTGTAATTCGGTTCCAGTTGAGAGGCAATATTAATGAGTGATGGTATGGCATTCCTGACGGGGGCTGCCTTTGCCGGAATGGCAGCATTGTTTCTCCTCAAAGGAGGAGGCAATATGGTGGCGAATAACCTTCCCTCTTCCCAACCCTTCCAAATTTCCCCTAACAATCCCTATAATTCCCCTTACACAGATCAACCGCCAAACCAGGCTCTAGCTTCACCGAACTTAAATAATTTAAATAATAATTTAAATAATATGCTCAATGTTGAACAGCAGCGGCGGGACACTGAGCAGCTCAAAGCTATGGTTGAGCAACAACGAGCTGAAACTGAACAGCTCAAAGCCCAACTTCACAATCAGCAGTTACTGCTAGACAATCTAACTGCTCAGGTTGATGCCAGTGTGATCAGGGCTCCTGAGCAACTAATCCCTAATCGTAAAACTACTAATGAAACCGCAAATACCCTCATGTCAGGAATACTTTGGGGACTTGGCGGTATGGCGGTAACCATTGGTGGTGGTGCCGTTGTGATTGGCGGGTTAGCCTTGATATCACGACCACAGCGTCCTCCTCGTACAACTTACGTGGTCCAACACCCCTACTCTAGTGCTCCTCCTTCCCTACCAGCGAGACGGCGCTCTGAGTTTATGTCTCATCAATATGATGATAGACTTTATGACCGGATGGACTACGAATAGATTGTCCAAGTCTACTCATCGTAGTATAGGTCATCCTCAGAGTCTAGGAATTTCAAGGATTTCCCCAAAAGCTGCCACACTAGAGGTGCGATCGCTCCCCCAAGAAGACCAATACCAACGCTAACAGCCAAGACAACACCGATTGGCAGATCAATTGACTCGAAGACTAAAAACTTCACGGATACTTCCGTGATATTTTGGATCGAGAAAATAGCGATCGCGCCAATCCAAATAGCAACTATCAGAGAAGTCAGAAGTAAGCCAAGTTTTATGATCTGGGAATAGTTCATTATGGTAACTAGTTAATGGTGACTAGTTCGACTCTATTTATTATTTTTTCTAGCACAGTAGCCCTTTGAATACCTGATTCTGTCAACAGTAGGTGTAGGGTGGGCAAATAATTTTAGTTTCACCAAAAGTACAGTTCTCATCTCCCTTTGCCCACCCTACTGACTGACTATGTCACAATGGCTGGTAAGGATAGCCGGAGGTGAGAGCGATGCCCCAACTACTCGACCAAACCACCGATCAACGCATCGTACATGATGGCACCTGGGAACAGTTTAAGTTGATCCAGAAGGGCTTTGATGGTTCTCCTGGTGTTCGGCTGTTTTACTTTGATGGGATAATCGAGATTCTGATGCCAGGACGAGAACATGAAATTTTTGCCAGTATCATCGGTTACTTAATCACAACCTTTCTGACGGAAAAGGGCATTTTGTTTCAGCCAACTCGCTCAATGACTCAGGAAAAAGAAGGCGTCGCCTCTGCCCAAGCTGACGATTCTTACTGCATCGGTAGTGTTAAGCCAATTCCAGATTTGTCCATTGAAGTGGTTTTTAGTAGTGGTGGCATCAGCAAGTTAGAACGTTATCAAGCTTTAGGTGTTCCAGAGGTTTGGTTTTGGGAAGATGGATTACTAAAGCTTTATCATCTTCAAGATGGCAGTTATGTCCCCATCGAGCGTAGCTTGCTACCCGGACTGAGTGAATTGGATCTTGATTGGTTCAGACACTGTGTTTTGATGGCGGAAACCGATGCGGGAGAAGCGATTAGAGCGTTTCGTAGGCAGATTTAGGGTAAGCTGTCAGCTGTCAGCTTTCAGCTAAAGCGCTACGCGCACGCTACGCGAACAGCGATGAGTTGGGTAGGGTGGGCTGCGTCATGATAGTTTCACCAAAAGTACAGTAATCATTGACATGCAGCCCACCCTACAAAAGCGATTGGCCGTAGGCCACGCTACGCGATCGCACTAATAACCTTCAACCTCATAACCTTGGCCAAAAGGCCACGCTACGCGAACAACCAACTAACCTTCAACCTGATAACCCAAAAAAAATAGTTCCCTCTAGACTGGCCCCACCACATGGCTGTCGTAAAAGCTAATTATGTTTCCTGAAGGTTCAGAGACATCAAACACACTGTGTATTCGCCCTTCGCGAATTTCGCTCGGTGCATAGCCAGCCTCTTGCAGGGCGACTTGTTGAGCCTTCAAATCATCAACCATCAGATCAAAACTCGCTTGTCCTGGTGCCGCTTCAGGTTTATTTCTAAGCACCAGATGGGTTCCCCCTCTCAATTCAAGTACTGCTAACTCTTGAAATTCAGCAACCTTAAGCATTCCCACAAACTCGAAGAAGTCGAGAGATTTTTTGAAGTCTGAAACGTTTAACAAGATAGGGGAGGCAAGAGGGGGCGAAATTCCCCCACCTCGTCCAGGTGTTGAAGTTACCGTAAGGATAGTGGAGCCTTAATCAAAAAGTTTTAACCCTTTTATACATAACCGACCAACCATAAAGGCTCCACTATCCTAAGGTTTCGTTTCTGGGATGGATAGCCCCTTCAAATGCCAGAGACCTGTTTCCTTACCCAACTCTCTATATATTCTCCAACGCTTACCCCGGAGTCTTCAGCCGACAATTGCAACCATTTCCAAGTAGTATCTGTTAACCAGATTCCGTGTTGTCTTTTTAGCTCGTCATAATGAGCGGGTGCTCCCCTCATTCTTTTCTGAGGCTTTTTCCTTTTTGTGCTTGACATTTGTATTTACCATCAACTATACTAAAATAATATCAGCCCAAGCACGAAGATTTCAAGGAGGTGGTTTCATTCATGGCGAATCTCAGACATACATTTCGTCTGTATCCTAACAAAACAGCTGCGTCAAAGATGTTTTACGCGAGAAAAATGCACCAGTTGCTTTATAACGCTGGGATAGGCGATCGCCGCTATGAATGGAAAGCAAATAAAAAGTCCATAGGATATCTTGATCAACAAAACTGCTTGCCCGCCTTCAAGGAATGTTGGCCGGAGTACAAGGAGTTATATAGTACTTCCTTGCAAGCGACCCTTAAGAGGGTAGACCTGGCATATAATCGCTTCTTTCTTGGGTTAAGTGAAATTCCCAAATATAAGCCAATTCGGAAATACTCCGGATGGACTTATCCCAGTAAGGCTGGTTGGAAGGCTAATACTGACGGAAAAGATGGAACTTTGACGTTGAATGACCTCGGACTCACTATAAAGATGCGTGGTCAGGCCAAGTTTTGGGGGACACCAACGACTCTAACAATTACGTACAAGTCTAGTGTAAACGCTTGGTATGCTTCAATAACCGTTAAAGTAGAAACCCCCGACACTAAATATGGTTCAGGATCTGACTTAACGTACGAGAAAATCGTAGCCTATGACTTAGGGACTGAAACAGCAATCACAGCTTTCAACGGCAGCGAGTTTGAGGAGATAGCCAACCAGCGTTTTACGAAGACTCTAGAGCCTAAAGTGAAGGCCGCCGGGAAGGAAAAGCGCAGGAAGCAGGCTCCTAATTTCAAAAAAAGTATAAAGGCGTCTAAGCGTTGGAAAAAAGCCAACAAAAAAGAATCCCAACTAAAGAGGAAAGCGGGTAACGCGCGTAAAGATTGGCAACACAAGGTTACATCAGATTTATCTAGTCGTTATGACATCGGCGTAACCGAGAAGCTCAATACGAAAGGAATGACCCGGAAAGCCAAGAAAGGGTCGAAAAGAAGGAAACAAAAAGCTGGATTAAACAAAGCCATTCTGGATGTAGGATTCGGTACTCTCAATAAAATGCTGACCTACAAAATCGAACTCAAAGGCGGAATTGTTCTTCAACTACCGACTAGACAACTAAAGCCATCTCAGCGTTGTCCAGAATGTGGAAAGGTTCACAAAGACTGGGCTGAACTGTCGAATAGATACCACGTCTGTGATATTTGCGGCTTTGGGTTCGATAGAGACAAGACAAGCGCAATAGTGATGTTCAATGCAGCATTAGGAAAACAGCCGGGGTACGGTGCTGACCTCGATAAACGTGGATTTTCTAGCTCTACTTCAAAGACCAGAAAGCATACTGGATCAATGAAGCAACTGGGAAAGATGAAGCGTCAAAAATCACGCTCTAAGGATGGGGTAGCTGACACCCCGTCCTGGCCGTAGGCCACGCTACGCGAACGAACAGGGCGGGGTAGTTCATGCTAACATGCCCAATCCAAATAGGAGGGCGTTGATCTGACTGTGGATTATTTGGAGTCATGGTTCTTACTCTAAAACGGTTGGATATTGTTCAAATTTCTGTGAAGTAAGCATTCAGCTGTCAGGTGTCAGCTAATGGGCTATGCGCACGCTACGCGAACAGTTGGGTAGGGTGGGCTGCGTCATGATCGTTTCTACAAAAGTACAGTAATCATCGACCTTTGCCCACCCGACAAAAGCGATTACGCACCGACGCACGCTAAGCGATCGCACTTTCTATTCTTATTAATCTATCAATCTTAAATTCTCCTCTTATTAATCTATCAATCTTAAATTCTCCCGTTTGCCCATTGCGCACCGGCCCACGCTACGCTGGGTTTATTTTAAGCTGACGGCTGACAGCTGACAGCTGACTGCTTACATAACCTTCAACCAACTAACCTTCAACCTGATAACCTTCAACCTGATAACCTTCAACCTGATAACCTTCAACCTGATAACCTTCAACCAACTAACCTTCAACCAACTAACCTTCAACCAACTAACCTTCAACCAACTAACCAAAAAAAATAGCCGCAGAAATACTTTCCACGGCTAGGAATTTTCGCTTATGCACTCAATTTTCTCACCTATCTGTTCGCGTCGCAAACAGACCGGAGCCTTTGTCCGTAAGCATTCAGCTATCAGCTATCAGCATTCAGTAGTGGTGTCGGGTGGGCAAATAATCATAGTTTCACCATTTGTACAGTTATCATTGATATTTGTCCACCCTACAAAGCTATCTGTTCGCTATCAGCATTCAGTAGTGGTGTAGGGTGGGCAAATAATCATAGTTTCACCATTTGTACAGTTATCATCGACCTTTGCCCACCCTACAAAGCGCGATATTTCTACTGACGGCTGACGGCTGACGGCTGACGGCTAACCTTTGGCCAGGGGGGAAACCCCCCCAGAAATTTAAGGTCTTAACGCCAAATCCAATATCTGATCATAATCGTAATAAATTCTCCTGGATTTCCCGTCGGCTGAAGAGGACCCCAGTCAGTAAGTTGAGCGTAGCCCAAGCCATTAAGGATATACACGGTATGGGTTATTTGCTGGCGAGACCCTTTTAAAATGTACGGAACAACGAATCCGTTTGAATTATCGTTTGAATTTGGCTGAGAGTTTTGAGGCATAGTCGAATAATTGTTTTTAGTTTTATAAATATAATCATAATGATTACAAACTAATGTGTCAAGGGTTTTTAGATTTTTTTTTGTTGAGGGTTAATTGAAAGAAAGGTAAGCGGTAAGCAATCAGCAAAATGCTTAAAATTTTGCTCGTTTGCGTTCGTTGCGCCGAGGTGCTTTGGGTTAAATTTTAAGAGGTTAAAATAGGAAAGAAATTTAATAAAATTTAGTTATTTTGTAGGGTGCGTTAGGCGGTTTTGTTGAGAATATTATCTGGTATAACCAGAGTAGAAGCCGTAACGCACCGTGGTATTGGAGTATAAAAATAGATGATATTACCAGAGTTTAAGACGTAACGCACCATGGTATTTGTAAATGATAGCCACGCCAGTAGGGTGCGTTAGGCGGTTTTGTTGAGAATATTATCTGGTATAACCAGAGTAAAAGCCGTAACGCACCGTGGTATTGGAGTATAAAAATAGATGATATTACCAGAGTGGGGTAGGGTGGGCAAATAATGAGACTTTGTCCATAAGCTCAGTGATCATGTCAATTTGCCCACCCTACAAGAGCTAACAGAATTGCAAACCGCCGTATTGTATATAGGGGTAGGGTGGGCAAATAATGAGACTTTGTCCATAAGCTCAGTGATCATGTCAATTTGCCCACCCTACAAGAGCTAACAGAATTGCAAACCGCCGTATTGTCTATAGAGGGTGCGTTACATTTCATTAACGCACCCTACAAAGCTATTGGATGGCGTACGCCAATCTTGCTTTTATTTGTGTTCAAAGTCGGATTTGCCTAAGCAACCAGAATTTAGAGTACTCTCAAATCCACCAAGGATAACACGGCCAATAATTGAGCAATGTTTTGGGCTTATGGATATTCTTCCCGGTGATTATATATTTTTGATACTAATTTGGTAATTATTTCCGTATCAATATATACAAAAAGCTAGGCGTTTACCCTGTTTATGAGGTTTTATATGAGTTTTATGAGGTTTGATATGAGGTTTATGAGGTTTGATATGAGGTTTGATATGAGTTTTATGAGGTTTGATATGAGGTTTATGAGGTTTGATATGAGGTTTATGAGGTTTGATATGAGTTTTTATATGAGGTTTTATATGAGGTTTATGAGTTTAAAAATACTTTTAATTAGAGTTAATCTTTGTATTAAAGGAAGTAAACTTTCCTTTATTGAATACAATTACGAGTTGTGATTCTGATCAAAAAAAACTCATGCCCAAGCATGTCTAGCACGTACTAACCAATCTGTTGCTGTGGGAACAGGTCAAAGTTGCTGAACAAATGAACTCTGTACCATCAGAGCAAGTACCATCAGAGCAAGCTTACACCCATGAGGGGGCATGAGATTTAGTACAAATGTTCTGCAATTGTGACATGGTCCCATCCCATATGGTTGTAACCGTTAAAGCTGTTGAGTAACTGTCTGCGCAGCTGATAACCCCCTTCGCAATTCAGCACCACCTATGTGGCTTTCTTTGAAGGAAGGTTATCACATAAAACAGAAACCCGTGAACTTATTAGGTGTAGGGTGGGCAAATAATAATAGTTTCACCATTTGTACAGTTATCATCCACCTTTGCCCACCCTACAAAAGCTACTGTCCAGTGGACCAAGGGGGTTTTTTAAAATATGATGTGCGAAGGTCATGTTTTTTTACTGCGGAATTGGTTTACAATCACAATCGGTAATCAATTGGTTCACAAAACTTTTCCCTGTACTGCCGTACACTACATCTAGTTACACCCTGGAGGTAAAATACTTTAATGGACGAACATAAGACTGGAATTGCCCGGAACACAATCATCGATCGCCTGCGGCTTTCTTTGGTTTCTTTGATTTTGGTCCCTATGCTTTTCCTTTTTAACACACCTATTGCCCTGGGCCAAGAAGGACTCATTGATATTAGTCCCACTCCTATCTCCTATGATCAATATCTTTTTCAGGACGAATCATACATTATAGACACCGAAGGTTATACGGCCTCCGAACGGGTTTTTAATCTCACCGTTTCTCCTATTACTGAATGGGACTCGGAATGCTTAGATGATTGCAGATCTAACTTAACCAGTTTAGACACATCAATTGAAAAATGTAAGACGGAAAATGTTTTTTTCGGTCTTACATTTAACAGTGAGAAGTCAAAAGGAGGAGAACAAAAGGATATTTATCCCCTTCAGCCACATTGGGTGTTTAAAATTAACTCTCCTTCTGACGTCACCCAGGCCGAAATTAAAAATTTGGGTCAATGTCCAATTAAACTTGTGCCCACTCAATCCGAACCGTTGGAATTATGGTCAGGGTTTAAGGTCAAAGGGGATCCTGCATATGAAACGGTTAATGTACATCCCAGCTTAGGTAACTTTGTCCCTAAAAAAGTATATTACTATGAGAATGGCGGAACAAAAGTACTTCTCGGAGCTCTAAAAACTATATCCGCATCCAATTTTCCTGCTCTCGGAGCGGGGGTATGGGGCGATATCATGATCATGCCGGAATCGATTCGGGCCCCACACTGGCATATGACCGAAGCTGAGTCCGGTTTCTGTTACCAAGGTTACGGTAAGGTCGGGGCGATTGTAGATAAGGACATCTTTCCATCATCCGACGGTAGCGGGTATGCAAACGATCGGCTGGTTGAGGAAATTTTCATTCATCCTGATGAGATATTCATGTTCCCAACTGGTGCTCAACACTACTTGCGGAATATTGGTTCTGTACCCTTTAAATGCATCCTTTTCTTACGCCATGGCGTTCCAACTAACCCTAATATTTTGTCCGCAATCACTTTACAAAACGTACTTGGTCAGACTCCCCTAGGGGTCTCTGCTGCTTTCACCAATCCTAAAGATCCGGAGCTTGTTGGGTTCTCCGAGTTTATCGAAGGAGGATCAGAAGAACCTTACAAGGATGCTGCTTCAATTTCTAACTATCAGAACGAAGCCTTTAAACCTTCTACATCCTATCAGCCTAGACCCGATCAGCCTATCACAATTAAAAGTGCGGATGCCGACTGTACCGGTGCCGTGGAATGGATGACGAAATATAGCGAAATATGTCCTAACGGTAAAATATAGAACTAATTTGACCTAGTCGATATTAAACCCTCAATACCCCCTTTGCCCTCCAATTTTTTGTCTTTCGCACCGGATCTGGCCTACCCCGAAGGACATACGGTGGATGGGGATTGGGGGTTGATTATTCCCAAGTATATCTCGATAGCCAAAGGTTTTCTTTCTAAATGAATCAAACCGTTGGCTAGGTTATTTTGGGTTAACTATTACTTAGGGCTCGTGCCCAATTGACCACCCTAATACCTAGAATTTTGACGTCCGGGTCATTTGTAGTATAGCGGTTTTCAATTTGGTGAGGTACAGAGTTTCTGGTTTTAGGGAACAGGGAACAGGGAACAGGGAACAGGGAAGAGAGAACAGGGAACAGGGAAGAGGGAAGAGGGAAGAGGGAAGAGAGAACAGGGAACAGGGAACAGGGCAAAAATTATGTGTACCTCATTAGGGTAAAAAGCGCTATATTACGCCAGGAGTAGGGTGGGCAAATACCTTTCCTCTGACCAAATCCTCTGGATTCGAGTCAATTTGCCCACCCTACAAGTGCTTTCGAATGGTCAACTGCCGGGTTTCGATGGTACATTAGCTGCAACAGTATTTATTGTGATCAGTGATCGACACCCCCGGTCGCCATCTACTATTGAAAATTGTATAGTTACTTGGAGTGGTAAGCCATGGTGAGGCAGATTGAAACCCTATCGAGATCAGCTCTGCAAACGGAAGTATCTCACTTGCGGGAAGAGTTGCAGCTTAGAGACCAGTTAGTGCAGCAGCTGTCTCAAGAACTATTCCGCTTGGTGAAAGGGAATGCTAACTTCAAACCTCCCCAAGAGGTTTCTGAGCGCCACAAGGCTCAGATGGTGGTCTTGCGAGAACAGTTGCACGATGTGGAGCAGCAGGTGGAATTTTATCAACAGCAAATTGCCACCCGTGACACGGAAATTAAGCAATTGCGGGATAATGTAGAAGAATTAACCGAGCGCTCCCGTCAGCTAGAACAAGTTGTACAAGAGCTACCAAAAATTTATCACCAGAAGTTTTCGGAACGGATGGCACCAGTCAAGGAGAAGGTGACCATGTTACAGCGAGAAAACCGACAACTCCATGCAGAACTCCAGAGTGTCAGTTACCGACTAGCGGTCAGAAGCCGCAATATCACCCGGGTTGATCTACCCAGCTTCAATCGTCAGAATGCTAGTCCAATCCCAACTTTCGGTAGTGTGTAAAAGCCTTTGGGTTAGGGGTGCGTCAACTGGATGGTTGAAGGTTGGGTTGTTGAAGGTTGAAGGTTGGGTTGTTGAAGGTTGGGTTGTTGAAGGTTGAAGGTTGAAGGTTTCTGTTAAGCTGACGGCTGACAACTGACGGCTGACAGCTGACGTTTCTTGGTAGGTTAGCAACCGTTAACAATGGGGAAAACTTGGGGAAAACTCGGGGAAAACTTTCAACAAATCTGTCAACTGGCTAACTTGTCAACTTGCCAACCCTTCGACTTGACCACCCCATATCATGAGCTACTGTCTTAATCCTAAATGCCAACATCCCCAAAATCCCGATCAGGCCAGATTTTGTGCCTATTGTGGAACTAGATTACGATTAGGCGGACGCTTCCGTGCTGTTAGGCTAATTAGTATTGGTGGTATGGGGCGCACCTTTCTGGGGGTGGATGAGGCGGAGGATAGCAATGGTAAGTGTATCATCAAACAGTTATCCTTACAACAGCAGGATACCAACAATGCTCAGAAAGCGGCTGAGTCGTTCCGCCAAGAAGCTACTAGGCTGCAAGTGCTGGGACAACATCCTCAGATTCCGGAACTTCTGGCCTATTTTGAAGCAGATCATCAATTAGGTATCGCAGGAGAACCTGCTCTAGTCCACAAGTATATCGAGGGGGAAAGCTTAGCCACAGAACTGGAAACAGAAGGGACGTTTAGGGAAAACCAGGTTCGGCAAGTCCTGATTGAATTGCTGCCAGTGCTGCGCTTTATCCATAGTCATCAGGTAATTCATCGGGATATCAATCCCCACAATATCATTCGTCGCCCTCCTCCTGAGTCCTCTTTGTCCCAGTTACCAACACGAAAAACCAGGAAGAGGTTTTATTCTTGGGGGGGAAGGGGGAGCGAACTGTTTCTGGTGGATTTCAGTGCTGCTAAGCTGACTACAAAAACTGTGCTAGCACGAACGGGAACAATGATTGGCTCTGCGGCTTACACGGCTTCGGAACAGTTGATGGGAAAAGCGATCGCAACCAGTGATTTGTTCAGTTTAGGGGTTACCTGTATTCATCTGCTTACCAATGTTCACCCCTTTGATATGTTTAATAGTCTAGAAGGGAAGTGGGTTTGGGTCGATTACCTCAGGCAACCTGTGAGTGATCCGCTTATTCGCATCCTGAACAAAATGGTAGAGAATTTACCAAACCAACGCTACCAATCAGCTACTCAAGTCCTCGGAGCACTTGGTTTACCAGAGGATTTCGCTGCTATACCAGTAACGTCTTTATCTACAACAGTTACCCCTAAATTTGATACTCCTACTTGGAAATGTGTACATACTTTTTCCGAAGAGTCCAGTGGAATTAATTCTATCGCCTTTAGCCCGAATGGAGAAACTATAGCTAGTGGTAGTACAGATAAAACTATCACGATTTTTAACTGGCAAGCTAAAACAGTGGTGGCTAAACTTTCAGGACATTTAAATGTGATTGAGGCGGTTAGCTTTAGTCCAGATGGAGAAATTATCGCTAGTAGCAGTTGGGATCATACCATTAAACTATGGCATGAGTATACGGGAAATTTAATTCATACCCTTTGTGGACATTCAGCTTGGGTAAAGTGTTTGGCAATTAGTCACAATGGGCAATTACTTGCTAGCGGTAGTGCCGATCAGACTATTAAGCTTTGGATCCTGAAGAAGGCATCATTACAGACAACGTTGTTTGGCCATTTAGGAACAGTTAACGCTGTAGCTATTAGTAAAGATGGACAACTGCTAGCTAGTGGTAGTGCTGACAAAACCATTAAGCTTTGGAATTTAGTAACTGGTAAGCTCAGCGCAACCATTACTGGACATTCGGCATCGGTAGAGTCACTCACCTTTAGCCCTAGTGGTAAAATCTTAATTAGTGGCAGTGCTGATAAAACCATTAACATGTGGTTGCTCAAGAGGGATCGGTATTTACAAATACCAAAAAAACCGTTGCTTACTCTGACCGGACATGGGCATGCTGTTAAATCTATTGCCATTAGCCCTCAAGGTAATACCTTAATCAGTGGTAGTGCCGATAAGACTGTCAAAATCTGGCATCCTGGTAGTGGTGAATTGCTCTATACTCTTACAGATCATTTAGGCGCTGTCACTACGGTTGCTATTAGCAATGATGGTGCTACCATTGCTAGTAGTTCTCAAGATAATACTATTAAGATTTGGAAGTTTGAGTGATGTCAGCTATCAGCTATCAGCTATCAGCTGATGCGCTACGCGCACCCGTGCGCGTTCAGCTTTTGAATAAAACAGGTAAGCATTATCAAATCCTGCTGTTTGCGCGATGCGCACGCTACGGAAGGTTTATTTTAAGCTGACGGCTGACAGCTGACGGCTGACAGCTGACGGGTTTATTTTAGTTGATTTGTCGGAGTTTAGCTAGGCTCTCACACACTGCTGCCCTAACTTTGGAGTTAAACTGCATCTATGGACAGACTCCGATTACCCCTATGGAAATTACGATCCAACTCCCCGATGAAATCGCTAGTCAACTCCAAGTAGGTGACCTCTCCCGCAGAATCCTTGAACTGATTGTGGCTGATCGCTATCGTCAAGGTCACCTTGGTGCTGCCCAAGTCCGCAGAATCCTTAACTTTTCTTCTCGCTGGGAAACCTACCAATTCCTCAAGGAGGAAAAAGCTTACCTTCCCTACACCGAAGCTGACCTAGACGAAGATAGCCAAACCCTGGACAATCTATTTGCCAACCCTGGATGATCGTTGTTTCTAATACTTCCCCGATTAACTACCTAATCCTGATTGGGCAGATTAACCTGCTACCCCAACTGTTTGGGCAAATCATTATTCCCCAAGCAGTGTATGACGAGCTATCAGATGTGGCTGCCCCACCACCTGTGCAAACTTGGATTGCCACCCCACCCCCTTGGCTGAAAATTAGACCCGTTAGCCTATCTTCCGATTCAGTTCTAGATTTGCTAGACCCCGGAGAACTGGCAGCTATTCTTTTAGCTCAAGAACTCACAGCAGATTTAATTTTGCTAGATGATATGAAGGCAAGGCGCATAGCAAAAGAACGAGGATTAACCATCACAGGTATTTTGGGAATTTTAGACCGGGCAGCTACTATGAAACTTATCAATTTACCTGTTGTTGTCGATAATCTTAAAAATACATCGTTTTGGGCATCGGAAAGTTTATTTGAAAAGCTTTTAGATAAGCATTCCTAAAAAACATGACAACGTCTCTTATAAATCCTAATCAAGATTTCGCTCTATGGGCTGTGTTGCTGTCAGCAGCAACAATTGGATTCTGGGCAGAACGAACTCCTTGGGGAGCTAAACTATCTGGGGCTGTTGTCACCATTTTGGTAACGTTCATCCTATCTAATCTTAGGATTATCCCACCGGATGCTCCCGCCTATGGTGTGGTCTGGTCTTACTTAGTTCCATTAGCTATTCCTTTACTACTATTCCAAGCTGATTTGTTTCGGATTGTGTGGGAGGCTGGGTTTACCTTAATTGCCTATGGCATTGGTGCAGTGGGAACAATCCTAGGAACAGTAGTGGCTTACTATCTCATTCCTTTAGGAGAGCAAGGTTGGCAGTTGGCAGCAATTTTTTGTGCTACCTATATTGGTGGTTCTGTTAATTTTGCGGCAACCGCTGAAAGCACTGGATTAAGAGCAGGAGATTTACTCAGTGCTGGGGTAGCAGCAGATAATTTAGTGATGACCTTGTACTTTTTAGTGCTGTTTGCTTTACCTTCCATGAAGTGGCTACGGGGAATTTTCCCTAACCAGCGCTCTCAGGAGAATACTAATTCTAGTCAGTTTAGTGTCTTTGACTCCCAGTCTCGACAAGGACTCTCTGTTATCAATATCAGTTTGGCATTAGCCATTAGTATGACCATTTGTGCTGTAGGTTATGGTCTCGCTAGCTGGTTGGGTTTCAACAAAGGGGGAATTCTGGTAGAAACGGTTTTAATTGTGATGCTAGCGACACTATTCCCAAGTTATTTGGGTAGGATAACCGCAGCAGAAAAAATTGGCTATCTGCTGATGCAGGTATTTTTTGCTGTAATTGGTGCCAGCGCTAATGTGGAAATAGTGCTACGAGTGGGATCAGTTCTGTTTATCTTTGCTGGTTTAATTCTCGCTATCCATTTGTTAGTGCTACTGGGAGTTGGACGATTGCTGGGTTTAGATTTAGCTGAGTTAGTAATTGCGTCGAATGCTAATATGGGTGGGCCAACTACAGCAGCGGCTATGGCGACAGCACGGCAGTGGGATAAGCTAGTTACTCCAGCGATTCTTTGCGGTACTCTCGGTTATGCAGTAGCTACGTTTATTGGTGTCGGTTTAGGTAATTTTCTGCGGTCTTTGGGTTGATATAGCGCTACGCGCAAGTAAGAAGTAAGAAGTCAGAAGTCAGAAGTAAGCTATGACTAAGTTTCGGAGTTTAGGAGCGATGCAGAGGTGCGACCCGTGGCGAATTTAATTCGCCAACGGAAAACGCACCATTACGGTCTTGGGGGTTCCCCCCATGAGCGACTGCATCAAGACAATGTAAAACATCTGAATGCGTAGTGCTATATAGCAGTTTTCAATTGGGTGAGGTACTGACTAGGAGTGGATTTTAGGGACTTCGGAGCAGGGACTTCGGAGCAGGGAAGTCGGAAAAAATCCTGTGTACCTTAGCTCATGAAAAACGCTATATCGCATTTCCCTATGTTTTGGAAATATTTCCGGATCTAGGTAGACCCCGGTTGGATTCAGGAATAGTAGATGCACCTTGACTTATTCCTCAGCTACCCGCTGGGGTTTTTTTGATCTTGAACGTAGATATAGGGGAATTAACCAGAAGCAGAGGAAGTTGGGTAAATATACAGAAGTGTGTTTTACACCTGGGTAACGTTTACGTCGCCCACACCAACAAACATCACCCCATTGCTTGTCATGCCAGTGAGCATAGCAAACTCGCTATCTGTGTCTAAAACACCGATCAAATCGGGCTTACTGAACTTGGCTACAGCATCTGTAATACCGTCACCGTTCACATCCTCAAAGTTGATATCCTCGGTGCAGCCTTCTCCTGTAGACGGACCAGGCATAAACTCTTCTAAGCAAACTTCCGTAATGGAAGTCGCGTCGAAAACACTGGTACCGAAGATTGCCACAGGTACGGTACCGTTACCCCTTAAATTGAAGGAGCTGGGGAAGGAACCGGGCTTAATGTCTATATCCACAGCCAATTTAACAGGTACATCCACAGTATCTTGTACTGGATCGGTTTGAGTACTATCAGCAATTCCAGTGTTGAGAACTTGACCGGTGAGTGCATCTGTTTCTGATACGCGGTAGATAACCTCAAAGCTTTTCATATCACCTGCACCTAGGAACTCGATAGTTTCATCAAGTCCTGTCAGGGGATCACTAACGGTAACATCAGTTAAATTCGCATCTCCGGTGCTACTGACTTTAATTGTATAGTTGAGATCGTCTCCTTGAGTAACAATACCATTGCCGTCATTATCGACAAAATCTACAAACATCTTGTCGATCTCCAGTTTTGGTTCAGGTAGATCAACTATCTCACTGTCCGTATCTGTAATATCCTCGCCTTGTGGGTCTTCGGCAGCTACGGTAGCAGTGTTTTCAATTGTACCTGCTGTAACATCAGCTGCAGTTACAGTGTAGGTAGCAGTACCAGTTACCTCCTCGCCTGGGTCTAAAGTTCCGTCAAAAGTACCAAAGTCGATCCCACTTAAACCAGGTAAGGGGTCTGTCACTCCTACATCAGTTAAGGTGACATTACCCGTGTTTTCAAGAGTGAAGCTATAGGTAAGTTCGTCCCCTGCACTAATATCTTGAGATGAATCAGCATCGTTGGTAAGTGCTACATCTTTGATCAGATCCACACCAGGCATCGGCTTTACACCGACTGTGGCATCATCGGTGATTGGCTCGGTTTCCGCACTATCAGCAGTAGCAACATTAACCAGATCAACCCCATTATCTAGATCTGCTTGAGTAACGGTATAGGAAGCCTGATATACCCAAGTTTCCCCAAAGTCTAAATTACCATCTCCATCAGTATCACCGCTAACAAAAGTTGGATTAAAATCATCGCCAGTGTCAGAGGTAAAGTTATCATCAACTAAGGTAATATTAGTTGCTTCTGAACCTTCAACTGTGTTGGTAATTTCATAGGTATATTCGATCTCATCTCCCGCTTCATCAACCTCTGTAACATTGGCTGTTTTTTCAAGTTCAAGTATGGGGTCAGGAAGAGGTGGCACATCTAAATTGCCGAATTGTTGAAAAGGAATTGTTTGTTCTCCGGTATTAATTCCTTCTTGTACAGGGGAAATAACTCGACCACCTGTTAACGCCCCTTGTAAATTACCTGTAGGATTACTACCAGCCTGGCAATCAAGACGGACATCAATACGAACAACTACCTGCTCTCCAGCTTCCAAGTTATCAATGGTTACTGTTCCCTCTAACTCAGAGCCAGACTGAAATAGATCGCCCGTTAATCCCTCGTTGGTGAGAGTAGCTGTACTGTCATTATCACCAATGTTGCCAGTATCGCCAGGATTTACTTCTACGTTAACAATGTCGCTGATAGCAGCACCTGATTGACCAGTTGTATCAGCTAAAAATGAAAAATCAAGTTCGATAGTTTGATTCGCATCTGCTGGATTCTGATCTACGGTAACTACAGCAAAATAAGAAACGATATCGTCACATTCAAAATCTCCAGCTTGTAAAGATTCAACGGTAGTTGTCGTTCCTCCATCACCGTAAGTTCCTCCTCCTGTACTGTGATCGTATGTCTCAGGATTTGCCGCTGCAAAATCAACTGAAAAATCACCACCAGCCATAATTTATTTCTCCTTTTATAACTATAAAATTCGTGAGACTTTCGTAGTATAAACCAACCTGCAAATCGTTGCAATTGATTGAGTTTTTGCAAGCCAAAACTAAAAAAAATAAATCATGGTTAATTTGCAACTGTAACCAGTCATGCTTAATCATTGGCATCAAAGCCTGATATGCTAAGCTATTTAGGGCTAAAATTGCCCCATAAGCCATCTTTTAAATTCAAAAATTTGAAAGCCAATATGTATATTAACCAGAAAAAAATTTTAGAGTCAAGCTGGACAATAAAAAACTCAACAAATATTAGCAATCTGAACACTTTATTTAGGTAATCATTGCTTTGTGAATTATTTGTGAGCATTGTCGTTGATAGTTTTTTTATGGGGGGTGACAGACAAGCTTAAATCCTTACTGGTTAATCAGTTCAGCCCATAGGTTAAATTGTACTCAAAGCCTTATATAGTAAGGTTTTTATGGCTCTTGCTACCTCAGCCTTTGAAAGTCAAGAGTCATATTAAATTTTTGAGTCGATCCGGACAATAAAAATTAAGTAATTATTCCGAAGTACTACGCTATTTGACGTAAACTTTGAATCTAAAAGCGATCGCGAGCTGACTTACTATAGCAGAAGTCAGAAGTCAGAAGTTAAACTATTGCCATACTGTAGTTTGAGACTTTTGTCATGTCCTAATTACCCTGGCGACTGCTATACTATGTGGATTAGTTGACTTTTATAAAATAAAAAATACCCAAGTATTAGTAGCCCAATAACACTATCAATAAGTAGCAAATTTGCCGATATGCTGGTGTTATATAATGTCGGCTAATTAGCCTTAATAAAAATTTGCCCCATCTCCCCATATGCCCACCCTCCCCGCGCCCGGGCCCCACACTCCCCAAGGGGTGCATCTCCTAAAAGCTGTTTGACCCGGTGGTGCGTTACGGGCAGCAACATAACCATGGCTACGAGGGAGAAAATGAGGGCTCCCCCTAACGCACCCTACCCAAGATTTTCAAATATGAGATGCACCCCTCCCCAAGGCAGGATAGTCTCACAAAACCCAAGGCAATTTAGCCGAAGAATTCCAAGGTTTCTCCCAAGAATCACCACCAACTTCTAATCCACATAACTTACTTTCAGCTATCAAAATCGGTTCAACGTTATCCCCACGTCGTTGTTTAAGTTCCAACTTCAGCTGACCTTGCATAGTATCTCGGCAAATGAAATTTAATCCCTTTTCCGTGGGAGCTCGTAGAAGTGTACCAGGTAAATCGGTTGTACCAGTTAACTCTACTTCATACTCACCATTGCGCCCTTGCATCTGCCAATTTCCCCAAGGCTGGATCTGCCAGGTTACTTCTGAATTCCAGGGCACGAATTCATAAAATTTACCTTCGTAGTGAATGCCAATCAAAGCAGCTGCTTCTGCCAACCCCACTACTTCCCGTCTACCACCACCAGCAGTTAGAGCCAGGTCTGGTTGATCGGTAAAACTGTTGCAATTGAGCCAAAACCACTTCTTAGGAAAAGCACGACCCCAATTTTTTTCCCCATAGGCCGGGACATTGGTAAAATCATAGAGCTTACCATTCCAATCAATCCAGCCAGTGGCTAAACCGTGGGCCATCAAGATTTGCCATCCTGGTTCAAATATCTGTAAAAACGAAAGCCAGCCAGCGGTTGATTGCTGGGCTTTTCCCAGATCTCCCCAGCCATAAATCGGTTTAATTTCATAGCGCCAATCACAATAGCCTCCGCTGGCTGGGTCCCGAATAAACCCTTGATTCAAGGTAGCTGTAGCCTGATATCCTTCCTTGATTTGATACTCAAATTTATCGGGGTTAAGGTATTGAGGAGTAATTTGTAATTTAGTTTTACCCCAATGTCCTAGACCTAAGGATTCCGATGACCCCCAAAACTCTTCCGGATGGGGAAAGGTACGACACAGATACTGATCATCAGGGCCTAGAATTTGGGCTGAACCACCACTATAGGGTTGACCACCAATGGGGTCTTCAATGGAATACATAAACGCAAAGGTCTGACCACAATTCGGTAAAGTCACCCGATAGTACCAACCTTCAAAAAAGCGTCCGCTCTTACCGTCCCAGTGATATCCGCTGTGGGGTGTTTGAAAAGGATCTGTCATAGACTAGGGTTTGGTTCGATTGAATTTTGATAGTCTCAGCTTAGGGAGAAACAGGATTTTGCCATTAATTCTTAGGCGTTGCTGAATCAGGGTCTGATTTGAGGAGTTGCGTTCCCGGGAGTAATAGCATCACATTTCTCGCCAGATAATCAACCCAAGTCAATCCTACTATGCAATGCCGATTAATGTCAGTAATAATTCTTAACATCAAAGGTACCCTCAAGGGTAATGTCAAGCCAGGGTTAGATTTTCTATGATCAATGTGTTGATTGAAATTAATTACAGCAAGAGGTAAATGATGAGTATAGCAGGAACATGGGGTCAATCTGAGGGTCAATCTGAGATTACAGTGGAGGATATGCAGGTTACTATCACTATGGGTACTCGTCCAAATGGGCGTGGTGTTGTGATCTGTAGTGACCCAGATGTAATACGAGTTAACTTCCCAGATGATCGAGTTTACCAAAAAATTTGGGTTTAAAGCCCCGTCCTTATAGGACGGCTTTTTTTTAAATTAAGACTTGACGGTTTTATCGCATCGTGTTAAGATAAAAACCAATAATGTTATAGATAAACATAGTCTTAAAATAAGTAGATGATGTAAAAAATAAGCTAAGAGCTCAGCTTATTGCATAATCAAATCTAACGATTTGGATATCTACGAAAACATAAGATCAAGAAAAAGTTTATCGAACTTGTTAACTAGATTAGGTACGGTGGGGCACACCGAAACCTAGGTCATAGACTAAATACGCTTGTGGAGAAGAGACCTCTATTTTTCCTGGCTCCGGCCTGGTTAAACAAGTCACCTCGTTGAAGCAAGAATCCCCGTCCTTACAGGGCGGGGAGTGTCAAATAGGTACTCTGATTAATCAAAATCAAATACAGTGGGCCGGGATAGGAACATTAAACGCGAATAACGTTTGGACGAGGTAACAAGTTTAGGTAGTGGTAAAGATGTAGTGGTTTAGCTACTTGTTTACCACTACCGAAGTTTAGACCTCGGCGTTTGAGTCGTAAGTAATAAGCTGTTGTGCATTTAAAATGCACAACAGCTTAGTTAAGATCAGGACCCAAATAGTCTATCAAGCGAAAAAGTTTTTGCTACTCCAAATCCGAGGAAATGTGGCGACATTCTGGTAATTCACTATCTTAAATTTTGGGATGTTCCAGATCCTTCTCTGTGTAATTATTTAAATTATACCTTAATTCAGCAACGCCAATTCTTTTGAAACTCCCCGTCTCTTTAGAGCGGGGAGTTTCAATAATCCGATGGTGGGCAGTGCCTACCAACTAGAAGCGTTGAAAGTTAGCAGGTTACATGTTCGATGTTGGGCAAATAACCTACCCGACAGGAACGCCAAAGGCGAACAACCCCATCACCTTCAACCTTCAACATTTTAGAATTTAGAATTTAGAATTTAGAATTTAGAATTTAGAATTTGGGTAAGTATTCAGCTATCAGCCATCATCCTATGCGCTAGGCGCATAGGCTTAGATGGGCTTTTCCTCAGACTTTCAATTCTCATTAATCTCGAACTATTAAATTCTCCCGTTCGTGTAGCGTGGCTCACGGCTGACAGCTGAAGGCTGACGGCTGAATGCTTATGAATTTGGAATTCTACATTCTGCATTCTACATTCTGCATTCTGACAGACAACCTTCAACCCCATAACCTTCAACCTTTAAAATCCCTAATGCCCGATAACAAGGTATTCACACCGGAAATGACTGCTGATGGCTCATTTACCTTTTTTTGTTCAGAAATTGGTGAATCCTATCACAGCCGACAAGGTGCCATAGAAGAAGCCCAGGTGAAGTTTGTCAAACCTTGCCAACTAGCCCAAAAAGCCCAACAGCCAGTGCTACGGTTGTTGGATATCTGTTATGGTCTAGGTTACAACACCGCTGCTGCCCTAGGGGAAATTTGGACACAAAATCCCCACTGCCATGTCCAACTGGTTGCCCTAGAATTAGACTCTACCGTACCACAAGCTGCGATCGCTCAGGGTTGGCTGAATCACTTTCGTGATCCTATCCCCCAACTATTAGAGGCTCTGGCAACTACTGGACTGGTTGAAACCGAGCAATTCCAAGCTCAACTATATCTCGGTGATGCCAGAGAGACTATCCAACAGGTGCAACAAGGTAACTTCCAAGCCGATGCTATCTTTCTTGACCCCTTTTCCCCACCTAACTGTCCTCAATTATGGACCCTAGAATTTATTCAACACTTAGCCCAATGTTGCTCAGACACCGGTAGACTAGCCACCTACTCTTGTGCCGCAGCAGTTAGAATTGCCCTGATCACAGCTGGGTTTACGATTGGATCTACCATTGAAGTAGGAAATCGACAACCCGGTACTATAGCTAGCTTTACTGAAGCTAATTTACCTAGCTTATCAATCCGAGAGCAAGAACATTTGCAAACTCGTGCTGCTGTGCCTTACCGAGACCCGAATTTATCAGACTCAGCCTCAGGCATTTTACACCGACGCCGCCTAGAGCAGCAAAACTCTTTACTTGAACCAACCTCTCATTGGAAAAAGCGTTGGTTGAGAGTTGATAGTTAAGATCAGCTATCAGCTATCAGCTTTCAGCTTTCAGCTTTCAGCTATTAGCTGAAAGCTAATAGCTTTCAGTTATCAGCTTTTAGCTATCAGCTATCAGCTATAGCGCTACCCGCACGCTACTTAAGGTGCTTTTGAATAAAACAGGTAACCATTTGTTTAATCTGAGTTACGTCTGCTGACCACTGACCACTGACCGCTGACCGCTGACCGCTGACTGCTGACTGCTGACCTTATAATAAGTTAATTTTAAGCTAATTAGCAATTAATCAGAGTTTTATCGGTAATAATTATATTTATTCTCCCAATAGATTCATCATTCTTCTCCTGAATTATTAATTCTCTCTCCTGCATCTTAAAAAAAACTGCCCATTTATGACATCAAACTGAGGTCAAGTGTGAGTATGATAGGGATGCAAAGATGGAAGCAAAAAGCTAATCTATGGTTGCAGTAGCAATTCTAGCGGCAGGACGCGGAACTCGCATGAAATCTGACCTGCCCAAAGTCTGTCACCGTTTGGGTTCACAAACTCTAGTGGAGCGAGTGCTCAACAGTTGTGTTTCTATTAACCCCTCGCGAGTGATGGTGATTTGTGGCTATCAGAGTGAACGGGTAAAAGAAAGTCTGAGCGCCTACACGGATGTAGAATTCGTTGAACAGAAAGAGCAATTGGGTACTGGTCATGCCGTCCAGCAACTGTTGCCCCACTTGGCAGACGATACGGGAGACTTACTGGTCTTAAATGGTGATGTTCCATTGTTGCGTCCCGACACCATTAAACAACTATTAGAAAGCCATCAAGCCCATAACAATGGCGCTACGATCCTAACTGCCCATTTGCCGAATCCCACGGGCTATGGACGGGTTTTCTGTGATAGTAACAATCAGCTGCAACAGATTGTGGAACACCGGGATTGCACTGATGCTCAAAAGCAAAATAACCGCATCAATGCTGGTGTCTATTGCTTCAACTGGTCTCAATTGGCTTTGGTCCTACCAAAACTGTCTGCGGATAATGACCAAAATGAGTATTACCTAACGGATGCGGTTACCATGGTTGAGCCAGTAATGGCAGTGGATGTGGAAGTAACCCACGAAATTCTCGGGATTAATGACCGTAAACAGCTGGCCATGGCTGAGCAGATTTTGCAAGAGCGGATTAAGGATGGCTGGATGAAGGCAGGGGTGACATTAATTAACCCAAACAGTATCACCATTGATGAGACTGTCCAATTGCAACCTGATGTCACCATCGAGCCCCAAACTCATTTGCGGGGTAAGACTGTCATTGGTGCTGGTAGCAGGATTGGCCCAGGGAGTCTGATTGAAAATAGCCAGTTGGGTGATAAGGTGACGGTGCTATATTCAGTGGTAAGTGATTCTGTGGTTCAAGATGGCACCCGTATTGGTCCGTATTCTCATCTTCGGGGTCATGCCCAAGTAGGAGAATCCTGCCGTATTGGAAATTTTGTGGAACTGAAAAATACTCAGATAGGCGATCGCACTAATGCCTCTCATCTATCTTATTTGGGAGATGCTACCCTAGGGTCACGAGTGAATATTGGCGCAGGTACCATTACTGCCAATTACGATGGTGTTAAAAAGCATAAAACCCAGATAGGCGATCGCACTAAGACTGGCTCGAATAGTGTTTTGGTGGCACCACTGACCTTAGGAGAGGATGTCACTGTGGCAGCTGGTTCTGTGGTTACCAAGGATGTGCCAAACGATAGCTTGGTGATTGCTCGTAGTAGAAATCAGGTCGTTAAACCCGGTTGGCGATTACAGGGAACTGAAGATTCCAACAGCTGAGCAAGGGTAAGGGATGGCCGTAAGTTGATCAGGTTGTTGGGTGGTAAGCTATCAGCATTCAGCTAATGCGCTACGCGCACGCTACGCGAACAGCTAATGGGCTACGCGCACGGTACTTGATGTGCCAAAGGCTGACGGCTGAATGCTGACGGCTGAATGCTGACGTTGGGTGAATTAACAAATTGGGTGTTTCAAGAGGGGCAATAGGGGTAACAGAAGTAAGAAGCAGCAAGCTTATGACTAAAGACTACGATAATAATTGTTGAGGGAAAATTGAGTTTGCCCTATGACTTGGGAAATTGCTTCTGTTGTTGCTGAATCTGTTGCCCCTATTTTAGGGAGAAAAATTCAAACTAGGCTAACTCCTGCCGACATCCACAAAGCAGTAGAGCAAGGACTCAAAGCTGCCCTAATGCGAGAAGAACCCTTGGCACCAGAGCAGCGCCTTTTTTATTATTCTGCTCCTGATGCGATCGCGTTTTTTCTGGAAGACTTTTTCCAAGATAGGGAAGTACAGGAGGAATTACACAAACCCCTCCAAGAGGATAACAAAATACCCTTAACCCCTCTACTTGTGGAGAAATTTAAGCAGGTAGCCTCAAACTATGCCCCCACTCAACCACAAGATAGTTTTATTCTTCCGTGGATGGAAACCTTTGTCAAGACTTATAGTGAAAAAACCAGCAGTTATTTAGAATTTCAACTAACTAAGGAAAACTATTTCCAGCAAATTTCCAACAGCGTTGATGAGGTTAAGTTTGCTGGGATGTTGGTCGGTCCACAGGATGGAAACCATGCCATTAAGCTTGACCAAATTTTTGTCATGCCTGAGGTAGAAGTGTTACATCCTCCCAGTAGTCAGCGACCGGTAGAGTTGCGGGCTTTTCACCCTCAGGTAGCCTTACCCGATCAGTCATGGCAACCATTGCGTACGCAAACGGTTAAAAAAACTCTTGCCCAATATTTATTAGCGGTAAAAACCTGGCAGGCTACCTCTGCTAAATCCCGGAACGTGATACTACTGGGTGCGCCTGGTTCAGGTAAAACCACCTTAATGAATTATGTTGCTGTAATGTTAGCCCAGAAGCAACCAGAAGCAATTGGGTTAGCGCCAGATATTGACTGGCTGCCGATTTTAATTGATATCCGGGATTGGGTCGAGTATTCAGATATCAGTATTCTAGACTATGCACGGCAGTTTGCTGAAAAAACCCTATTGGTGAAATCCCTGCCTAAAGGTTTCTTTGAACATTGGCTGGAGGATGGACGAACATTGATTTTGCTCGATGGGCTCGATCAAGTCACAGAACCAGCCAAAGGTGAGCAAATCGTAGAGAAAATTAAGGATTTTCTCCAGCAATTTCCTAACAATTGGTTAATTATTACCTCCGATAACGACCGTTACCTTAACTCAAATTACCCCTGGGAGTTTTTATGGAACAAAAAATTTTATCACTATCAACTTCAGTTATTTGATGACAGTAAAATTGAAGAATTTATTCAGCGCTGGTACTATAGTCAGATTCAAGACAAAGCAGAAGCACAACGACTGAAAGAAAGCCTGATCAACCTACTATCTGAGCATGATCAGATTAGAAACCTGGCAAGACATCCCCTATTGTTAACGATTATTACCCTAATTCACCGCTATCATTTCCGATTGCCTTTGGAGCGCTATCAGCTTTATGACCAGGCAGTAGACCTGTTATTAACCTCCTGGGATAATAAACCAGATATTAATAAACCAGATATTAATAAACCAGATATTAGTAATAATCAGACGCTGAAATATCTGGGATTGAATGATTGCAGACGATTGATGGAACGTCTCGGGTATTGGATGCATACCCAGGATAGTAAAAAGGAAAAAGATAAAACGGAGAAAGAAGGTAGGATAGTAATTAATCGAGATGAACTGATCGCTTGGTTTGGTAGAGAAATTAAAACCATGAAACAGATTCAGTTATACGAGGCCAAGGCAGAGGCAAAACGGTTGGTTAATTTAATTAGCGTTCGCGTAGCGGCTCCAAAGGAGCATCGCACTGGTATTTTAACACAACAAGGGTTGGATGGTTACGCCTTTATCCATAAAATATTTCAAGACTATCTGTGTGCTCAAGAAATTAACTATCAAGCCGATAATGAAGAAAATTTTGATATTATATTGACTCATATCCAAGACTATCTCCATGACTCCCACTGGCAAGACGTGTTGCTCCTACTAATTGCTCAGCTTAAACCAAAAAAAGCCGCTAAAGCAATTCAGGAAATTTTAAATCATGACAGTGAGTATGAGTCTTGGTTACATCGAGATTTATTATTTGCTGCCACTTGCCTTGCCGAAAATCCTCAACCCTTGAAGATAGCAGATAATTCCCTACTGCAAGAGATTTTAGCAGCATTGGTTACCCTAGCAGCCAGTGATTCACGGCGAGTTGGTTACCAAATTCATCAGCAAGTCTTTCAAACCCTTTCCGACTTGAATCAAACTGAGATTAAACTTGACGTTTTACAACTGTTGAAAGATAGAGCCAACTCTCAGAAAGATACACAATCCCAGGAACGCCAAGTCGAGTTAGGGCAAAACCAATTAGGGCAAAACCAGTTAGAGCAAAACCAATTAGGGCAAAACCCGACAGTCCTCAAAACCTTTTTGGCAGGGCTAGAAGATAAAAATAATACCGTGCGTCACCAGGCCAGTGAGATATTAACTAGTGATAGATTAACTAGTGTAACTAAATTAGACTATCCCGACTATTATCTCACTACTACCGAGCACACTAGTCTTCAAAAAAATATTCAGAACTTATCACTAAGCGCTATTGTCAGATTAGACAATACTTCAGAAAGCTTAGTAAATACATTGCTGAGCTGGCTAAAAGATGACGATGCTACCATTCGTTCTGAAGCAGCTTTAGCATTAGGTGAATTGGATCAGGTTTCTGAGCCAGTAGTGAATAGCTTGTTGATGGGGCTAAACGATAAAAATGCTCGTGTTCGTTACTCCAGTATCTGGGCATTGGGCAAATTGAAGCAGCATGGTAAAACCGTTGTGAGTGCCTTATTGACAAGGCTAAACGATCAAAATTCTCGTGTTCGTTGCTTGAGTGCTTCGGTCTTGGGTAAATTAGACCAGCATAGTGAAAGCGTAGTCAGTGCTTTAGTCACATCCCTCAAAGATAAAGATTCTGATCTTCGTTGTGCCGCTGCTACTGCTTTAGGTCAGTTAGGTAATGGTCAGTTAGGTAACCTTTCTGAAACAGTGATCAGTGCCCTACTACCACAGCTAGAGGATCAAGATTCTGATGTACGTTGTGCCGCTATTAAAGCCTTAAGCCAGTTGGGTAATTCTTCACAAGTTGTGATCACTGCCTTGCTGGGGTGCCTCAAAGATGAGGAGTCTGGTGTACGAGCCTCAGCTGCTGAGACCTTGGCTGAGTTAGGTAAACCATCTAGTTATGTGTCCAGTGCTCTTGTACAATGGATTGAGCTGCACCAAGCCTCAGACTATGTGGGTAGTGGAATTGATGCTCTGTGGAATTTGGAGAACCCAAAGTAGGTTATTAGTTATAGGTCAGATCATTTTTGGCAAAAATCACCATTCTATTCTGAAGAAAATCAATAGTTTTAGGATAAATCCATTCTGGAACCTTTGGAGATTCTTGGTCAAATACAATGTGATAAGGATAGTTTTCCTCTAAAAGATCGCTAAAAAATTTGTATAGGGAAGGATAGTCATTTTTAAGACGGACAATAAATCTTTTGTAGTAGCGGGAATTAACCGCAATATAGTCTGGTTTTCGGTCTTTCAATCTCTCAAGGTTATACCATTGTGTATCTTCTTCTCTATCTTCCTTCTCCCAGCGTATATGTGTTGACCACTGCAGGCGTGCCATGATCCAGGGATTATCTTTAAATAGACGGCTAAACTTTTTTTTACGTCCGCTAATATCTGGCATTATTTGTTCTGTTAAAATCACCCCTGGTATCTTACTAAATTGTGGAGAATAGGCACTCGATTCTATTGAACTTCCCTTTTCAATATTTGTTTTTACCCACTCTTGAGCTACCATTCGAGGGTCTTCTGTAAAACGCTTACCCACATAAAAACTGCAAATCAAGTTGTAACTTAAAATAACTAGTAAAAGTCCAATCATTAACCGCCGATTTCCCTTGATTTTATTCCAGAATACACCAGAAATAATTAAACCAAAAGGAACTATTGGCATTACGAAGCGAGTTTCCATTCTCGGAAAAGAGCCAAACTTAAAATAATATAATAAAAATACACTAAAAAGTAACAATATCCCTTTATGTTCGAGGGGTTTTTCCTTGTCTACAGCAAGACTATAAAAACAAAATAATAAGCCAAGCAAAAACACTAACCATGATGGTAAACCGATAATTTCTTGGATGGCGACAACAAATTCCCCAAAACTATTCCCTTCTGCAATTCCCCCATAGACAGGGGTGACAATATAGTTGTACCAAAAATGCTCCCAAAAAGTAGAATAGTCAAGTAAGGCAAAGGGATTGCATACCAAAAAACCAATAACGACCATCGAAAGACCAATAATAAGTTTTTTGTCGAACAGTAATTTTTTCCATTGCCTCAATGATATTGAAGTAATGGAAAGAACATGAGCAACAACAATTCCCATTCCTATTGCCAAACCATTATATTTAGTAGCTGTGGCAATTCCCGTGCAAAAACCAGCTATAACATAATCCGATAACTTGCCAGATAACAAAATATTTTGAGCGAAATAGAAGGATAATAACATCCAAAACATTACGGGAATCTCTGTTGTCAAAAAATGACTAAAGCTGATGAAGCCTGCGCTGGTAGCAAAAATAATTGTCACTAGGCGAGCTGGGAAAACCCCAAAAAACCTCTTGCAGATCTGATAGACTAAAATAATTGAACCTAAAAACAGAAAAACTGTTAGCATTCTTGACCAGAGGAGTTTAGCTGGATTAATATCATCGGCGGATAGATGTAGAGTATTGCCGATTAATTCAAAGGGTAAAACAGATAAAAAGTAAACAAAATAGGTATGAAAAGGTGGCTTCTGAAATGATTCGGGATTGAAAGGTAATTTTCCAGCTTGAAAAAGTTCTTTAAAGCCCATTTGGTCAGGATTCCATTCTTCCACCCATCCCCAATTAATCCCGTAGATACAGAAAACTAGACCCAAGAAAAGAGCAAATAGCAAAACCTTGTCTAATTTTTTGAGCATTTTAGCACTATTCATATCATGTCTGCTTGATTACTTACGATACAGCAGTTTTCAATTGGGTTAGGTACTTTCGTCTTGGGTTTTAGGGAGCAGGGACTGCAGTCGCTCTCAGAAAAAATGGCTAAAAGTATTGCTAGGCAACGCTTTTAGCCATTGAGATACTATTTAGTATAAAAAATCAATTATCAAAATCTCAAAGCTATAAACAATAGTAGTTTGAGGCGACTAAAGTATATAGCTTAGTCTAACAGGTACCGAAAAGCCATTAATAATAACTATCAAGATTTCAGCATCCTGTATCCGTAAGTTGTCAGATACCTTTAAATCGACAAAAATTCCACATCCTTAGTCATATTCAACGTATCCACAATCTTTTCCCCAGTATGATAAGCCGCTAGCAGAACTTCGCTAGTTTTGCCCCATGCGATCGCACCATTAGCATCTAGAGCGATAGCGGCAAAATCTCGCTGATTCTTCCGAGCTTCCTTAAATGAACGCTCCATTGCATTCACCAGGGATGAACCATCAGTGACTCGCACCACAATCCGTGCTGCTAGACACTCTTCCATAATGTCTTCCCCGATACCGGTGCAGCTCACTGCTGCATCAGCAGTAGCGTAATTTCCTGCTGGCATCGCCGAGTCGCTGACGCGACCAATCCGTTCAAAACCCTTACCACCAGTAGAGGTCCCTGCTGCCAGATGACCCCGGCCATCTAGTACAACCACACCAATGGTTCCCCGTCGAGCTTCAGAGCTCGTCACCAATTCGTCCTCAGCAATAACTCCCGCCATCTTATGGCTAAAATTGGCCTGCCTTTCTTGGAGCCACTCTTGTAACCGCAGCTTCGTCATAGGATTGTAAACCGGGAGTTGAAGGTCTCGTAACAATTCTGCCGCTCCATAGTCCGACAGCACGCGGTCATCGGAGCCTTGCAACGCTTCTGCCAGCTGAATCGGATGCTGCACTCGCGACACATTAATCACACCGCTGAAGCGTTGAGATTGACCTTCCATCAGGGACGCACTCATCCGGATTTGCCCATCTGATTGCAACACCGAACCGGTTCCAGCATTAAAGCGGGGGTCATCTTCTAACAGTTGGCAACCTCGGACAACAGCATCAGTCGCACTAGTACCGTTCACTAACAAGGCATAAATCTCCTCAATAATTGAGTGGAGGGACTTGCGAATCGCATCAGCCCCTCCTTTGCCTTTTATAGAACTACCAGCACCACCGTGGATAATGACTTTGGGACACACCGTCTTCACAAACATACACAATACTGAAGAAAATATTAAGGATTAAAACATTTAGTGTGAATTATGAGACTCTGATGTGTCAAGTGTGAAAATATACAAAACCCGAAAAACTGACTAAGAAAATTTCTCGATCCAGCCCTGGTTATCCTTGATACCTCATCTCTGCTTCACGCCAGATTTCCGTCTGCGACAGCGCTCTGAGCAATATTTGACTTCCTCCCAACAATCTTGCCATTTTTTGCGCCATGTAAACGAACGTTGACAAACAGGGCAAATTTTTGTTGGCAGGTTCGATTTCAATTGCTGGCGTGTCATATTAGTTTTATTATAGATTATAAATACCTATAATTGTAACAATTTATTAACTTATATCAAGTTTAATTAAAACAATTTACAAAAGTTAATTGTTAATTGTTAGTTAATTGTTAATTGTTAATCGTTAATTGGTAAGCATTCAGCTATCAGCTAATGCGCTACTTGAGGTGCTACTTGAGGTGCTATCAGCTTAAGTATTCAGCTTAAGTATTCAGCTATCAGTTATCAGCTATCAGTTATCAGCTCTAGCGGTTTTTAAGCTAGTAAGGTACAATTTTTTGGCTTTTAGGGAGCAGGGACTGAGGCCGTAGGCCACGCTTCGCGAACGGAGCAGGGAGCAGTAAAGTCGGAAGAGGAAAGAGGTAAAAAGTTTTGTGTACCTCATTAGGCTAAAAACCGCTATATCAGTTATCAGTTATCAGCTATCAGTTATTAGCTTTCAGTAGACTTCGCGGCAGTTGTCGGGAACAGCGGATCACCGGAACAGGGAACAGTGGACAAGAATTGACGCAAAGCGATGCAGAGGTGCGACCCGTGGCGAATTTAATTACGGGTCAAACGCACCATTACGGTCTTGGGGAGGCAGTGCGGTCTTGGGGAGGCAGCGCGGTCTTGGGGGTTTCCCCCATGAGCGACTGCCGTGGTTCCCCCCATGAGCAACTGCCGTGGTTTCCCCCACTCGCGCTTTGCATCAAGAACACTATTAGAAAAATACTTTTGCAAGAGGTCTAGTCAACAGCTGACGGCTGAAGGCTAATAACTGATAGCTGACCCCTGACCGCTGACCGCTGAAGGCTGACCGCTGACCGCTGACCGCTGACCGCTGACCGCTGACCGCTGACCGCTGACCGCTGACGGCACCTCAAGTAGCGTGAGCCTTAGGCTCACGGCTGAATGCTTACCTATCAGCTAAAGGCTTGTGGCCACGCTACGGGAAAAGTTTATGCCCATAGCGTGGCCAACGGCCAACGGCTGACCGCTGACCGCTGACCGCTGAATGCTTACGTTAATTGTTAATTGTTAATTGACCACTTTTGAGTTTTGATTGTCTATAGCAATTCTAAATAGGTTGTGAAATTTCACGGGGGCAGGATACCCGTACTCACAAGGATTTTGGGTTTATGAATGTTCACAACTCGTTTATAAAACCTATTTTTCATACTTATCAAGTACTTTGTCCTAGGTTTTAGGCAATAGGTAGTAGGCAATAGGGAGTAGGCATAAGCCAATTGACTGTACATCATTACTAGGAGAAATGCTATAGTAAGGGGAAAAAGAACCCCTATTATCAAGTCAGGTTGAATACCCATAATTAGAGGGAGGGTGGGGAGGGTGGGAAGTCTGGTGAGATAGGGAGATGGGGAGATGGGGAGATGGGGAGATGGGGAGATGGGGGAGATTTTTATTAAGGGTAACTATCCCGACATGATCTATGACCTTTCCCAACTAAATCGATAACTAGATAACAATTAATCAAACTAACAATTAATCACGCTAACAACTAATCAAATAAGCTATGCAACCTATTCGACAAGGGGACGTTATTTTACTTCCTGTAGAGCAAATCAATGGACAACAGTTACCTCACCTAACCCTAGCAGAAGGGGAGGTAACTGGACATTCTCATCGCATCAGTGATGGTGTTGCTCAGTTATACGAAAAAAATGGCATCCTTTATCTACAAGTTGTTTCAGAAACAGCAACCTTAACTCACGAAGAGCATAAGGCCATAGAGCTTCCCTATGGTAGCTGGATGGTGCGAATTCAACGGGAATATGAACCTCAAGGATGGCGATATGTTGCTGACTAATATCATGTCCGGTTGACTACTTATATAGCACAGGGAGTAGGGAGTAGGGAGTAGGGAGTAGGGAGTAGGGAACAACAATTATCACAATTCCTACACGGATCCCTATTCAAACTTGTAACGTGAAACTTGATAACTTGTAAGTTGTAAGTTGATAACTTTTAACTTACCAATTACTAATTACTAAGCATTCAGCTGACGGCTGACAGCTGACGGCTGTATGCGTACCTCGATACTATCTCCTTAAATCTTATCCAGTTGAACCAAAGCATTGTAGTCTGGAATATCTACTTCAGGCGATCGCTTACCTTTATCCAATAGCACATTTCCTTCAGGCCAATGTACCTGTAAATTTCCTGGTGTAATCGGTGCGATATGGATGTGTCCTTGGAATTGACCCTGTTGATTCCTCAGAATTACGGCATCGCCATGGTTTAATCCCAGTTTTTTAGCATCTACCTGACTAATCAGCACCGCCTCTCGCTTTGCACCAGTAATGGCATCTTTCTGTTCTTGCACCATGCTGTTAAATTGCTTACCTCGCCTGGTGGCTACTAGGAAATGACCGTCTGGCAGTTCTAACTTCGGTGGAGATAAGGGGGAAAAATGGGCTAACCCATCGGCTGTGGGGAAATTCCAGCCAAAGCAAAGATGGGAACCGCCATACTGGAACTGATCACCAGCTTCCTTAAGATGTTGGATACCAGCATACTGGGGGATAACCTGGGCAATTTCTGCCCGAATCGCGGCTGTGCTATCAAAGTGTAATTTATCTGCTAAATCCGGACGCACTCGCCGTGCTAGTTCCATAAACACTTCCCACTCCGGACGGGCTTCCCCAATCCGAGGGCCAGGAATTTCTGGACTGAAAATCACCCTTCTCTCGGTACTGGTTTCAGTTACTCCCCCTGGGATTTCGTAGCGAGTCGTGGCGGGTAACAAGACTACGGTTTCTCCAGGTTCTACTAACATTTGACTGGAGAGGACAATATCCATATGGACTCTCAGAGGGATTCGCTGTAGTGCCTCTTTGATATATTCTGGTTCTGGCAACACCTCCAGGAAATTGCCTCCTACAGAAAATACTATATCCAACTCCCCTGAATGGGCAGCATCAATCATTTCTGCTGCTGTTAATCCTTTGGTGGTGGGGACCTCAAACTGCCATTGTTGGCTGAGCTTGGCAGCATTTTCTGGAGTAATGGGCTTGCCACCAGGAAAAACCGTGGCATAGCATCCCATTTCTGCTCCTCCTTGCACCCCAGAGTGCCCCCGAATCGGCATTAAGCCACAGCCTTCTCGACCAACAAACCCTTTGGCTAAGGCTAGGTTAATGATGGCTCGCACATTATCTTCCCCACACTGATGCTGGGTAATACCCATGCTCCAGACAAACACAGCTTTATCAGCTTCAGCTAGCATCTTGGCAAAGGCATACATATGTTTACGGGAAGTACCAGAAAGCTGTTCTAGTTCTTCCCAGGATTGGTTAGCTAGGGTTGCTTTTAATTGCTCAAAATTACTTGTATGATTATTGATGAAGGATAAGTCTACCCAATTATTGGCAATCATCTCCTTGAGCGTGCCATTGAGGAATGCCATATCCCCACCCATGTTGATTAAAAAGAAGTCTTCGGCAAATTTAGTACCAAATAAGGCACTTTCTGGTATCGAAGGCACCCAATAGCGTTCCATACCTGGTTCTTGGTAAGTGTTAATTACCACGATTTTGGTACCAGCCTTCTTAGCCCAGTGGAGATACTTAACTGTAACTGGTTGATTGTTGGCAACGTTAGAGCCAATGAATACTAATAAATCTGTGCCAATCCAATCTTTATAAGAACAGGTAGTAGCTGCTACCCCTAATCCGGCTTTAAGTCCAGCGGTACTGGGAGAATGGCAGATGCGAGCAGCATTATCTATATTATTAGTCCCGATCGCCCGCACTGCTTTTTGGGCAGCGTAGTAGGTTTCATTTACTGTACCTCTACTGGTTAGATAAACGCTAAATCGGTTGGTGCTGCTATCGGTGGGTGAAGGGGAACTATTCCGTAGGGAATCGCTGATTAATTCCAGTGCTTTATCCCAGCTAATTCGACAGAATCCTTTCTCCCCTCGTTGCCGCATCATGGGGTAAGGAAGCCGTCCCAAATCCCGCAGTTGGATACTTTTTTTTCTCTGAAGCTGGGAGACATCTGCTAAAATTTCGGGGTCAAATGCTGCCATGGTATTCATCCGCAACAGCCGCAGCCGGACATTACAGACATGGACGCCATCAAGAGTCCAGTCTTTCATACCAGTAGTGCCAAGGGCGCAACCGTCGCAGACTCCGTGATTTAAGATATCCCAAGCATAGGATAACTGGTCTCGGTTTTCCCAAGCTGCTCTGAATACTTCCCAATAATTATTCGGGTATTGTTCACCAATACCGAATGGTTTCCAGTTTGCCCAGTGGGAAGGAGTCCAGCGTTTTTTGGGTTGACGCAGCATGAGTTTGGAGTAATGTAAAAATCTGGGTACTTGATCAGGTTATCATAAACTTATAGCAATTATCATAGCTATGAGGTAAACAATTTCTAGATTTTAGGGAACAGCGGATCTGGGAACAGGGAACAGGGAGCAGGAAACAGGAAACAAAAAGTATCACAATTTATTTATAATTGCTATATAAATTAAATGATTAAATTAAAGGTTGATTATGAAATTAATGAGGTAATATAACCGTTGATTAATGTTAATATAATTGAGTTATGGTTAGTATTGAGAAATTTTTGTTTTGTGTTGATAGTCGAGCGATCGCTTAATTTAGGAATGCCATTAAAAGTTATCTAAATCTATAGTATTTATCAAATAGGTGAGGTAAATTTTTAATGTTAAGGAATAGGGAATAGTAATCCAGTTCTACTCCCTACTCCCTACTCCCAGATCCGCTGTTCCCTGTTCCCAGATCCGCTGTTCCCTGCTTTTACAGATAAATTTTAAACTTGGTGCAAGCTCTGAGTATAAAGTATGAATCAGCACCGTAGCAAAACTAAATCCCAAGTCTGGGTATTGGAAAACAGCCAAGTGCGATCGCGTTTAGATCAACTGGCAACAGAGGAACCCTTGGAAATTCGCCTGACCTCTCCCCAGAAAACCGTAGCTGTGACTATGCGCACCCCAGGGGCAGATTTTGAACTAGCAGCCGGGTTCCTCTACAGTGAAGGAGTTGTAAGGCATCGGGATGATATTCAACGGATTAGCTACTGTGTGGATGCTAATCGAGATGGTCAACAGCGCTATAACATTGTGAATGTGGCCCTGAGGGAGGAACTGACTCCAGATTTGCAGCCCCTGGAACGTCACTTTTTTACCACTAGCGCCTGTGGAATTTGTGGAAAAGCCAGTCTTGAGGCACTACGGTTGCGAGGGTGTCCAGTGATGTCTGATAGCCTGGAAGTCAGTACTGAGGTGATTTACAGCCTCTCGGAACAGCTGCGTTCCGCCCAATCAGTGTTTTCCACAACTGGGGGAATCCATGCTGCTGGGTTGTTTAATACCCAAGGAGAGTTACTCTCGTTACAAGAAGATGTGGGACGTCACAATGCTGTGGATAAATTGGTGGGTTCAGCCTTATTAACTAATCAACTGCCCTTAAGCGATCGCATTGTGATGGTCAGTGGGCGCTCTAGTTTTGAGATTTTACAGAAATGTCTGATGGCTAGGGTACCAATTGTTTGCGCTGTATCCGCTCCCAGCAGTCTGGCGGTAACCCTAGCCAGAGAGTTTGGGATTACTCTAGTGGGATTTCTGCGGGGAAAACGGTTTAATGTTTATTCTGGGAAAGAGCGTATCTCTAGTTTGTGTGATCATGGTTGATATCTCAGCATTCAGCCGTCAGCGGTCAGCGGTCAGCGGTCAGCCGTTAGCATTCCGTAACTCAGATTAAACTTTTGCTTACCTGTTGTCTTGATGCAGTCGCTTATTCAAAAGCTGTTTGCTGTAGCTTACCCTATGTCCATAAGCACATCAAGTAGGGTGGCACAGGCTTCAAGCCTGTGCCACCCATTAGCTGATAGCTGATAGCTGATAGCTGATAGCTGATAGCTGATAGCTGACGCTAGATTACACCACAAAATCGTCAGCCGTAATCAGATTGACGTTCACATCAGTCAAGAAAGCTAACGGTTGATTATTTTCAGTTGTGATCCAAGTGTCACCATTTTGTTCAAAGATAGAAAGTGACCCAAAGGTTAGACCTCCCTCTAATTTCAACAAATCTAGACCATCTTCAAAGTCAACAATAGTGTTCTTGCCTGCAGTGGACAAGACAAACATGTCTTTTCCACTGCCACCAGTCAGGATGTTATCTCCTTGACCACCATTGAGGAGGTCGTTACCGCTACCGCCAAAGAGTTTATCTTGACCTTGGCCGCCTAAGAGGGTGTCATTGCCAGCCTCTCCAAATAACTTATCATCACCGCCGCCACCGTCAATAAAATCATCACCTGCTAGACCTTTGGCAATATCTTGACCGGTCAACAGATTGATGGTGTCGTTGTTTGGGGTGAGGGTTAGATTATCGTCGTTGGGGGTTGCTTGTATAGCCTCAAAGGCACCGATGTCGAATCCATTACCTTGAGGACGAGTTACACCACGTTGATCGATCAGTACACCAGCATTAGGATTAGCAGCATCAATGGCTGGGCTGCCATCAAGCAGGGCGTGAGTGAAAGTTGGACCACCGTTATCTTGCAAAGTGGTGTCGATAACTGAGTCAACGGATACACTTAACTCCTCGCTGGCATTGAAACCAGTGCTACCTTGCAGATTGCCAATTAGGTTATTACCTTCACTAGTGAAATTCCCACTCACATCAGCGTTATTCCTAAAAAATCGAACAGTATTATTTCCAGCAATAATACTGTTACTAACTACAAAGGTACCTATTGGCACTGAAACTCCGCCATTAATACCAAAATTATCACCTCCTATATTTCCTGTATTGTTAATGATGGTGCTAAAACTAACATTTGCTGTTGGATTAGATCCAAGCATTATGATACCGCCGCCTCCATCAGCAGATTCATTGCCACTAATGGTGCTATTAATTACCTTTAAGCTACCCCCATTGTAAATACCACCACCCCGAGAAGCCTTATTATTGTTAATAGTGCTGCTATCTATCTCAAGACTTCCACTTGAAAAATTGCGGATACCACCGCCACCTGAGAAGACACCACCAGTAGACCCAAAGCTAGGGTCTTCGTTGCCGCTAACAGTGCTCCCAAATAGTTTCAAGATCCCATTGTTAGCAATGCCAGCACCAGTCCTACCTTTATTATTGCTGATAGTACTGCTATTTAATGTGAGATTTTCTGTGTTAAAGATGCCAGCACCCGTTTCACCAAAGCGACTAATTCGTCCACCAGTAATGGTCAAGTCTTCAATCTCAACATTAATGAGGTTACTACTATTTCCATCGTCAATCCGAAAAACACGGGAGGCATTATTACCACTGACGGTCAACTTGTCTGCTCCCAGACCCTCGATGGTTAGGTCTTTGTCAATCGTTAGTTGACCTTGGGTAAGAATGATGGTTCCACCTGTAAGACTAGAAGCAAAGTTAACAGTCCCTCCAGCACTGATAGAAGCAATTGCCTCTCGCAAGGAAACATCCCCAGGACTCAGGTTGCCATCGTTTTCATCTACCAAAGTGTCTACAGTTAGACTGGCAAAAACTCCTTGATATACCTGCATCAATTCCGGCAAAAATGCTGAATCTACAGCAATCTCAGCCGTACAACATTCTAGATTCCAATCACCACCTAAGGCAGCATTACCCGTGCGGTTCGCAGAAGCAGCAATCTCAGTACCAGTTATTTGGTGGAGTCGTTCCAAAAATTCTGTACCAGCATCGACCGTAGCAACATTGCAGCCGTAGAGGAGAATAGGAGTGGGTGAATCAGTCGTTGACCAAGTTTTTAATTGAGGGGCGTAATAGTTTAAAGTATCTAGACTAAGTTGGCTATTCCCTAAATACAAACATCCCGGTGAACCGTGAGAAACGATGTGGATAGCAGTAATATCAGTGCGTCCTTGCAGAGCCTTGGTAATTTCTTCAACGCCATCCTGTGTAGAGTCCAGGACAATCACCTCAGCTTCGGGTACCGTACCATTAACTAAACTCTGATAATCATCAACCCCTGAGTCAATAAAGACAATAGTGCTAGAGGTTTTGGAGTGACTTCCCAGAACTTTGTGTACCTCAGTCTCCCCAAAGTTCAACGACTTATCGAGATCGTTAAAACTTGCATATTTGATATCAAACATGCTAAAATGCCCCTTTATAATGTGTTGGTTTGTAACAGTAGCCACTGGTGAAATGGCTACTAGTCTCAGCAGTCCTCTAAAATCCCATTGATTACTGTTAGCATCCTGCACATTAGTATTAGTAGGTGGCTGCCATCCACCTACTAATTGTGACAAGTTGCTAACAGCCTCAAGCATTCGATAATCAGGGTTTTACTGATTATAATCTCAACCCAAATTACCAATCAGATATTTAGGATAATATTTGCGACCTCAGATATCCTAACTACAAATCCGGCCAATGTAGGTGAAGCTTTGATGAAGTATCACTGAAGTTTTATTAAATTTCAGTTAAGCAGGGCTTTCACATTTATAGGGCTTACGCATTTGCCCCCTAAATCCCCCAATTATGGGGTACTTTGACATCATTACCCCTCCCGGTGCGCTTTCCGCATCTAATTATTAAATTCGCCACGGGTCGCACCGAAAAATTGGGGGGCTAGGGCGTGTCTTCAAACTCCGAGTACCCCCGTTTCCCTTAAAAAAGGGGGACTTTGAGTATGGCTCCCCCCTTAATAAGGGGGGCTGGGGGGGATCTAATATCTTGCGGAAAACTTTGAAAACACACCCTAGGGGGGCGAAATCCACTTAACTGCGTAAGTCCTGATTTAATCAGATATAGCGTTTGTATTTGATTTGTGAACATACTCCCAAAGGGCAAGAGGCAACAGGCAACAGGCAACAGGCAAGAGTAACCCACCCGACACCTGACGTCAAATTAAAAAACCTACACCCTACACCCTACACCCTGCTCCGAAGTCCCTGCTCCCTAAAACCCAGAGATTTGTACCTCATCAGTATAATAATTGCTAGATATGATTAATCACAACGATGCTAAAAAATCTGCTCAAAAAAATCTACTAAAACTATTCCGTATACCCCTAAAAGCCACTCTAATTGGGTTTTTCCTTATCAATGGAGGATGCTTGGGAGGATGCTTAGCCCAGACAATTCCACTGACCGAAAATCTGATTAACCTCGATTCCGATCACGGCGAACAGTTACTGATGGCAAGCCAAGCCCGAGAAGACTATTTGCCCCTAAGTATTCAGTTTGTGACTCAGGAAAAGCTTACTTACTGTGGAGTAGCTAGTATGGTTATGGTGCTGAATGCTTTATCAATTCAAGCTCCAAAAGCACCCGAATTTAGGACTAACCGCTTCACCCAGAAGAATGTTTTGAATGCCAAAACTGAGCAAGTGCGCATGGCTGAGGTGATTGCTCGTCGGGGCATGACTTTGGAACAATTAGCAGGATTATTGGAAACTTATCCAGTTAGAGCAGAGGTTTACCATGGTGGTGATTTGACCCTGGATGAGTTTCGCAACATAGTGGTGAAGAATTTGCAAGAAGCGGAAAATTTTGTCTTAGTCAATTACTCACGCAAAGCCATTGCTCAGAAAGGTCCGGGACATATTTCTCCTTTAGCTGCCTACAACCAAGAAGCAGACCGTTTTCTGATCCTAGATGTCTCTCGTTACAAATATCCTCCGGTCTGGGTCAAGGCTGAAGAATTGTGGCAAGCAATGGCGACTAAGGATTCAGAGTCTAAAAAGACACGGGGGTTTGTGCTGGTGAGTCCCCGTTGATTGTCAAATTGATGGCATTTTCATTAATCTATCAATATTGAGGTTTATTTTAAGCTGACAGCTGACAGCTGACAGCTGAAGGCTTACAAATTAATCATTAAAATTAATCGGTTCTCCCATTGATCAATGTTTTGTCTGTGACCAGCAAAGACAAGAAAATAAGTAATGGCAAAAACACAATTGCCCAGCCAAGTCCTAAAGCCCAGGCTGGGTATCCTTCATAGGGAGTCCTAATATCTTTTGAAAACTGGGTTGCTAGCAAAGCGACTAAAGCCATAGGAATCAGGTATTTTATAGAAAAATTCCACCATTTACCAACCGTCCAATCACTAACTTGGTTCATGTATCGTCGCAGCTTTTCTGCACCATACACCCATCCCACTAGGATAGATTGGAAAATAGCTACCAACATCAAGTTATAGTTAGTAACAAAATGATCTACAATATCTAAAATGTATAATCCAGCTCTGGTAGTGTAAATAATTCCAGCAATAAATCCCCCTAGACAAACCCCAATTGAAACCTTAGCAACATTTCCCTGTTGTTGTTTGTCGAGGATAGTCGCATTCAAAGCTTCTACTAGGGAAAAAGCGCTGTCGATGCCTAGGGAAAGCAGCATCACAAAAAACAGCAGACTGAACAGCCAAGGCAAGGGCATTAAGCTTAAAGCTTCCGGAAAAACCACAAACGCTAGACCCGGACCAGAAGCAGCCAGCTCTGCCAAGGGGGTGTTGGTAACTCCTGCCATATATCCCAAAATTCCGAACACCACAAAACCGGCAAATAAGCTGATACCACTGTTGATCAAGGCAGTTAACCAGGTATCTTTAGCAATGTCATCCTCTGAGTTCTTGTAGCTAGCATAAGTCACCATAATTCCAAATCCCAGAGATAAGGTAAAGAAAATTTGTGAGAATGCAGCTGTCCAAACTTCGGGGTCAACTAATGCACTCCAAACCGGAGTAAGATACAGTTTCCAGCCATTGAGGAAACCTGGTAAAGTTACTGCTCGTAATAGCAATACCCCCAGTAAAATAATCGGAAGTGGCACGCTGTAGACAACGACTTTGCCCACACTGGTCGTGCCTTTCCAAACACAGAAATAAATCAAGACCCAGACTACAAGTAGAGACCATAAGATTGGCCAGTTGATACCACCTAATACGTTGACCCCATCACTGATTTGCAGAACACTATCAAAGAAGTAGCTTTTAGCATCACTCGACCACTTGACCCCAAAGGATGCCAGAAAGTAAATCAAGCTCCAGCCCATGACAACTGCATAATAGGAGACAATGATAAAGGCTGACATCAGGGCAAACAGACCGAGACTGCCGAAATTGGGGTGTAATTTCCTAAATGAGCCTATGGCTCCCCGTTGCATTTTTTGTCCTACCGCAAATTCCAGCATCAACAGTGGAACCCCAATTAGGACTAAAGCGATCAGGTAAGGCACTAGAAATGCTCCCCCACCGTATTTCCCAGCTAGGTAGGGAAAGCGCCACACATTCCCTAAGCCAACTGCAGAACCTACTGCTGCGAGGAGAAATACTGTTCTTGAAGCCCAACGTTGACGAGCCATCTACAATTCCCTCTATCTTGATAGTTCATGCTTCATACTTCATCCTTGATACTTCATCTTTTACAATTCATGCTTCATACTTCATACTTCTTTAAATTATTGTCATCGGTTTGCTTATTCCATCACAGGTTTTAGGGAGTAGGGAGTAGGGAGTAGGGAGTAGGGAGTAGGGAATAGAAAAAAAATTATCTGTATCTCATTACTATGAGAAACTTTTATAGCGTTTCTCGCAGTTATAATATAGAGTCTTCTTTGACGTTGATTTCCTATCTTGATGCAGCGGATCGCTATTCCCTGTTCCCTGTTCCCTGTTCCCTGTTCCCTGTTCCCTGTTCCCTGTTCCCTAAAACCCAAAAAATTTGTACCTCACCTAATTGAAAAACCATATATTTCACTTCAACGTGCTTGGTAACTTTACGCCCAGTACTATCGCTCTTCCTGCCATAAACAAGGATAAAGCTAACCAAAGAAGATGAACACTTTGAAACTGCCAAGACGCCACAGCCATAGGGACAAATCCCACCACCAAGGCGATTACGGTAGAATTACGTAAGGTCTGTCCTGCAGCTAAGCCCAGAAAATAACCATCCAGCATAAACGCAATGGAACCAAATCCTAACACCAACAGTAACCAAGGAATATAGACAGTAATAGATTCGATCACCTCAGTGTGGTTTGTTAACAGCCCAAAGAGTGTCTGGGGAAACAGGATAAACAGGAAAGCAAAGTTAAGTCCCAATAGCAAACTGCTTCCTCCGACAATTTTCAATAAAGGGACTAACTGCTCTTTTGCTCCCTGACCTTGTAAATTACCCGTCAGAGTTTCCGTAGCAAATGCCAATCCATCAATAAAATAAACAGCCAAGCTGAACACCTCTAGTATCAAAGCATTTTCCGCCAAGATTGTGGTACCAAGAGCTGAGCTCAAATTGGTAAAAATAGACAAGGTAAAAAGAATCGCTAAGCTTCTGATAAAAAGATTACTATTTAGGGTAAAAGTAGCTTTTATATCCAACAAGTTCCAAATTCGTTTGGCTACTGCTCTTAGCTCTTGCCACTTTATTTCTTGGCTAACTAAAACTATGCCCACTAAAACCATCACGTATTGACTAACTGCTACGGATAATCCAGCGCCAGTGCTTTCCCAACCCCACCGAATAATAGTAAAGTAATCGCAAACTATATTAGCGGTGTTACCGATAATGGACAGCAGCAAAACCTTACCACTCATTTCTCTACCGAGAAACCAACCAATCAGTACGAAATTGAGTAATGTTGCAGGAGCTCCCCAAATCCGAGCATTAAAATAAGCAATACCGGAAAATTTGACATCTGGTGTAGCACTTAACAAAGCAAATCCAAGCTCTCTGAGAGGATACTGTAAACTTAAGATAACTACACCTAAAATCAGAGCAATTAAGCCATTACGAAGTCCCACCAGCAACATAGCATCTCGGTCATTTCCTCCGACAGCTTGAGCGGTTATCCCAGTAGTTCCCATCCGTAAAAAAGCCAAACTATTGTAGATTAAGTTAAACAGGATGGTGGCGAGAGCGACTCCAGCTAAGTGGCGGATTTGATCTAAATGACCTAAGAAAGCCACGCTGATTAAACCCGCAAGGGGTATCATGAGAGTAGAAAGAATATTGATGATCGCCAGTTTCCAGAAGCGATAGACCACATTGTCTTGGTTTGAGCAAGTAAAAGTCATCAATTTATCTTAAAATTTCAGGCATGATTTAGTGTAAAATTAAGGATTTTATACCTTTAAAAAAAGGTTAGCTTAGTGGCTTTATCAAGTCGATACTATAGAGGATAATATTTTTATATCCCGAGATTAATATAGATATAATTATCGACTATAATATAAAGAATTACGACGACCATAACCCTAAAGATGAAACTGATGATTTTTTTGATGTTTTTTTTAAAATTACCTATACAAGGATACCATAAAGGAAAAGTAAAGACTAGTTGCCAGAGTAACAGCAAGGCACCTGGACAAGCTAAAATCAATAAGCTGTTAATTCTTAACTACTGACGGCGGAGGCTGAGGATGAGTAAAGTCAAGACGATTCAAAAACTATACGCGGAATGGGTGACATCAGAGAACTTTCAGCCCTACGGTCAAGTCATCTTTGCAAGTGTTGACGGCAAACCCTATGATCAAGATGATGCTCAGTTAAACCTCGAAAATGGGACATCCCGGTTTTATATCATGCGGCTACACCACAAAGGTCGTAAGTTTGATAAAATTACTCGTCATGTCCAATGTACTCAGTGTCTCGGTTCTCTAGAAGGGAAAGACTGGTTCATGGCTGTAGCTCCTCCCAATCAGGATGACCAACCAGTTTTAGAGGATATTGCGGCTTTTCGGATTCCAGGTAACTGCTTTATTAAATTAGAAGTAGGAACTTGGCACGCTGGTCCCTATTTTGACCAGGAATTTATAGATTTCTACAATTTGGAACTTGCTGATACCAATGTCGTCGATCATTTTACCCATGATTTTCTAGACAGCCATCAGTTACAGTTTGAAATTGTTATAGCAAAGGGAGTAGGGAGTAGGGAGTAGGGAGTAGGGAGTAGGGAGTAGGGAATATGGCCTAAAATAATGATCACAATTCCTACACTGATACCTAGAGTGAGTGATAATATAGAAGGGGGAATTACCAGCAATTACTAATACCATAATTATTCATATAAGCCAAAATAACTAAGCCAAAATAACTAATGACTAATATTATTGGAGATCGAATCAGTTATCAAATAATCAAATATTATGACTTTTACCTGTTCCCGATTCCCGATTCCCGATTCCCGATTCCCTACCTTGACAGGTAAATTTTAAACTTGGTGATGAAAAATAAAAAAGGAAACCTATGACAGTAAACATACAAAAATTATATAAAGCCTGTAATCCCAGCAAAACGTTAACGGTCGATCAGCCGGAAGACTGTAAGTATTATATCGATTTTTCCTCAGTGCGAGGGGGCAAGATCATTGAAGAGTTGAAGGATAATATCACTTTCTTCTCCATGGATGAGCCGACCTGCGAGCTATTTACTGGACATATTGGTTGTGGTAAGTCTACGGAGTTACTGCGACTGAAAGCCGAATTGGAGGAAGCTGACTTTCACGTGGTCTATTTTGAATCTTCTCAAGACTTGGAAATGGGAGATGTAGATGTCGGGGACATCTTACTCGCTATTGCCCGTCGCGTCAGTGAAAGCTTAGACAAAATTAAGCTAGGTGAACCGAAAGGCTTTAAAAAATTACTGGCAGGTGCGGCTAAACTGTTGCTCACTGAAATTGAATTAAGCGGTAGGGTAGGAGTTCCTGGGATTGGTGAGGTTGGAGTAGACACTGAGGGGGCGGTTTCCCTAGCAGTTGGGATTGGTGAGATTACGGCTAAGGCTAAGGATAGCCCGGATCTGCGCAGTCGCTTACGGCAATATCTCGAACCTCAAACCAATCGGTTGTTAGAAGTGATTAACCAAGAGTTGCTCGAACCTGCGATCGCAAACCTCCAAAAACTTGGGAAACAAGGGCTAGTGGTGATTGTAGATAACCTCGATCGGGTGGACGCTTCCCAGAAGCCTTGGGGACGTGATCAGCCGGAATATCTATTTGTGGATCGCGGAGCCCAGTTAAAGGGGTTACACTGTCATGTGGTCTACACCATGCCCCTAGCGCTACGATTTTCTAATGACTATAGTGCCTTGACTCAGCGCTTTGTGGTAGATCCCAAAGTGTTACCAATGGTACCGGTAAAGTTACGAGATGGTACTCCCCATGAACAGGGCATGGCACTGCTGCGACAAATGGTACTGGCGAGAGCCTTTCCTAATTTAGAGCCTGTGGAGCGTCTTGCTAGAGTAAAAGAGGTGTTCGACTCCCCTGACACTTTAGATCGCCTGTGTTACGCTAGCGGGGGTCATGTGCGGAATTTGCTCCGGTTTCTCAGTACCTGGATCAAGAAAGAAAGACGATTACCTCTGTCTCAAGGCATGTTAGAAAATGTAATTCGAGACCGGCGCAATGAACTAACCCTACCCATCTCAGATGATGAGTGGGAACTATTGTGTCACGTCGCTAAACATAAAAAGGTAGTTGGAGATGAAGGTTACCAACTCTTGATCCGCAGCATGTTCGTCTATGAGTACCGAGACCAAGATGGGTCTTGGTTTGACGTTAATCCCATTTTGGCAGAAGCGGAAGGATTCAAATCATGCCTAGCTTATACCGCGTAGAAGATGCGGATGCCTACAACAACAATTCAATGCAGGAACTCGCCTGGGCAATGGAGACGTCCCAAGGGGAGTTTTCCCTGATTTTAGCCCGCCGCAACTATGAAGCTTTACAGGATTACATTGTGCGGAAGTTGCGGCAAGTCTGTGCTATTGAGTTCCAGGAAATATACCTGAACCAGTCGGTTAAGGTGAAGAGTCTCTATACCACTATCTTGGAGGAGCTAGGGGATGAACAGCCAGCTGCCGTGATGGTCTTTGGTTTAGAGTCCCTGAGCAACCTGGAGCAAGTACTAATCACTACCAACCAAGTACGGGAGGAGTTTCGCAAGCATTGCCCCTTCCCTCTAGTGTTATGGGTAAATGACGAGGTATTGGAAACGCTAATTCGGTTTGTGCCGGATTTAGAGAGTTGGGCAACAACCACAAATTTTGTCCTCTCCTCAAATCACTTGATTGAAGCTCTAGCAGAGCGAGAGAGTTATTTATTTACTCGTATTTTGGATGCCGGTGGGGATCAGTTCCTACCCAATACCGCTATTTTTGGTTCCAGCTATTGCCGAGAATTGGACTCAGCTTTGAGGGATTTGCAAACTCGTGGAGATGTCTTAGAAATAACCCAAGAAGCTAGTTTGCCATTTGTGCTTGGTCGAGAAGCTTATATTAATGGTCAGATCGATCAGGCGTTAGAGTATTATCAGCAAAGTTTAGCATTTTGGCAGCAGGAATCTAGGAGCTGGGAAACACAACAACAGGAAACACAACAGCAGAGTAGTTTCCCCTCCCGACTAGGTCAAGCTACCCCAATATCTCCTTACCTCCGGACGTTGTCAAAGGAGCCCTCAACCCCTTCATCCCCTCAACCCCTCACCCCTTCACCACGAGAACGTCAAGCTCTACTGCTGTTTCATATCGGTTTGTGTTATCTGAACCTGGCTGAACTCAATCGATCCCAAAGTCGTCACCACTGGATCACAGCCAGAGGGTATTTTCAAAAGTGTATCGATACATTTGAACAAGCAAAACGCCCAGATTTAATTGCCAAGTTTATTACTAAACTTGGCGAAACCCTACAACGACTGGAAGCTTGGAAAGACTTACAAGGTCTGGCGCAACGCTCCCTGGTACTGCACAGAACCTATGGCAATCCACTGCAACTGTCTCAAGATTATGGATTTATCGCTGCAGTCGCCCTTCAAGACTGCCGTTGGATGGGCGCTCAGCAAGCAGCTAGGAAAGCTTTAGAACTTCTGACACGGTTAACTAATACCTCTGGACAGTATCAGATGTCCTATCTACTGCTTCTGGCTCAAGCGAAGCGGCATTTGGGTCTCTCGGAAGAGGCGATCACTATCCTGGAAAGGGCTAAGGAAACCGGTCCGATGGATTCTCCACAACTTTATATTCGCATTTTGGAAAAATTGCGGACGCTTTATTTCCGGCAAAAGCAGTATCTAGAAGCCTTTCGGGTCAAACAAGAACGATTCTCCGTTGAGCAGCAATATGGTTTCCGTGCCTTTATCGGACCTGGTCGGCTTAAACCTCATCTACGCCAAAGTTCTACCTTACTCCTAGAGCAGGAAACCCCTGCTGAGGAAATCACTGCTTCTGTACGTCAGAACGATGTAGAGCGCTTAGTGGAACGTATTGGCAGCACCCAGCACAAACTGACAGTGATTTATGGTCAGTCAGGGGTAGGTAAGAGTTCTGTCCTAGAAGCTGGATTAGTCCCCACTCTCAAAACTAAGGTAATTGGAACCCGTGATGTCGTACCAATTTTGGTAAGGGTTTATACCGATTGGGTCAGGGAAGTCTGGAAATCCTTAGCATCTTCACCGTTAAAAGTTGACCAGTTTAACCTTGAGAGTTCTTCTGTGTTGAACGTTGACCAGTTGAACGGTGAAGGTTCTTCTCAGTTGAAGGTTGACCGGTTGAAGGTTGTTCGCGAAGCGTGGCCGAAAGGCCAAGGTTCACAGCAGTATTCTAACCTGCAACCGGCAACCCAAACTAACCTGCAACCAGCCACCCAAACTAACCTGCAACCAGCCACCCTTTTAGAGCAATTGCGACAAAATGAACATCGCAATTTGCTAACCGTACTGATTTTTGACCAGTTTGAAGAGTTTTTCTTTATTTGGGAGAATCATACTGAAAGAAAACGCTTCTTTGATTTTTTCCGGGAGTGTCTTCAGATTCCTTTCGTCAAGGTTATATTGTCATTACGGGAAAATGATTTGTATTTTTTGTTGCAGGGAATTCGTCATCAAAATTTTGATTCAATCAACAATAATATTCTCAATAAAAATATTCTTTATTATTTAGGTAATTTCTCCCTAGAGGATGCTAAATCTATTATTCAACGACTAACCGAGCGCTCTCAAGTTTATTTAGAAGAAGCCTTAGTCAATACGTTAGTGCAAGAACTAGGTAGTAGTGAAGGAGAAGTTCGTCCCATTGAATTACAAATCGTAGGAGCTCAACTACAGACTGAAGGAATTACTACCCTAGCTCATTATCGGAGAAAAGGTCCTAAAGAAAAATTGGTGCAGCGTTACCTGCAAGAAGTGATCGCAGATTGTGGCTCCGAAAATGAAAAAGCTGCTGAACTTATCTTGTATTTACTCACCGAAGAAAATAACACGCGCCCGCCTAAAACCCGCCAGGATTTGGAAAAAGATTTAAACGCCTTGGCAGTGGATTTAGCGATAGAAAAAATAGACCAGTTAGATTTAGTCTTAAATATCCTGGTCGAATCAGGATTAGTGGTGCTCTTACGAGAAAGTCCCCTTAACCGCTATCAATTGGTTCATGATTATCTAGTTTCTGTGATTCGCCAGCAGCAAGATAGCGAATTACTCGCCAAACTTAAAAAAGCCCAAGAGCAACATCGGCTTTCTCAAGCCCAGTTACAGAAGTCGAAGATAGCACTCACCGGCTCTATTGCTCTAGTTGGTATGTTAGCGATCTCAACCCTCTCTGCCGCTATATTTTGGGCGCAAGCTAGAAACAACGAAATCAGAGCTTTGATTAAATCCTCAGAAGCCCTTTACGGTTCCAATAGTCATGCCCTGGATCCACTAAAAGATGCCTTAGAGGCAGGAAAAAAACTCAAGTGGTCAGTTGGGGTAAGCTCTGACACTAAGGATATAGCGATGAGTTCTCTACAGCAAGCCTTTTATGGGGTTAGAGAGCGCAACCGCTTAGAAGGTCATAATGATACAGTCAACAATGTTAGTTTCAGTCCCGACGGTGAGCTAATTGCTACGGCTAGTTCCGACAATGTCAAAATCTGGTCCAAGGAAGGGAAAGAACTCTACACGTTAGCAGGAAAGCATAAACATAAGGATGAAATCAGAAGTGTTACCTTCAGTCCTGATGGAAAGTTGATTGCCACGGCTAGTAAAGATAAAACTGTTAAAGTCTGGCAACGGAATGGTAAGTATATTCAAACCCTGACAGGGCATACCGGTTGGGTTTGGAGCGTGCGTTTTAGCCCTGATCTCAAAAGCCTTGCTGCTTCTAGCGAGGATGGAAGAGTTATCATCTGGAGCCTCGAAGGCAAAAAACCCCAAATCTTCAAAGCCCATGATAAAGCAGTGCTCAGTATTAGTTTCAGCCCCGATAGCAAGGTGCTGGCAACTGGTAGTTTTGACAACACGGTTAAACTCTGGCGTAGAGACAGGAATGGCTTGTACAAGAGAAAGCCTCTAACCATACAAGCCCATGAGGATGCGGTTTTCAGCGTCAGTTTCAGTCCCAAAGGTAAACTGATTGCTACTGGTAGTAAGGATAAGACTGTCAAACTCTGGAAAATGGACGGTACTCGGTATCAGACATTGGGAAATGATGACCATGAAAGTCATCAAAGTACTGTGACTAGCATCACTTTCAGTCCGGACGGTCAGACCCTTGCTAGCGCTAGTGCTGACAACACCGTTAAACTTTGGAATCGAAATGGCAAGCTACTGGAAACCCTTACCGGTCATGAAAGTACCGTATGGAGCGTTAATTTCAGCCCCGACAGCCAGACCCTTGCTAGCGCTAGTGCTGACAACACCGTTAAACTTTGGAGTCGATACGGTAATGAACTCCCTATTCCCACAGGGGAAGAGAATACCGTTTTCAGCGTCAGTTATAGCCCCGACGGTCAGACTATTGCTACGGCTAGTAAGAACAACACTATCCAACTCTGGAGCTTAAATGGTCAATTGCAGCGAACTCTGACTGGTCATACCGATTGGGTGTGGGGTGTTAGTTTCAGCCCTGATGGTAAAACTATTGCTAGCGCTAGTGCTGACAAGACTGCCAAACTCTGGAATAAGAATGGTAAGTTACTGCACACCCTATCTGGTCATGAGAAAGTGGTTAGGAGTATCACTTTCAGTCCCGATGGTAAAATTATCGCTACGGCTAGTCGGGACAACACAGTTAAACTCTGGAATCAGAATGGTATCCTGATTAGAACTCTGACTGGTCATACAAATTGGGTAAATAGCGTCACATTCAGTCCTGATGGTGAGACTCTTGCTACGGCTAGTGCTGCTACGGCTAGTTCTGACCCAACCGTCAAACTCTGGAATGTTAGTGATGGCAAGGAACTGAAATCTTTCGATGGTCATACCGATTGGGTTTTTAGCGTTCGTTTCAGCCCTGATGGTAAAACCCTGGCCTCTGCTAGCAGGGATAAGACGGTTAAACTCTGGAATGTTAGTGATGGTGAGGAACTAACATCTCTTGATGGTCATCAGAATACCGTCTGGAGTGTGGTATTTAGCCCCGATGGTGAAACCATTGCTACAGCTAGTGCTGACCAAACTGTCAAGGTTTGGAACAGGAAAGGTAAACAACTTCAAACCTTTTATGGCCATGATGATGGTGTAGTTAGCCTCAGTTTTAGTCCCGATGGCCAGACTATTGCATCATCAGATTCATCTGCTAGAGTAATTATATGGAATTTAGACAATATCCGACATCCTGATCAACTACAGTCCCTTGCTTGCGATTGGCTACAGGATTATCTGAAGCACAATACTAATGTCAATAAGGGGGAGCGTCGTTGGTGTCGTTAGTGGGTGAGTGCTGAGTCCTGATTCCGTGAGAAGCAGTCTGGCATGGGATGGCAAACCACTATGGCAATTTTCATAATTGTTAGGTAGTAGTGTTAGATAGTGTTAGGTAGTGTTAGGTATTAGGTGTTACTACTTAACACTTAATCAGATCATGACTAATCACAAAAAAATCACAAAAAATTGCCATTTTGCTACCAGGATAGAATTTAATTTCCTGATAACATAATTACCTCACTTGCTGGCATACGCACTTGCTGGCATAAGCAATATCCTTAAAATCATGATTAACTCACCCCTACTCGAGCCTGTAGCTACTCACCACCGGGATGCTGTAGAAGAACTAGCCTGGGCAATAGCTGCTAGTGAGGGACAGTTTTTACTGATGTTAGCACACTGTAATTATGCCAAGTGGCGTAAGCGAGTGGTGCGCAGGCTACACAAAATTTCTTCTGTCCCAATCCGGGAAGTATTCCTAGACCAATCTGCTTGTACACTCTACACCACCCTCCGACAGGAAATCGGGGAGGAACAGCCAGCAGCCTTGATGGTGTTTGGTTTAGAGTCAGTCACGGACCTTGATGAACTGTTAATCGCCACTAACCAAGTTAGAGAAGAGTTTCGCAAAAATTTCCAGTTTCCATTAGTGTTGTGGATTAACGATGAGGTACTGTGTAAGCTGATTCGCATCACACCAGATTTTCACAGTTGGGCAACAACGGTTATGTTTGAAATCCCAACCTCAAGACTAATTCGCAACCTACAACAAAAAGCCAATTCTTTATTTACCAAAGTCTTGGAATTAGGTGCCAGTGAAATTTTCCCCAATGATGCTATCTTAGGTGCTGGTTATACTACGGAAATTAAGTTTGCCTTACGGGATTTGGAAAGTGGGAACCACGAGTTGCCACCAGAGTTGCTAGCCAGTCTTAACTTTGTCTGGGGTCGAGAGGCTTATGGATTGGGCAAGATTGATGTTGCTATTACCCACTATCAGAAAAGTTTAGAATTCTGGCAACAGGAACCCCGCAAGCAGGAGAGCAAGCCAGAAAACAACGGTGAGATTCTCCCTGGACTTGGTCTGCCTACCTTCATATCCCGTAAACCCATTACCCCTCCACGTCGCGAGCGACAAGCAGTTATCCTGTTTCACCTAGGATTATGCTATTGCGATCAGGCTAAGCAGTATCCACCGGGAGACCCTAGCTATCGAGAAAATTGGCACAAGGCTAAAGAGTATTTAGAGCAGTGTATGGTGGTGTTCGAGCAAGAGCAACGACCGGATTTAGTGGCTAAGTTGATTAATCAACTCGGTGAGATACTGCAATCTCTGGAAGCCTGGGACGATTTGGCAAGTCTAGCTACAAAGTCTCTAGCACTACACAGAACCTACTCTGCTCCTGTTCAACTGGCTCAGGATTATGGATTTATAGCAAAAGTGGCGCTACACAAATCCCGCTGGCAGGAAGCTTACACAAACGCAATATATGCCAATGTAATTATAACAAAAGTCACAGAAGAACAGGGTGTTGCCCACCATAGGGAAGATTTGTTGGCCTATGCAGCAGAGGGAAGAGGGGGAAGTAAAAAATTGTCCTATTATCCCCCAAGTATCCAAGCCCAAGAACAGCAACAGTACCCTAGCTATCAGGAAAATTCTGCTTTATCTTGCCTCAATGGAGTAGTTAAAATAGATAAACAGATTATAAATAAATATACAAATAAATCTCCCGTTGGTCGCTATCTGTTACTTCTGGCTCAAGCGCAACAACACTTGGGTCAACATTCCGAAGCGATTAGCCATCTGGAACGGGCTAGGGAGTTAGGGATTCAGGATGACCCGAAACTCTACCTGGAAATCCTGGAAACTCTCGGAACCCTCTACTGGCAACAAAAACGATATCAAGCAGCATTTAGATTAAAACAAGAACGGCTTGCGATCGCACAACAGAATGGTTTACTTGCTTTTATCGGTGCAGGTAAACTCAAATCCTCCCAACAGAATCAGTTAGCACAGAATCAGTTACCACAGAATCACTTAGCACAGACAAAGAGTAAAGGTAGCGCTACCGTATATCAGGCCATGACTGCTTCCGATTGGCAACACAAAGTAAAAGAGCTAGTGCAACGCATTGCCAGCACCCAGCACAAACTAACTGTAATTTATGGTCAAGCTGGAGTGGGCAAGAGTTCCTTACTAGAAGCTGGGCTAATCCCTGCCCTAAAACAACAACCCATTGGTAACCGTAATGTAGTCCCAATTAGATTGAAGGTTTACACTGACTGGGTCACAGAGCTGGGTCAACGTATCCTAGAGTCGAAGGGTGAAGGTTATTCACCGTTGAAGGTTGAAAGTTTAAAGGTTGAAGGTTTAAAGCTTGAAGGTTTAAAGGTTGAAGGTTATAAAAACAACTTTGAACTGGTTACTATTCTAGATCAGTTGCAAAAAAATCAACGGCGAAACCAGATAAACATCCTGATTTTTGACCAATTTGAAGAGTTTTTCTTTGCTTGCCGAGAGCCAGCTGAACAAAAACGCTTCTTTGAATTTTTCCGTGACTGTCTTAATATTCCCTATCTCAAAGTCATCCTGTGTTTACGGGAGGATTATCTACACCTATTATTAAAGTGCGCTCGTCAGGTAGATTTGGATGCCATTAATAATGATATTCTTAATAAAGGTATCCTTTATTATGTCGGGAATTTTTCTCCAGACGAGGCAAAATCGATTATTTATAATCTAACCACTAAAGCTAAATTTTACCTAGAGGATGCATTACTCGATGAGTTGGTAAACGACCTAGCTAAGAATGAACCAGTGGGAGAAGTAAGCCCGATTGAATTACAGATAGTGGGAGTGCAACTGCAAACTGAGCAAATCACTACCTTAGCAGCTTATCGACAAAACGGATCAAAAGAAAAGCTAGTGGAGCGCTATTTAGAAGGGGTTGTTTCTGATTGTGGTTCAGAAAACCAAAACGCGGCTTGGAAAATTTTGGGTTTGTTAACGGATAAGCATGGTACTCGACCATTCCGAACAAAAGATGACTTAGGAGCAGAGTTACAATTATCCACTGACCAGTTAGATTTTATCCTAGAGCTATTGGTCAAATCAGGTTTAGTCATGAAATGGCAGCAAGAACCAGAAGCTCAATATCAACTGATGTATGATTATTTAGTTGAGCCGATTCGTAGGCGTTGCTGATTGTAAGCTATCAGCTATCAGCTATCAGCTATCAGCTATCAGCTATCAGCTATCAGCTATCAGCTATCAGCTATCAGCTATCAGCTATCAGCTATCAGCTATCAGCTATCAGCTATCAGCTATCAGCTATCAGTTATCAGCTATCAGTTATCAGCTATCAGCTATCAGCTATCAGCTATCAGCTATCAGCTATCAGCTATCAGCTATCAGCTATCAGCTATCAGCTATCAGCTATCAGCTATCAGCTATCAGCTATCAGCTATCAGCTATCAGCT
>NZ_JAAHHC010000032.1:0-74162 GCF_010672265.1 Moorena sp. SIO3A2
CCGCTTCTGCTATGAGTATAGCACTGTAGGGTAAAGTTGTCGATGCAGAAAGAAAAAACCCCGGTCACTCTACAGGTGGCCGGGGGTTTTTGCTATGGGCATGGGGCTATTGGCATGGGGCTATGGGGAGTGTCAACTCATCTTTCTTAACGCTAATTCAAACAACTCATCAAAGCTGTAATCGTCGGGGTAAAACGTCTCAAACAAGGTGGCAAATTTGTTCTCGAAGTAAATCATTTTATCTAATTGTTCTTCCGTACAATTTTCACGAGTTCCATTGAAATTTTGAAAACCTGTCAGCCGGTCTTGCGCGATTGCCGTATATTTAGCAAAAATAGCAGCACTTTTTGGACTATTATAAAAGTCCTCTCCATGCTCCAGAATTATTGATTCTTTAAGGCAATCAGTAAAACGACGACGTTCTTCCCGAGAGTGAATAAGCTGCACTTCCCATGCTCGCTGAATCATCTCTTTGGCTTGTAAAGCCTCTGGAGAATTAGCAGTAAAATCTCCACGAATTACTTTATACAAAGTCCTATTAGCCCAGACTTTGAATTTACTGCTAATCCAACTAGCGCAATCTACTGCCATATCGGGGTGAAGCCACACACCTCGAAGAGAAGGAGCTACTTTGTTTTTCTCAGTAATAGAAATACAGCAAGGAATGTATTTGTCACCTTTTTCCCTCAGTTCTTCTATCTTTTCGTCTATTTCTTCTACGGTGCAGAATATGCACCGTTCTGCTAGGAAGTCTATTTTTAGCTGTAAGTCTAGTTCTGCTATGTATTCTTTCGTCGTTTTCAAGCGAAGATACAATTTAACTTGTTTCCCCTGGTTCTTGCACATAAGGGTGCCATTTATGTACCCTTTGGGAATTAGACATCCTGCGATGGTCGTGTCTTCAATTGCTTGAGGGAAGAAGGTTTCGGAATCGTCAAACGAGTGCATTAACATGCTATACTAGTCCTACTAATGATGATATTTTTATTGCAATCAATAAGAGGTTTGTGCATTTTTAACACCCAGTAAAAACAATTGGAGCGTATTGATTCTTGCTAGTCTCTCCTGAATTCTCTGCTCCTTTCTCTTGTTTCTGATAGCGCTGTAATTTTACAGCGCTCCTTGACCCCCACCTAGTTCAGGTGGGGGAATGCGTCGCGAAATTGTTCAAGTGGAAGTCTCAAAGTCAGCCCATTCCTTAACGGACTTATAACCCATCTCCTGGATTGAGATGTTGTCCAAGTACTCGAACCCGATACAGTCCCCTGGATTGATTTCGTACAAGTACTTGAGATAATCAAAATCAGCCAAGCGTCTTTCCATTTCGGTACTGGAGTCAACCACGATCAGGCCAGACTCAAGATTGACCGGAAGCACTCGGAAACGGAAAATCCGGTTATCCATGGCTCCCAGTACCTGGTTGAGGCGAAGATACTTGGACCGGTCCTCAGAATTGTTCACAACCCCTTGGTAATGGTCTGTAACCAAAGTGGTGACAGCTTTATTGTCCCCAAAGCCAAACTGTGTGCCGCTGCATTTGATGCGGTAAATCTCTCCAGATTTGTCGAAAGGCTCAAACCGAGGGTGCTCCCTCTCGTCCCCCTCCAGATGCGGGACAAGGAAGTCTGCAAACACCGTCATGAAATATTCGACCTTGTACCCTTTGATGTATTGAGGTTGACCGTATACAAATCTTGGCATTACTAACCCTGTTACGTGGTTTACCTGATTTACGTGTGGTTACGTTTTAGATGGGATGTGGTTACGTTTTTCATTACCTATTATATATATGAAAAACGTAACCACACTAATCCACACAGACAATGCCAAATCCTTCTCTCCGTAAAGCTTTCGGCCTGGGTGGTGATAAAAGGGCTGATTCTCAACAAGGAGGCGTATTGACAATAGCTTTTCGAAACGTCGCCACACTAATCCACACAATAGCCAGGGGTGGTTACGCACAAAATCACGTAGGAGCACACAACATTGGATTTGCACAACTTTAGTCTAAAGTGCTATACTAAGAAAGAGAACTAAATCCAATTGAAAAATGAGTAACACTGAAATAATAAGAATCAAGCCGAGAATTCTTAAGATGGCATCAGAGTGGTTTGCCAATCAATTGCTAGATGTATACAGAGAGAAAGACCGAAAGCAATCATTCTCAGAGGAGACAAAGCAACATTACTTGACACGAATAGCAAAGGTAAAACAAGAGTTTGAAAAAATCGTGTCAGAAGAATGGGAGAAAAAATGGACATCAGTGTCTGAGGCTCATCATTTGTCAGTATTGCTGATGACAGAAGATTACAAGAAGTCTACATCATTAGCTTATTCGACTATTGTACGAACATCTAATGAGCCTTTAAAAAAAATACTTTCGGCTGGAGGGTTTAAAGCCGAAGATTTTCCCTTCATAAAAATAAACGTCTATTACTATCGCTTTTATGGACAAATAGGAAATGAGCGTTTTAATTCTGACAACTTTAAACCTAAACCGTCAAAACTAGAACAACTAGCTGAACCTGTTGGAGCTATTACTTTTAGTTTTGTTAAAGCGATTTTCAAAATACTAGACATTGCTATCTCAATAGGGGTAATAGTTTTTTTGATTAAGATAGCTCTTTGGCTTTTTAATTTACTTTTTGGCTTTTAACTAGTACCATGACAAAGTCTCATTAACTTCTCCCCCGGTGCCTCCGCCGGGTTTTTTTGTGGCAAAAAAACACCCATCCGTATTCTGCGATGGGTGTAAATATATCAGGGCTCTCTTGGATGATCTACATTCTACCTGTAGACTCTCCAGCGGTGAATACTTTTGATATTGACTTTCCTGTAACTCCAATTTGGTTTCTTCTGGTCTTTGGTCCACCAGACTGGAGTTTTGAGGAAGAGAACTGGGTCCCCTTTTATCACGTGCAATTCAGCTCCACTAATTGAACCGATCGCGTTAAAACTGTTTTCCCTAAAAGTCATCTTGAGGTGCGGGGGGATGTCGTTCAAGGCTACACTGCTTTTTTCCACCGCTTGCCTTACTAGGTAGTTGTCGCCGGAAGTGTTAAAGCTAATCTCTTTCCGTCCGTAATGCATCCGAAAACTACTATCTTGGATTAGTTCCCGAAGTTCATCCCCTAAGTGCTCATAGCGAAAATCCCTTGAAGCCACGCGGGAATGTGTTTGGGGAATCCCTTTCAATTTCTCTTTTAACGCTACAGCTTCCTTGCACTGATTTATAAACCATTCCACTCCTTCTACTAGCACGTAGGGGTTGAGGTACATGTAAGGCTTCATATTTTCCCTTCTTTCCTGTGTTCTGTTTTTATTCTATCTTGGCTTGACACTTTAGTCAACAGTACTATATAATAAAAACAAGAACACAGGATAGGAGACCACAATGGAGACAACTACAGAGACCTATACCATAGAGTACGCCTTCGAGACGGCTAAAGGCATATTTGACTCTATTATCGTTGAGCGCGAGTTACCGGTGGAACTGATTGAAAATCTGACGCCTTTAGACGACTTGGTCACCATATTAGATTTGGATGTCTATTCTTTGGATTGTGACGGAGATATATGCGACGCATGGCTAAACATTGCCATAACAGATGAGAACGGCAATGACTTGTTGCTCGCACAGATCTGAAAAGAGAACAAACAAATGAAAAACCAAAAGACCTTGATATCAATGGTCGTCTGTGGCTTGGTTGCAGGAGCAATATTTGGATGGACGACTTACGACATGACTGAAAACGAAACTGCTTCTGTAATAATTGGAGTCCTAACGTTCTGCACTCCTGGTATTTTCCAGGATGAATGGGATAGAAGGTAACAATTAGAGCACATGAGAATAGTGGAAGGGAATGCCCGCGTCAGATTGACGTGGGTAACCAAAAGGAGGAGAGGCATCCTTGTAAACGAAGTAGCCAATAGATGCGAAGAGTTGATTTATGAATTAGCAAACCAGAGAGGATGGGTAATAAACGAACTAGAAATCAACCTTAGTGAAATTCATCTTAGCCTTTGCTATGACTTTCGTACTTCGATCGTCCAAGTTTGGACTGCATTCAAAAGGCACACGTACCAAGGGCTAACAAGAGACTTTCCTCATCTTCGAGGTTACCCTTGCTTCTGGACTGCTTCCTTGTTTTTTGTCAGTGAAGCGATCGCATCGGAGGCAGAGATTAACACCAAAGTTGACAGCTACCTAGACCAGTCCTATCACGACAAATAAAAAAAATAGACCCCTGTAGGTGTTGCTACAGGGGTTTGTCTTGTATAGTAGAACCGGTAATTAATAGGCAGTAACACAGAGTGTTGTGTACTCTTCTATTTTACCTCAAAAGAGCTGACCAGAGTGAAACATTTCGTTTTTAATTAATGTTCGGATATTGGAAACATGCGGGGAAACTTCCTCTTTGTTCCTCAGATACATGGTCATAAAAGCACAGACCAAGTAACTGGTAATTTCCACTTCTCCAAGCGTTTCAGCCGTCAATTCTTCGAAGTCACCTAGTAAGGTGTGTAACTCATCTCGTTCCTCTGCTGTGGATGCATTCAGAAAAAAAGAGTCTAAAGATGTTTCGATTACTTCGGGGAAAATCGTCATTATTGGCCTCCCAATACGTTTACTGCTTTCATTACGGTTACTTCGGTGAAACCTTCCTCTACAGAGGGAGGGACGATAGAAAATCTCATCCGTTCTATGACATCAACAGGTACTTTCCGCTCTCGCAGTTCATTCCTTTTGACGCACCACTGAAAAGGGGCAGCAAAGTAAATTGCTTTCCAATCAAACAAAAGCATCGGCAATTTTTGCTTGATAGATACCATGACGTCTTGACGGTGCTCGATCAGTATATTGGTTGCATCATAGATTATCGTCTTATTTTGAGATATTGCAAAAAACATCCTGGTGAGACATTTCATTTTGATATTTTTCCAAGGACCCTGGACCGCCGAATCTCCCCATAGTTCCTTTCGGATATCGTCAGGGCAAACGATTACCCCTCCTGTTTCTTCTGCCAATTTTTTGGCATAAGTGCTTTTGCCTGATGCTGGTATGCCCACCAGCATATAACAGTCAACTTTTTGCATTGATAGAATTAATATGTCCTTTGCAGTAAGGGCAGTGGGTCGCTGGAGATAATTCAGCGACCCATCTTATTTCTATTGTATTACTCTTTCTGTACTTGTCAATGTATGTTACAGTACTTCTTCCCTGTAAGCGGGAAAACCTCAACGGCAACCGTACGTGCCGTTGAGGTTTTCGGGAGTGGAGTAGCCCAGGAATAGGTACAGGACTTTTTATATTATATCTAGTAGAAGCACAAACTGATATACTGATTGATTGGTTAACAATTGACGATCATCAGAGTGTAATCCTATTGCGGATCTAAATATACACAGGAATGGCTCACCCAGTCTATGATTGGGTGCGCTTTCATTGTCTTTTTATCCTGATTCCCTTGACAGAACACTGTAATCTACAGTAAAGTAAAGCTAACGGAGAAAAGGCGAGCGTAAAAAATCAGAGCTCGCCAGTAACTAAATCCATGAAAGAAGCCGATACCAACATTATGACTCAAGTAGAACAAGCAACAACCTTAAATCTAGTCAAAGCAAAAACAAAAGGAGTAAGGAAAGGAAGCATAAACGCCTGGTTATATAGCCGCCCTGTCTATAATAGGCTGGGAGTGGCTTCAAATATGGAAAGTCAATATGATTTCAATGAAGAGAACCATTGTTTAATGCTTCCGGAATCAATACTAGAAGAATGGAACGCCCATTACGAAAAACTAAAACTAGAGGAGGATTCAACACTCCCAGGGTTTAATCGCATACCCAAAAGGTATCGCCCTGTTCATCGTCTTTATTTAGAATATTGTTTAGCACAGCTTGACAATTATTTTGCAAAAGGAAAAATTGCAGCTTGGCGTTTACAATCTCAAGATGAGGTGTTTTTGGAGGAACTAAAGGGATATTTAGAAGAAGAGGAAGCGGTACTAGCTTCTTTAGATGAATTGAACGTTCGAGCTTTCTTGACAGATGAAGAAACACAGACCGTTTGGTGTCATCCCAGTGTAGCAGATGCTTATTTCGCTTCACCTCATTGTGAAATGGTGACAGCAAACACCGACCTTCCGAGCATGAGCGCCAATGGCGAACGCATCTCTGTAGAGGAAGTAGAACGATGGTTGTTCATGCCTCCTACATTCAAGTTGATCGGTGGCCCCGCTGATCTCAATGGAGGAAGGTTCAAGTGGGATCCCGATCGCTGCAAACTAGTAATTCCCCGTTTTGCGATCAACGAATGGGAAGACTTCCGCGCTTCCGTTATTGCAGGCTTAGATGCAGTCCCGGAAGAAACCTCTGAAACAGTAGAGGTAGAGGCAGAGGTAGAGGTAGAGGCAGAGGTAGAGGTAGAGGCAGAGGTAGAGGTAGAGGCAGAGGTAGAAGAGCGTCCTGTTTTAGAATTAAAACGAGAGCCTGGATCAGAGGATACAGAATGGCATCTACGTTCCAGTAATTTTGAGCATTATTTTATTGGAGTGAGTGAACTGACGGATGAAGTCAACAAGATCCTCCAAAAGCAAGATGCTGAAAACTTTGAACCTTTGAAGGTAAGAGAGTGTCAACGATTGCTCAGTTTTTATGGTTTTCAGTTCTGGAAAAATCGGAGCTGGCACCTAACTCCGGAGGGAGAACAGAAGACCAGGGAAGGAAAGTGGGATATCGCCTTAGCTAGCAAGCTGGCAGAACGGGCGAAATTTGAAAGCTCAACAAAGTGGGAGACTATCAAGGAAATGCGAAGGTCTTCCCTAGAGCTTGGAAAAAGGACAGCAAAAGAAATTAACGACATTCTTCACTATCAGCTAGAGTATCAATTCCGAGAAAAAAACCAATCTGGATATGATCAATGGTTTGTTACACAAAAAGCGATAGACAGGGGAATTGCTCGCCAACATGGCACACTGGTTCAATACAGTCCTGACATCGTTGAAGAGATAATTCAGACAAAGCCCCCTCAGCTTTCCAAGAAAGAGCGCAGGGTTCGCAGCAGCATAATCCCTAGGGATTACTGCCTTCTTTCTAGCGGTCTTTCCTCAGCTGAGATCAGTTATGCTCAGTACTCCATTTCAAATGCTTTCCTTACCACCGACCCTCCGGCTCAGTTAGCTTTTCGGAAATGGGCAAGCACCGAAGAAGCGGGGAAACTGTTTGAAGCGATCGCGCAAGAGACAGGCCAAACAGTGGCTGACGCCTACAATCACTCGGTAAAATCTGAAGCCGGTATAATGTGGCTTAAAAGAGAGGTAATCAAGGCTTTCAACTACCACCAAGAGTGCGGCTCGTTCTAGCTAGGAGCCTTTCTCCTTCAACTATTCCTACCAGTCATTCTTGACTGGTTTTTTTTTTCTTTTTGCCACCATTTCCAGATATTTGACCGAAGCCGCTAACGCTTCCTTCAAATTAGGATCCTCCCATTCCATCTCTTTGATGTAATTTTTGATCAACCTCTCCAGTAATTCCCCTTGCATTTCACCTGACAAGTGGCAGTAAGCTTTGAAAAGGCGTACCGTAGCCGGGCTCATCCTAAAAGAAAATAAATTGTCGCTTCTTTGTTTTTTTCTCATATCCCTTGACTTTGTACTTTCCACTACAGTATAATGTATACACAAACTAATTTGAGAAGCGTAAATGATACAAACAAAAGGTACCCCGCTAGATGTTACCGCCGAACGATTTGCAGATGGGATAGTAGCGGCAGATAATAAGAGCCTACGTCACTTAGTCCCACTACTAAGGGGGAAGTCAATTCGGAAGCGCAAGCTGGCAATAATCTATTTTGATCTTCCATTGATTGAATTAATCGGCTGCCTTCAAGAGGACACGGCTATGGCCCCTCAGTCTGCTCTAATAGCCGCAGAGGAAATCAGGCAAGCCATTTACAAGCTGGTCTCTCGCACCAGTGAAATGATTAACAGTCCACAAAAGTTACAGCAAACGGAGCAGGAGCTAAGCACTGCTTATTTCCACCCGTTGACAGGCGAGCCGACTAGGGGGGCTGACAAGGACGGAATAGATTGGCTTGACAGGATTGGGTCTGAAACTCATCGCGCCGCTCTATGGGTGCTAAAGAATGACCCTACTCTTCATCCTGGGACTGGCATAACAGGAGCTATTTCTCTTATTACCAATGACGACGCATGCCGGTTAATGATGTCTCGATATTTTGATGCGATCGCAAACTGGGACAAGGAGGGCTACAGTACAGACCCAGGATTAACGAACGTATTAGTAATGGATGAAGTGGTCGATGCCATTTTCCCTAAAGAAGAAGAGACTGAAACCCCTGTTGTGGAAGCTGTTCCAGTGACTGGATGGCCGGAGTTCTCTGAAGAGGGAGCAGAACTAAAGCTTAAGTCAAGCTCTGACATCTGCAATATTTGTGGCAGTGACCACAAAATAACCCCTGGCATTTATTCCAACGTGAACGTCCAGGGTAGCGACAACAAATTGCGTAACTTAATAGTTCTTGAAGCTGTTAACATCAGAGGACGGGACAATAGTGGTCACTTGTTCTTAGCCCCACGGTGCAAACTCAACATAAAGGGCTCAGGCAATGGCATCAAAATTACTCGCTTGCCAGATTGGGCTGCTGTACTAAAGAAGAGAAAAGAGCTAGAAATATAGCTTTTGCGACATAGTATACAAGGTAAACCTCGGGATTTTCTCCTGAGGTTTATTTTTGTCCGGGTTGACAATCTACTTTACAGTACAGTACTATAGAAGCAAGTTAATCAATGTTGCATCATTCAGACACATGGGAACTCTAGCCAAGCTAAAAGACAAGTTCACTGCGCTAACTGGCGCGCCAGCTACTAAGCGCAATGCTGTCATAGCTTGTGCTCCCGGTTCCCTAGACGGTCGCCGAATGATGCGAATCCAGGACTGGGTTCACGCTCTCAAAAACCTGCCTGACCCCGTACCTCAGTCAGTAATCAACGAAATACTTGCCGAAGACGTAACACCTTCCAACAGATTAAGAGAAGGAGTCAAAGCAGAATTCACCAAGATTACTGGACTACCGGCTAAGAAGGTATTTGCTGAACAATGCTGTACTCCCGGGTCTCTCACAGGCCGACGGATGAGCAGCACAGCAGATTGGGAGCACGCCCTTGCCAATATCCATAAAGTGATGGTGGTAAGGGAACAACAGGAACAGCCAGAACATCCCACTGTAAAGGAGGAAGTAACTGAACCTGTTCCCGAACCTGTAGAAGAAGAAAGTGAAGAGTCACGGATTGCATCTGCCGCTGAACTCATTTGCACCCAAGCTAAACCTTTCGCTGAAGTAATTGCAAGGGAAGAGATAAAAGCTGGCAACTACAAAAAAGTAGCTCGGCACCTCCACCCAGATATCAGTGCTTTCCCGAAAGAAGCAGCATTAAGGGGAATGCAAATACTAAACAACATCAAGGATGAAGTTGAAAATGCCAAACATAGATCTAACTCAGAAGGCGATAGATATGAAGATAGCGAATATTGTTCCGACGAGTCGTGTAGCACCGAAGGGCAAGACATCTCAGACCTATACTGATCATAAATTCTCTGGCCTTAGCGAAGATGAACTAAGGGAAGAAATAAATAACATGTTGTCGTTCTTTCCCATTCGGTTTCTACGAGAAAAAGGCTATATCTCAGAGTATACGCTTCAGGATACTCGATTGTTCTCTGACAGGAATGAAAGGAGCCTGGACATGGTTTACACTTCTGCAAGAAACAAAACTCTTGTTGTTGAATTTAAACAAGGGATGCTCTCTGCAAATGACGTTTCTGAGTGTGGAATCAATCGAGGTTATTTTCAGCTTTCTCTTGAGCGATTTCAAGAAAACTTAGAAGGTGTTATTTTTGTTGGGGAAGCGGTATCAAATGCAGCGACTAACTTAATCAACAAAATTCAAACACATTACGATTTGTTGAGTCAAGACACTTCTAATCCTCGTATTAAAATCAGGGCAGCTACTTACTCTCAATTTGTTGAGAACATAATCAAGGCTTTTGTTCAGTGGATTCAAGAAGGGCAAGACATTGAGTCAATGGAAGCAAAGCAAGTCCTACTAACTTGTCATTCTTTCAATCCACTATGGTTTGAACACTCAAAGTTGATTAAGTCATTTAACAGCGTCGAATACGGAGAGAAGCTTAAGTTTTAGTCTATTCTACCCTTGACAACTACTGTAAACTAAAGTAGAATAAAAGAGTAGCAAAAATTTAGCGGTTGCCACGACCTCGAAAATCTAGCAACCGCTAAGACCCAAAGGAACACAGGATCTGTACCCCTATTATGCCTAAGTTTGTGCTATCCAACAAATCCCGCCAAGATATTCAGGCGGTTCGTGAGTGCCAAGAATGGACTCGTTGGGCTCTCATAGAACGACCACCAGAAGAAATGGAAATAGAGCGAGAAGACCTAACGGTTGAGTGGAACTGCTCCTGGTGCTCAGAAGACAAAAATCATTACTTGCCTATTACTTACGTTCGGGTGTTTGAAGAGCCAGGAGTGGGCGTTTTTACCATGACCCCAAAGTCTCGCCGAGCCCACTATCTACTTTGCTTCGATCAGTGGTATCAGGAATGGCAAGACGATACAGAGCCAGAAACTTGCGTGGTAGGTTCTACTTCCAGCGAAACCTTAGAGCGCACTTACGTCCAAGTAGACGGACCGACTCCCGAACAGCACACCTTCACCTATCAACTAATCTCCGCATGAACTACGCTAAATTCGTTCTTTCCGAAAACGCCCGCCAGAAACTCGATCAGGTAAGAAACAACCCGGCTTTTGTTGGTTGGCTAGAGGGGCGTTGGCCTCCAGCTTTCAAGTTCTATGAAAAGCATCTGTTGGTAAATCATGAAGTCTTTTTCTGGTACACGGAAGATTACGTAAGTCATTGCTTTGCTCTAACTTACGTACAACAAACGGAAGGAGAAGACAAGGTTTACCAGATGACTGAGGAATCTTTTCAACGGCACCGCCGGATTTTTTCAGATGCCTGGTACGAGGATTGGAAGGAGTTGCCTCCCATCTATCTCAAGGAAAGATGTCAGTCTTGTTTCCTTTCAAAAACCTACGCTTTGCAAAAAGGGGAGTTCTACGAATACCATGAGTTCGCTTATGAGGTGATCAGATACTAACCCCTTGAGAGGTCATTGAGATAGTGGCCTCTCTTTTATTTGCTTTTACCCTAGCACTACAGCACATATAGGCAAAATGAACAATCTAGACAAATGGTTGACGCTAGCCTACGGTAAACATTTGATGGCTGAATTTAGTAACATGAAATACAACTTGTTAGCGGTCTACAACCGGATTACCCCACAAAATACTTTCCCTTTTCTCCGTGAAGCAAACAGGGGGAAGGTCAAAGACGCTTACCTGCATCTAGACTTAGTGGCATGGATGTGTGCCATTTCGGAAAGGGATTTGTGGGATCAAATGCAAAATGAAACGGGTGACCTCTATTGCCATTTTTATGTCAACTGTTTCCGTACTCGCGGCTGGCTAAGCGAGGAACGAGATTCAATACTAGCTAGCCAGGTACTCAAGATGATCTACAAGTTTCGTAACAAGGAAGTCATGGGACTGTTGCCTGGGTCGATCCTCATATCTCAGCCAACATTGCAATTTCTCCAAAAGGCTTATGGGTTTCCCGATTTTTTCTATGACTGCATAGAAGATGACCAATTTATGCCTGCTTTCTTGCATTGGAAAAGCCAATCGGAATTGAACAAAAGCATGTCACATTTTTACTATTCGTGGCGCAAACGTCAACAAAACAAAAAAGGAGCTTAATGATGAACTTCAAAGAAACATACCAGGAATGGAATAAAGAAAACGAAAAGACCCTCATCTTCTGTACAAAGGCTATTCTGTTCATCGGGTCTCTTCCCGTTTTGACGGCAGCGGCTTATTTCTTCATGGTTTTGTCCGTCGCTGGAGGGCTCTTGATTGTAAACTGGACAGGATACTTACTCAACACTGTTCCAGATCCTCCAGTTTGTCAGCAATCACAGCTTGACCTATAAAAAAGCGCCCAGCGAGCAGGACGCCATCAGTCCATTCATCGATTGGCGCAAACGTCTCCTTTATATTTGCGCTTTCATGTTACCACAGTTAGCATTAAGGGGACTATTTCACAGAGAAGGATATAGCCATGTTACAATGGCTATATTTTTTTTGGCTTGACAACTGTAAATTAAAGTAGTATACTGAAAGTAAGTTAATCAAATACAGCTAATGTTTAATCTATTTGGCCGCAAGAACACTGACGAAAGCTCTGAAACTTACATCACGCGAGGTTCCAACGGACGGGTAAATCGCACCTACGTAACCAAACCCAGTGATGCAAAGAAAATCAAAAGAGATGGCATGATTAGCCGAGGAGAATCCAATCGTCATGTCAAGAAATTTCAAGAGGAGCACCGGAAAAACACCACCACTCGCTTCTCCGACAAGCGTAACTACAGTATTTCCGTAAGGGGCATCAGTAAGCGAGTAGAAGCTTCTCCATCTCGCATCGACAGGATAGCTGACCAATTTGAACGGGACAATCCAGGCCGAGGTCCGGTTAAAGTCATTGACTGCGGCAAAGCCTAGAATAAAGGAACATTGGATTAGTTCCCTAAACTGGGACCCCTGGCTACGGCTGGGGGTTTCTTTTGTTTTACTGTTGACAACTGTAGACTGAAGTAGTAGAATAAAATAGAAACAGTCAAAATGTTGCAAACATGAAAACCTCTACCCTACTCAAAGTCATACTATGGATCTCTTATGGTTTGTCTCTCGGTTGCTCTCTTGCTGTACTTACTGCTATTCCAAAGATGGAGAGTTTAACCTGGAAAATAGCACTAGGAGCCTCTTCCTTATACGGTTTGGGAGCTACTGGGAAAATGATGATTGAATCGGCAAAAAAAGGTCATTTTGAACTCTGATTTTTCCTGACCACTGCACTCTAAAGTAGTATACTAAGAAAGAGAAGGGGAATCCACCTACAGATTCCCCCTCTATCACAAAAATACAGCAAATGTCAATATGTTAACACCAACACTCTCTAACATTCAAGAAAAATACTTTCGTGCGTTATCGGAGGGTCTTGAGATTACTCCCCTCATGCTGTATAACTACAAAGCAGCTCGGTTAATTCTAGACCATGCGGAGAAAAGGGATGACAAGTGGTCCACGTCTCAAGTCGCTGCATATTACGAGGTATCAGAAGCCGACATAATTGACACCTACAAGAAATTTCGTCATGAGTTTGTTTCCGATGGCGTCCGCCATTTACGGAAACCCTATTGGACTAGCCAAGGAGCAATCCGACTGGGGATAATCCTTCGGGGTTCTCCTGTTGCAGTCCAAGTAAGGGTTCTTCTTCCCATCTACGAATTGGAACAAAAAGAAGAAACAAGTAAGCTACAGCTTAAGCATATTGAAGAGCTAGAGGCCGAACTCCTGAGCATACTCTCTACACCTGACCACGACTAAGACAAAATCAAAGGAAAAGAAAATGAACGAGACTACTTGGGTAATATATCAGACAGATTGTAACTCCAAAAAACTAGGAAAATGGAAAACCAAATTTGGTGTCCCAGTTAAAAATCAAGAAATAACATTAAAATCATGTTATTCATATTTCGTCGAAAGCGTTGAAATATTTGATGCAGACATGGACACCTCTTTAATGGAAGAAGAAGATGTCGATGGGGTAGTCTATGTCACTTTAAGTATGCCTTCCCCCGACTCTTTAAAATGGGAGGTAGAAAGTAGAAATGCACTTTCTGGAGAATCAATCTCTGTAGGAGTCACTACTACACTACTAAAACCATCTGTAGGAGAATATATTTTTATAAACGATGGATGGCATCAAGTAAACGAAATCAAACTTTCTCCCCTAGTTGTAGACACACTAAAACAAACTCATGGCACTTTAGTAATTTAGCCTCCAAGATGGACTAACTGACAGGAGAGCCATCCGAACTCATTAGCATCCTTTCGACACCTGATCACGACTAATAAGGAAGAAAGACATGACACCAGAACAAATTCAAGAACTCATTAAAGAGAACAAGAAACTAAAAAAAGACAACCAACGTCTAGGTTGGATAACTGATGAAAACAAGAGGCAATGTGGGCACTGGGTACGCTATGTCAACGAATTGCGGAATTTCATAGAATCTATTGGGTATGCAGCAGACATGCCTCAGGTTGATTTTGACAAGTACGATTGGGATGACCGGAAAAAGGTCTACCCTGTGAACAAATACCTGGTGAAGTACAGCCTTGTGATTCAACACCAGTGGTTTGAAGATGTCAAGAAATTCATTGATTTACCCCCCAAGGAAAACCCCATGCAGCTGTTTAAAAAACTACGAGCAGATTTACCATCAGCCATCAACCTGTTCCAGACGGACGTAACCAACGAGGAAGTTTACAGTATTAGAATGTCTCTTCAAGATGCTAACCAAGTCATTTTTTCACAAGAGACTGAATGGGAACACATTGAAGATTATGGAGACCATTACCTCTAATCTCTCCTAACTGACCAAAGAAAAACCCCTGGCTCTCCACCGGGGGTTTTTCTTTTTGTACACAATACTGTTCACCACTGCGCTATAATAAATGCAGAAAGCGGCTCATCCCGTGCAAAGGTAGCCGCTCTCTAGGTTCAAAAAACCGAACATAAGTTAATACTAACATGAACAGCAAGAACAATCAAGATTTTTCCGAATACGTCGCACCACAAGTGATTATCCCTGGCATCAACTTGGAAATGTACAAAATGCCAGGTAAGTCAAACTACAAATGTTCTCAACGTGGAACGGCCAGAAATTACCTTTTATCTCATCACTACAGGGTGGCTCAAATTTTGGAGTCTAAAAGCTTCAAAGCCTTACTGGGAGAAGAGTACAAGGTGGCTCAAATTTTTGGAGAAACGAAAGGCGGAGTGCAACAGATTTCAGTTTTAGATCCAGAAGGATATGCGGGAGTAGGAATATATCAAATACGGTATACAAAGAATAATAAGCAGTTGACAAGAGCGATTGAGTTGCAGCAAGCTTACACTGCCTCAAAGCTAATTGACATGGCGGATCAGTTGTTTGGGGAGAAGGTAAACCCAGTAGAGTCGTTTCTAGATTTCCTTCCAGGGATGCAGATACTAGCGGAAGAGTTGTCCCGGGTATCTGCCACAAATCCACCTCATTGTGTTGGGGAATGGCTAGCAGCCAATGGGATTGTTGATTGTCCCATCTCCAATCAGCGAATTGGGCAACGAGCGGCAGAGCTCCGCAAAGCGTTAACGGGACAAATGCCAGAAAAGAAAACTGTGCGAGTTCCACCGAATGGACTTCAGGTAAAGGCAAATACTTACCCAGGGCTTAATGCTGCATTAATAGGAGTTGCGTACCGCACCTTGATAGCTGAACTACAAACCGGAGTCAAAGGACCACTTTGGCATGATGAGGATGGAATGCTTTGCCTCCGCCGTGACTTAATGTAAAACCTCATCTACTCCCGTAAGTTGGGGTCAGAGGTCCATCCCCTTCATCTCTTCCGTTCCCGTTGTCGTCAAAAAGACTGGCAAATACTTGGCCATCTTCTGCAATGCTAAAGACATCACTCTGAGCTATTGGAGCAGTCGCAGCTTCCCCAATCACTTGTAGAGTAATTCTCGCCGAACTAACAAGTGGATTTTCATCTTCATCAAAATATGTGTAGAGGAAAGTTATGGGAGATGCTTCTTCTCCCGGTGCTAAAGAGTCGTATGCTCCATTTGGGTTGAAGGTGAAATCTCCGTTATCTTGAAAGACAAAGGTAGCACCATTTCCAATGGATATCACTCTATTGCTTTCGATCAAGTTGTCACCTATTGGCACTGCTAGGATATCGCCTGCCCCTGGAATGTAAGTGTCCGGTCCATTCCCGTTATCAGCAAAGAGATTCCCTCTGAACAGGTCTGTCGGTCCTAAGTTAAAGAAATCGTCCTTTGACACTCCCCACGGCTATAAGCCGGGGGATTCTTGGTTCACAGACCCGTCTTGCTCGATCAAGCCGGAGCCAGAAAGAGTAGAGGACAAATCTCCCCAAGCGTTGATTTTAGTTCCGGTGTGCCCCACCGTACTCAAGGCTCTCGTTAAGATGTTTATTGCGGCGTTATGGTCTCTGTCTAACTCACATCCACATTCACAAACATGGGTTCGAGTTGACAGTGACTTCTTCACTATCGCACCGCAATTTGAGCAGGTTTGGCTAGTATAGGCTGGATTTACTGCAACAGTAATTCGCCCAAACTTTTCGCCAAAATACTCTAACCATTTCCGGAATTGATACCAACCTGCATCATTAATAGATTTAGCTAGACAATGGTTTTTAACCAGGTTCTTCACCCTCAAGTCTTCATAGGCGACCAAGTCGTTAGACCGGATTACGCAACGTGCGACTCTCTTCGCATGTTCTTCACGCTGCCTACTTATCTTGAGGTGTTGTCTACCTAATTTATTGATGGCTTTCTTGCGGTTAGCGGAGCCTTTTTTCTTCCGGGAAACTCGACGTTGATAAAACTTTAAGCGTTTCTCGCCTTTTCTATAAAATCTAGGATTAGGTTCTGCATATCCATCGGAGTCCGTGTAGAACTCTTTTAGCCCAACATCTAGACCTACATTACAGCCAGTGGCTTGTAATGGCTCAGTTTTATTATTAATCTTTACGCAAAACTGAACGTAGTAACCATCAGCTCTTTGGACTATACGAACCCGCTTTATGAGTTTCTGGTCTACGAGCCACAAGTCCCAAGTACCTTTAAGCTTGACTTGACCTATCCCTTTTTTGTCGGTGAATTTAACAGCTTTCTTGTCTGGTAGTAATTTCCATCCAGATTGCTTATATTCCACCGATCTGGAATGCTTTTTGAACTTAGGGTATCCCTTCTTTCCAGGAACCTTTTTCTTGCAATTGTCAAAGAATCGTTTGATGGAACGCTCTACATTCTCGACAGAAGCTTGACAAGCTTGACTGTTAAGATGCTTTACGAACTCAAATTCATCTCTTAACTGGGTGTTGTAGCGATAGAGTTCTTTCTTCCCGATCCCGCGATTATCCATCCAGAATCGGAGCACCTTGTTTCTAACAAAGCGGGCTGTTCTAATGGCTTCATTTATTGCTAATTCTTGAGGCTTTTTTAGGACAGCCTTGAACTCCATCACCAACATATGAATGCCTCCTTGACATCTTGCTTCGACCTACCTTACATTATATAGGTATAAACTATCTAATGTCAAGGGTAAATGGATAATAATTACAAACACAATAAAAATATTGTCTATTCCTGCAAGTACCATGTAGTTTGGTGCCCAAAGTACCGCAGGCGCGTACTGGTAGGAGAAGTGGAACAGAAGCTAAAAGAACTCCTCTACCAAATAGCAGAGGAGATCCAGGTTGAAATCATTGAATTGGAGGTGATGCCCGACCACGTCCATTTACTTTGTGAGTGTGACCCTCAATTTGGAATTCACAAGGTAGTGAAGAGATTAAAAGGGGCGACTAGCCGGTATCTACGCTCCTCATTTCCAAAGCTAAAAAGTAGGTTACCTACCCTGTGGACTAATTCCTACTTTCTTTCTACAGTAGGAGGGGCTTCTCTGGAGACGATAAAGCTATATGTCTCAAACCAAAAAGAGGTTTAGGGAATAAATTCCTTGCGAGCTCATCCCCATAGATAGAATCTAGGGGCTTTCGCCCTTAGATTTTTTGGTAATTCCATGCCGTACCTAATGCCGTAATTGGTACGATCATTATAATTGTCATTTTTGTTACAAAAAGATTTTGTTTATTTTCTTAATGAATGCCTGAAAGCCTTCCACAGAGTGACTAATAGCCATCGATCTACGCCAAACTATTTATAGCACTATAGATTTATAGCGTTATAGTTAAGCCATTTCCCTGCCCTCGCAGGGATTTTTTAGACAGAAGTTAACCAATTCCAAAATGTTCCATGTACCAGTGGCTGATCACTTCGATTGACGAAAGATCAGGATGAGATACACTGAGGTGGAACAAGAAGACCTCAGAAGGGTGCTCTCTTCCTCCGTCTTTGTCCGACAAGAGGGTAAGCGAGTAATTATCGCTGGCATGGGGAAGCAAAGACTCAACCCCTTCCTCTCCCACTATGTGCCCATTGACAAGGAGGTGAACTCCATCATCATCCGCAACAATGTTGACAAGAGCCAAGCCTAAGTGATCTCTAATGTCAGCACTGAAGTCCTTTCCAGAATGCTTGTAGTGCAGGCGATCGGCCTTGGTGTACACCCGAATGTAGTCTGGTTTGCCTCCAACATTGCCATCCCCTTGGATATTGAACAGAGTTCCCTCTTTACCCTGATCGCTATGGGCACGCAAATCCAGCACCATCCAACAGGCGTAGTGAAGCTCATCAAACTCCTCCCAATGCTCCATAGGACTTTGCAGCAAACTGTTGGGAACATGCTGAATCCCTGGGTACTGGATATAGGGGAAGGTCAATCCTTGGGTTGCTGAAACTGGATGGTAAGCTGGTCCAGTAAAACGTTCACCATCTTCGGAGTCAGGAATGGGAATATCGGTATTCAGGGCAAAAGAAGACTGGGAAGATTTCCATTGGTAGACGAAATCCCCTTGTTCTCTTTTTACTCGCCCATCAGTTCCTACTCCCCTTTTTGTACAAAACAAGTAGGGAGTATCGGCTGGTGCCAACTGATCAACCTTCATCTCCCTAATTTTCAGGTTGGTCATCACCGTTTCTGACTTTCTCTCAGCATCATCATCTGAAGCTACCGCAAAATAAGCCAGTTCTCTATATTTGAAAGCTTCAACATTCCCCAAATAAATCCTTTGTTTTACCCATTGAAAGTGAAATTTATCATATCTTCCAAACACATCAACAGGAGCCTCTAGTTCTTCATCTCCATAAATCCTGATCACTTTCTTCCCAAAATCGCTAGAAGTAGCTCTAAACTCCCTTTTGGTTCCCAATCCTATAACTGAAATACCATCTTTGCCTGATTCAAAAAAACCAACGGCATGCGCCTCTCCCAAGACTGGCACCTTGTACCAAAATTCACAATAAGTCAATCTATTTACTACAAAAGACGAGGATAACTCAAGTATTTTCCATGAATTTCCTGCGACTTTTAACCCATAAAATAAATCACTTGACTTTCCATCTGTGGGATTATACCGTGGAGGGTCTCCAGTTGGATATTTATCTTGTTCAGTATATTTCCCAATATAGCCTGAGAAATACTTGAGGTCTTTGTCTCTGTAAATTTCAATGTTTCTAAATTTTACATCAGCTTTGTTCATCCCATAATGTCGAGCTAGTAAAAACAACTTGTCTTGCTTTCCTCTATTTGTTGACCCAGATAACACTACCCATTCATAGTTAACCCAAGAGCCTACTTTATCCAGTCTGTCAATAGTATTTGCATATCGGTATGTCTTATTGCCTCTAAGAATACTAGAGCCCCCAGGACTCCCATATTTGTTATTAATACCTATTCTTTCTCCACATCCATAAACCTGAAGAAGAGCTTGATAAATAATGCCTGTACCTACTGCTATCGCAGCCAGATCTAGTTCTTGTTTATTCTGAGGTTGATCCCCTGGATAAAGTTTTGGTTCCGGAGGATTTGAACTCCAAAAATCAAACCGAATTACAGTTAAAGGGTTAATATCGATTTGCCGGTTTGTGAGTAGTATCTCGACCCCTATATCTCCTTGCAGATGAACAGTATTCCCTCCATCTAATATGCGACAAGTACCTTTGTCCGCATTTTGGAGGAGACTGGGGGGAGTTCTGTAGAAATCAATCTTTTGATAATGGTTTTCATCCATATAAGGTTTACGGACCTCATGAGCAAAAACGCTGCCTTGACCTAATAACATCAGACTACCACCCCTATTTCAATCCATTTATCCTGAACAACAACAAAGGACGCTTGAGTATATCCAGTGTTAAGGATGTAAGGTTTACCTCTACTAAAGGCATTTGAGTTCAGTGTAATCTCTGTTTGGGAAGCATTAATGATCGATACCCAAGTCCCTTCTGGAACTACTGAAGTCGGGGCATCAAAGCCTATAGTCACATTGTCAGACACCACATAGAGAACATAACTGTGGTCATCAGCTTTTATCGTGTAATTGCTGTCAATTTCCTTCGTCTTATACCTGGGTGACTGAAGAGACGCAAATTTAGCATCTATTTCTGTCTTAGAGTAAAACTGAGAAGTGTCAATAGCATTACTTGACCTTACCAAATCATCGGGGAGCAAACTTTCCTTTATTTTGCCATCTGTGATAAGTGCGTATTTTTCCTCTAAATTGGGGATGGCCTCTATGGCAATAGTGTCATCGACTGTTAAAGCTGCGTATTTACCGCTTAAGTCAGGGATTTGGGTTTCTTCTATTTTCCCACTCGTAAGTGCAGCATAATTGGCGCTCAAGTCTGGGATAACAGAATCCGAGATTGTTTTTGTTACATTATCTATTGCCGCAAAATTGGTTTCTAGATTGTCTATAACTGATTTGATCCCAACAATACTTTGAGAATCTTCTTTCAAATATTTGTGACTACTTAGATAAGGGAGTAAATCCCCTTCCATTATATTCTTGTCTGGTAAACTACCTACAGGAATTCGTTGAGTGTTTGGATCTAATTGAACACTTGTAGAAAGAGGCGCAAACAACACACGAGAAGCTTGATAGGTCAAAACATCTCCATCTCCTTCTAGACTATCCTCAGGAATAGCGTCATCAGGTAGCTTGTAAAGGTTGCTGTTTTTGAGTAGCTTATCCAAAAACAATGAATCTAAATGGTCTTCTGTTATGTCAGGAAGATCACTTATTTTTACATGCCCATCTCCATCAAGAACAGGAACGATGTTTGAGTCCGTTAGCTTAGTATTTAAATCACTTGCGATGAGATATTTATTGTCTGCATCTGTTTTTAAGAGGTACTCCGTCATATCAACGGTTTGCCCTCCATCGGTTTCTACTGCCTTCAACTTTTCTTCTACATAATGCTCTGTAGAGGCATAACTCATCAAGTTAGAAGGGTCTGCGTTGTCAGCAGCATCATAGATAATAGAGGTATGCAGTAAATCATCTGGAAGATAACTAGGGTCTATTTTGTTAGCTCCTTCTGAGACAAGTGGAGGAACCTGATTTATTTTAGGGAAAGTTGTTAGCAGTTGCTCTACTGTTAAGTAGTCATTTAAACTTTGTTCGACATCTTCCTTTAAAGCAAAATCACCTCTACTATTATTGGAAATAAACAAATTGATATTTTCTGTCCTTATAGAAGTAATAACTTCTTCTAAAGTACTTCCCTTGACCCATCCTTCTTTTCGTTCTGGCCTATCTGGAAGGTAAAAGGAATCCTGGGTCACATACAGAGAGTTGGCCGTAGACAATGAAATAGCTTGTTCGGTAACAGCTGTCATTTGTTGTTCTACATATGACATCAGGGTTGTCCCATTAACCCAATAGTCTTTTGAAACATCAATAGTTATCTCGTTGGTAGGGTCAAATTTATTTGTGCTGAAAGATAAAGGGGTATAGACAGCATCGGACTGAAACTTACTAATCCAACCGTTCTGAGTAGTCTCAGGATTGTTCGGATCATACTGAAGAGGAAACTCGATCAACGTGGCTACGTTATTAGCTAGTTCCTCACTAATTTCTTGAACAGGAATAACTGAGATATCAACCTGGAGCTTTTCATTGAGTATAGGAAAACCTCCTTTTACTCCAGCAGCCTCAGCCGCCTCACTCTTGGTAATGTACTGATCTCCTACTACCTGCTTGACTAGGTCGATCGTGTTGTACTCTGGCAGGCAAGCTAAATGAGCAGAAAGGCGAAGCGTAGATAATTCCATGAATTCCCCATTAACTGAACTTCTAGGCATTGAAAACACGAAATGGCTACCGTCAGGCAACTGAGTCTCGTAGTAGCTCAAATGTAGCTGATTAGCTGCCAGGTTGACCTCTATCCTTCCATCTTCGTCACTGACTACTTTGATCGGATTGGTTAGCCATTGAGTATTGTCACTGTAACTGCCTTCCAGTGGTGTAAAGTAAATTTTCTTGTTGACGGCAGGAGTCCCATCTGTTTCCGACAAGACAGAGACTACTCTAACCAGTGGTGTAACCATAGGGGTAAGCGTTTTTGAACAATACTACCATGGCAGGGATTACCCCCGATCACGTTCAAGATATTTTCGACCGTTCCGCCCTTACCTACGAAATCTACGGAGTCCCTCCTAAAATCGTCGTGGCGGTCTGCCAATTGCCTAACGGGTTCATTATCACGGGACAAGGGGCTTGCGTTGATACAACCGCTTTTAACGAGGAGGCAGGCAAGCGCGTGGCCAACAACCAGCTCCTCGACAAGATATGGGAGTTAGAGGGGTATCTCCTTCAACAACATCTCTTTGATATTGGTCGTGCTGATGATTTTGTGGATTGAATAACCCTTTTACGTGTGGTTACGTTTTAGTTTGGATGTGGTTACGTTTTTCATTACCTATTATATTAATGGAAAACGTCGCCACTATCATTCTCAGAGAATATGGCAACTCCTCTCTATGTCTGCTTCTTGGCCTGTGAAGGTTTTTTCGAGGGTTCTTGCAATAAGAGAAGCTATTGACAATAAAAGGCGGTTCAAGGAAGCAACCCCTGGACCGCCCAACTCATCTCACGATTAACGAGTTGTCACAAAAGACTGGTGATGAATTCAATCAGAAACTTTTTTATTCTATCAATCCAAAAAAAAACTGACCGTGAAGAGATTGGTCAGTGGGTGCCTAAGTATGGGAGCAAGCTTAGGACGGTCTGAAAAAGTTAATCAATGGCTATATTATAGCATACCTTCTCACAGAAGGATTTCTCTATCTATCCGGACAACGGTGAACCAAGGTCATCATCCCTAAATACGGAAAGGAACAGCCGTAGTAAGCCACTCTTATTACGGCTGTTCTCTACAGGATTAAATCCCATATTGTGCTTGTCTTCTACTATTATAGTATATTTTTTCTTTCCGGACAACTGTAAATCAAAGTGCTATAATATAGAAGTGAGCGGCGGAGACACTATCCTCCCCCACCGCTCTAGTACCCCAAACGTAACTTCAAAGTACATTCCTATTATGGCACAAAACTATCCACACGCCGAAATTGCAATTGTTCAAATTGGAGACTATGAAATAGAAGGACTTTACTGTTTTGAGCTTGACGCCTATGCTGTTGCTTTGCCTCAAATATGTGTCTTCTTTTCAATCCTCAACAAGAACGCATCAAGGGACGTCAAAGCCTTGATGGGCAAGGGTTTCTCATTCCTCAAGCTAAAAACTTCTTTGCATTCTAAAGCTGTAAACGCCATGCTGTTGCCTGACTTCTCTAAGTTAGTTCGGAAGTTAGACAAGTCAGGGTTAGAGGCAGCTGAATTGCTAGTTGATGCAATGAACGACCTTTCTTGGCATCAGCTATTTTCTCAAGCTTTTAATCAGCAGTTAGACAAAGAAGAGCAACAGGCTATCCTCAAGTCAAGGCTAAAGGGAAAGAAAATTCGCTTAAATCTTGTTGAAGCTATTACTCTTTACATAGAACAAAACAAAGAGTCACTGAAACCCAATTACATCAAATGGGTTTACCACAATGTCTCTGATGATATTAACCGAAAAATATTCGGAAAAACTTCCAAGAAAATAAAGCTAGAGCGTGGATTAACCGAAGATGACTTAATCCGAGACACGTTCACAGCTGATCAGTTAGAGCTAATTGGCCACATTGAATACTTGGCAGTGTGTTCAATTACCAAGGGAGTTGACCCTGTTTCTGCGGTAAGAGATAGCTTGACCCGATTCACTATCTAACCCAAGAAGCCCCGGCGAGTGCTGGGGCAAAGGTAAACTAACACCAACTAAGTAAAACAATGAGTGAACTACAGATTAACGACCAGTCCGACACCAACAACCTGACAGCTGCCGAGATGAAAGAGCTGGGGTATGACGACAAGTATGGGTTCCTGCCGAACCCAGAACCTGGAGATATGAAAGAGTGGTATCTCCGAGAGCTAGTAGTCTTAGCTAAGGAAAACAACCAACGCTTAGACGCAATGGAGAAAGGGATGCAATCTATCCAGCAACGACTGGCAGAAATGTCAGAAGAAATCAGCGAACTAAAGAAGAAAGCTGACCGTTTTGCCTAATATTTAGTGATGCACGCCCCCGGCTACGGCTGGGGGTTTTTCAATTTTCACATAGATGGAGGAAGCAAGCAATGACTAAGGCTATCACATACCTAATAACGGATGGGGAGTATTTGAAGATAGGACTTTCCACTACAGCAAACATGGAGAAGCGACTGGCGTCTCTCCAGACAGGGAACGCGAGGGAACTGAAGTTGCTTGGAAGGAAGGAAGGAAACTGGGAGCAGCTAATACACCAGCGTTTCCGATGTTTCCGAGTGCGTGGGGAATGGTTTAGGAGAGACCCCAAGATATTGGCGTACTTTGAGGATTCAGCGCAAACTCCCCAAGTCACGATAAGGAGGAGTGTCCGACATGGCTAAGGTAACGGTCAAGCGTGAGGGATATGAGATTGGGGAAGAGATGGAGGGGATGCCAGTACTTCCGTCGTCCCGATCGCGTTACCGGAGAGAAAACTTCTGGTATCCTCCTAGCAATGTCAGGGGATGGCTGAATGCATGTGTTGTCGCATTTAGTGGGGGGTTGACGTACGTTTGCGTGGCATCCGTACTTCCAACCGCCCTGACAAATGTTTTTCTCCTAGTAGGTTTTATAGTTGCCGCTGGTGGGGTAATAGGATTTGGGGTAATGGACTACGAGGGAAGAGAGAGGTACTGGAATGTAGTCTTTAGCTTGTTCCTGATGCTGCTAGTGGTGACGTTCACGTATGTTGCAATCTACTGGAGTCACAAATGGGTATCAACTACACAATCGCATCTTGGGTATTAACGACTACAGCGATCGCAGGGGTATCGCTGCCGTTCACCATCGATGCAAAAGAGAATAAAAACTTAGGAAGGTGGGCACCGCTCCCATCTTTTTTATTGGCCATGGGAGGAGCATGGGCGGGGCGGAAAGCCGACAACCAGCAAGACCATAGGATAATGAAGGAAGAGCTCCAACGGTTAGCGCACCAGGTAGAGCTGGTAGAAAAGCAATTTCCACCCCCGGAGTCAGGGAGTACAGGGAATCCGACCGCCGACCTGATTGTAGCAAAGATGGGGGAACTGGGGATTTATCTTGAGTTTGTACGGGAGGTTACGGGGGCAACCTTTACCCGTCTACGATTTACCCCAATGCCCGGCCAAAAAATATCTACAATCAACAACACCGAGCTGGATATCCAAGTGTGGTTGGGAGTGAGCTCACCTCCCATTATTACAACAACAGGGGAAGGTGTGTGCATTGACATAGCAAAAAGCGATCGCACTTTTCCCGAATATCGGACAGAAGAGAAACCAGAGGGTCTTTGTGCGATGATTGGATATGACCTGTCAGGGAGTCCGAGGACGGTGGACTTTTCCAACTCATCCAGTCCTCACCTGCTGGCAGCGGGATGCACCGGCTGCGGGAAGTCGGAGCTAGCTAAAACCATAGTGTTAAGCCTCACCGACTGGTATTCAGAGGAGGAGGTCCAGCTGGTGTTTATTGACACGAAGCAAGTCGATTTTGCTTTCGCTGATTCCATGGGAACCCGACTGTGGGAACCGACAGCTAAAAGTCCGGAAGAAGCGATCGCACTTTTTCGGAACATCGAGAAAGAAATGGAAAACCGGTATCGGCTGATAGCAGAGGCAGGATGTACAGACCTGGCCAGTTATAACGCCCAATCAGAGGAACCGCTGCCAGCGCTGTTCATCCTCCATGATGAGATTCCAGATGTCACCGCTTCCTCTGACAAGGACATCAAAAAATATGGGAATGCAGCGATCGCACAAATAACCAGGAAAGGAAGAGCTGCGGACATTCATTACATTGGTTTCACCCAAAAGACTACAACTGATTGCTTGTCATCTGGGATAAAGAGCAACCTCCCTGTGCGTGTGATACTGAAGACGACCAATAGACAGGATGGAGAGGATGCCGCAGGTCAATCCATTCGGAGTAATCAGCTACTGGGTAAAGGGGACTGTTACTTGTCCGACCCTGCCACGGAAGCCTTTGTCAGATTACAAGTACCCTACGCTTCCCCTGCCATCGAAAACAGGAAAACCATTTACCTCACCCCGAAGCAAGCACAAGATGAATTTGGGTTTAGCACTCGGACCTTGGCCAGATGGTCAGACAGTCGCAAGATCTACGCCTACCGGACGGAACAAGGACACAGGAGATACTCAAAAGATTCAATAGTCTCTTACCTTGACAAATGACTGTATTCTACAGTAGTATAGAAACAAGAGGACATATTAAGCATTCTCACTTATTAACGAAACAGCTATGATTTCGTTAATAAAAGGTTAAAACCAGAGTGTTATTAACGACACTGTTAATACAGGTGAGAAATGTTAAGATGTCAATATCCGCAATAACGTGTATTAAATAAAAAAATGTCATCTCCAAAACTACAGTACAAGCCAAAAGCCGGATGTTTCCTTGAGTTGGTAACCAAGGATAATATAAGCACACTCCGCTTAAACAAAGAGAACCAGCACACGCTGAAGAGCATATTATCAAAGAAACTGATGAAAGACAAAATAATCTCAGTGGTGCATGCCAAAGACCCCACCAAAAAGTTTGGAGTAGTTTACGTGTTTTCCATAGAGTCAGTTGTGTTTGCTGATCAAAATCCAGACGATGACATAATCTTTGCGGAAAAGAAACTAGCCATGTTCACAGGGAAGTACCCACAGAACATCCCGGCAAGGCAACAAAAAGAGCTATTAGAAGCTACAAAAGAGAAAGCGACCGATTACGCATCAGACAAGTATTGCGAATGGGCAAATTCCAGGGTCAAATAGACTTCATCCCATCACGGTGTTAGCTCTCTCCGGCCTAGTGCCGGTTTTTTTTTGCTTAGGGTTGTCAAAGTACTGTAGAGTACAGTACTATAGAGAGGAACAGGTAATAAAGTGAATTCAACAATGGATTTTTCAGTAAACACCGATTTTTCGGCACTAGGGTTTCGCGCGCTGCCAGACAACTCAAGAGGGATAATCTCAGTAAGTGGCAAAAATGGGACGTGGGTAGTCTACGATCACAACAATAAGAAAGAGGTTACCATCCAAGACTTTCAAGGGAACCCCCTTCGCTGCATCACATGCCGGTTAGAATTTATTTCCTACTATGTGGGGTTTTACAACAACAAACCGGTTTTGAAGCTAAGAATAGCCATCAAGGGAGAAGAGGCAAAAGGCTTTTACTATATCCAAACTGCCTTCTCTACTGTCTGGATGAGGGGAGCACTCTTAGCTATAGAATCATTGGGACAGAATATCAAAGAACCGTTAATCATAGGAGCGCGGTTAGTAGAAAAAGAAGATGGGAGTGTAGGAAATGCCCTCTGTGCAATGTTTGACATCAATGAAGTCCCTATCCTTCCAAATTGGGATCCAGGGCGAGACATCTTTGAATTAGCCAACACTGTTAATCAGCTGCTGACTGGCGAGTCTATGGCTCCCCCCAATCCCGAGAAAATAACAGCAGCTGAATTAAGCTCTATTCAGATTAGTCAACGACAGTCAGAGCACAAGGCTAAACAGGACTACTTAGAACGGCAAGCTCGCAAGCAGCAATATGGTGGAGCCCCTCGTCATTCCAACGGAGGAGCAATTACCGTAAGTCCAAAGAAAGGGGATTGGATACTAGAGCACCCCATGCGTGAGGTTTTAATAGAAATGAACAATCTGCTACACCGGCTAGGTTGGACTGCCCAACGATGCAGGGAAGAAACCGCTAAACGGTTTGATGGAATTACTTCCCGCCAGAACTTAAGCGACGACCAAATAATGGAAATGTACGAGTGGCTATCCACTCTTTCTCCAGTTGAAATAGAGGAAGGGGTATTCTGATCCCTTCATAACAGCGCTTGTACAACCATCGGCTTCTGCCGGTGGTTTTTTATTGGTTATAGGGAGGTGGGAGTAATATATGGAGAGACGTATACCTAGAATGCCATGGTACTGGGAGTAAAGATCGAAGTAGTTGCGGGAAGTTCAGCCTCTGCATTGATAGACCCAAATGCAGTGAGAGACATCTATGTCTTGGGTCATAGTTCTGGCGGGAATGCCGAAAATCACAACACTCCTGTTTTACTTAGCGGAATATCTGATATCCCTTCTGGAGCTTCAGACACCTTGACCCATGCCCTATATGGGATTTTTGCTGTAACAGGAAATAGTGCTAGAGTTTACTTTGTGCAAGCAATAGACACAAACGCATCTGGAAGTGACGAAGCTAAAAAATTAGCACATCTTACAGCGGCAAAAAACGCCTTGCTAGACAATCGGAGTAACTACATCCAACCAGGAATCTTACTATACCCTGAGTTTTCCTTGATGATTACACAAGATCCCACTGAAAATATAAATGAGAAGACAAAGGTCTTTCAAGCTCTAGATGAATTATGCAAGAAAAAATCTTGGCTACTATTCATAAATTCAAGTGCTGGCTCTGCTAGTGACGCAATAAAAGAAGCTCAAGTTTATAATTCATCAAAGTTTGGAAACTCGGCTTTTTATTATGGAAAGGCTACATATCCCGATCCAGACGATTCCCAAAAAACTCTTTCAATTCCTTTAGCGTCGCTGGCCGCTGCTACCGTAATAGTAGCTACGGGACTAGAAGGAATAGCTCAACCTCCAGCCGGAGTTTCCTATCCATTAACAGGGGCTAGTTCAATAACAGGACTAATCAGCTTAGAAACTGAATACACTGCGCTACAATTAGCAAAGGTAAATTTTGTGACGCAAGTTAAAAATGCGGGTTATTGTTTCTGGGGAAGTAGAACCTTGGCGACAGATTCAAAATTTCAATTCATAAATACCCGCCTAGTTTTGAATGCCATAGTTGAAGAGTTAAGGAATACTATGGCTAGATTTATTCAGGAACCGTTAGACCCTCGTGGTCAAACTACGGCCTCATTACTGGCAGCAACAACATCAGTAATGCAAGACGCATACAATGCTGGGATGCTATCAGGAAGAAACATCCAAGAAGCCTATTCTGTATCGATTAAAGAGTCTAGTAGTCTTTATGAAATAGTAATGGAAATAAAAGTCAGGCCAGTTTACACAGTAGAATCAATTACAGTAAGCGTGATAAATGAAACTGTAATAGCAATATGACAAAAACCCAACTCTTCACTCAATCGGCGGGAAGTTTTATCATAGAGGGACTGTCTGATGTTACTTGGGCAACGGTGTCGGAAATAGAAGCCGAAACTCCTCAAGGAGGGGAAGTGTTCAACCCCAACACTGGACTGATCACATTTCTGAAAGGTCCGATTAGATTCAACCCGATAACTTGCACAACCCTCTATAGCAACCCTCAAGTGGTTCGATTGAATAATTTTTTTAACAGTAACCCAACATTTGGGACAGTTCGCTCCGAAATCACGGCGGTGTACCAAATGGGTACTTTGACTTGGACTTTAGGAGGGCTTGAGATGGCGTCTCTCGTTCTTCCAGGGCTGAACAAAACCAGCAATGATGGCGCTTATGTCACTTGTCGTTTCACCTACAGCAGCAGAACCCCCATATGATTCCTGAGTTAGATATTGATTACACCTACAACGAGTCTGACGGGTCTTTGTTATTGCATGATGTCCCGCTAGTCAACCAAAAGACGGGAAAGTTTGAGCATATTGACATAGGGCTAAGAAGGCTTTCCTTCCGTCAAAAACAGCAGTTAGTTCAGTTTAGGGATGATGAGATGTTCATCTATCTGACTGCTCAGGCCATGATTTACCAGTGGGGAGACAAGACAGAGGTTACTGTCCAAGAACTTTCTAGTAGATCAGCCAATGGCAAGGTTGACCGCTGTGAATATGCGATGGAGGTTATAAACAATGCGGTGGAGACCTTTCTTCCTCCGCCGCGCATCTCGTTTAGAGAACGTCAGTAAAATCGAGTGGTTGAAAGTGGTTTACATCTTGACCGGTTCCTTTGCTGATATAGAGAAGTGGAAAGATGTAAGCCTTTACGAAATGGACCAAATGCTACAGGTAGTAGAGTGGGCTAAAGAACAGGAGAGACAGGCATATGAAAAAGCTCGTCGAAACAATAGTTAATTCACAGCTACAGTCGGGTAATGCGTCAGAATCACTGTCTCGGCTGAATAACATCTTCCAGATAGAAAACGACGGTAAGATAGTCCTCGGGTACCAAAATTCCTACATCGAAATCTCCCCCGACAGTGTCTCCTTTGTGTCAAACGGAAGAAGAATCGGCCTTCCTGAATTGGTGACGACAGAGGATTTTGACCAGGGAACTGACTCTACTGATGAAGATATGGATGGATTAGAAGAGGCTTTAGTTCCTTTAGATGACGATGTCGATGTGTTAGACCTAAGCCATCCTCCTGTTTTCAAAATAGAATCTGTGGTTGTTTCTGAGGTTTATGACGGAGGAGTTTATCCTCAACCTAGTAGACCTGGACGAGGAGAAAGGAAGGACACACCTCAAGGAACAAGATATCTTCATCGTGTAAACTACTGGCACAGAAGAAAATTAAACAACATAAAACCCGATAATATTGATTTTTGTTCTTTACGTAGCGATGGAAGTATTGTACTTAAAAAAGGAACTTACAACATAATAGCTAAATTTCCTAGCATCCATAATGATGCTAGCGTTGTCAGAATAAGAAGAGAAGTAAACAGTCAATCCACTGTTAATAACGAATGGATGGGTTCTTCTCTTCAAGCTGAAAATGAAGCAACAGCTGCTGTTACTCAATTTGGATGGGTGTTTGCCTCTGTTGCGGTAGACTCTGACGAAGATATTTTTTATTTTGAACAAACAATAAAGCTGGGTTATGCGAGTGGAAGAGGCTTAGGAGCAGAAGCTAAAATGAACACTCCTGTGAATGAAACATTCACAAGACCAAGTATATTAGATGATTACTATACTCAAGTTTTAATAACAAGGCTTACCGAGTAAATAACTACAGCCCTATATCTCTAAGAAAAAATGATTTGATTGTTTCAATGTCTTTTTGGCTTAATCCTAATATGGGTCTTGCAGGCATAAACCTAGTGCCAAAATGCAAGTAAATGCTATAGAAGACATTGGTAAAGTAAACAGCTGAATCGGCGGCAACAGTCCAAGTAAGGGAGTTAATCAACCGACCAGTTTCTCTCAGAATAGTGCCCTTCTTCCTTTTTAGAGTAGAAGGGGCGAGAGGAGCCCAAGGTTTTCCATCAGGGTCAACTTCTCGGAGAAACCTCAGCTTAGTCCTAGAATCAACGTAAGCCATGGACTCTCGAAGTGGCTTAGTTAAATCTTGGTTGCTGGCTCTGGCTCTGACACGAGCCCATTGACTCACGTCTAAATCAACTAGAACTTCCATAGTAAGACCTCCATTTGAGCTCTAAAACAATGGGCTGCCCTAGTACCTTGACTAAGACCCCATCAAAGCTGGTGTTAGATATTTCCTGAACGGTGACATCAGCCCCTCTGTTATTGAAGAAAGTATAGCCTGAATGCCCAACATTGATAAATTCGGGGAGGTACCCGTCTTCTGTTAGGCACCTAGCCCGAACCAGTTGAACTCCTGTGCTCCCAAATTGCTGAGAATCTCTACGTCCAGTAGGAGGGCGCAAAGAAAATGGGATGACAACTTTCCGGTCTCTTCCTATTACGTTACCTAGTTCATCCGTGTCCCAAATAGGAGCTTGAACGTTGAACTCGACATTGATGATAGTCGAGATGGTGGTGGAGAATGGTGCCATTACGATCGCCTCAAAACAGAAAAATCAAGTGGCTAAACTAGCTTCAAGTCGTTGGGTAACCTGGTCTTCCAAAATCTGAAGTACTTCCTGCGCCACATTAGGGGAAGTACCTTCAGCTAAGTTTAAATTGATCCCACCTAGGTTTACTGTGGACTGGCGGGAAACAGGGGGCGCAGTGTTCAAAGACTGAGGCGAGAGCTTGAAGCCTAATGCATCTTCTGTTGAACCTGGAGCGGAAGGGATTAGTCGGGTGAAGTTTTCAATTATTGCCTCGATGGAGGAACTGATGTAGTCCCTCAACTGTCCTAGCTTTTCCCCGATGACCCCAGTAATAGAATCCCAGTTCTGCCTGATCAATGCAACAAGTCCCAATATGGCAAAACCCACCGCTGCAATAAGAGCCGCTGGTAATCCGGTTACAGCGGCAAGGATACTACCTCCGACTACTGTAGCTAACCCTGCCACGATCGAAGGAGCAGCTGCCACTAACCCAGCGGCTACCGCTGCGCCCAGGTAAATCCTCCAGTCAAGGTTAATGACAAACCCAACTAACCCACCGAGTAATCCCTTTCCAAAAGCTAGCCAATTCACTCGGGCAAGTCCTCCTACCATGTTATTGACTAGTTCCGCCGCAAATCTCCCAACAGCCAGACCTATCCCAAATGAAGTTCGACCCCTTATCGAGTCCTTCAATGAAATAAGCAGGGCATTTACTTCATCTACTACTCCTCTGAGTGCTAAGCCAAAAGCATCATCTGACAATCCAGAGAGCTGTCCCAATTGCGCCAAGATACCAGTAGGTCCGATCACTATATCAAGAGTTTTCTTGAAGCTTGTCATTACCGACTGATACCCGGGAGCACTGCTGTCCAAATCTCGGGAAATAGAGAATATGCCTATCTCTGGGTCAAACAAAGTATCCGTAAATGCAGCGATCGTGGCCTGCGACGTCTGCCTCAACCTTTCGATAGACGCCTCTGGAAATGCCCCCTCTAAACTAGCAGTCAGTACCCTCACCCTGTCCACTTCAGACAAATCCTTAAAGCTTGTTGCTCCAGTCCTCAGTAATCGGTCTGTGAGTTCCTTCCTCAACCTGAGGTTCTCGGTAAAGAATTTGTACTGATTCAGACCTGCGGGTGACAGGCTACCACTCAATAGGGCTGATATGGCAATTTGAGACTGCTGCGGGGTCGTCCCTGCAAATCTTTGAGCTAAGGCCAGCCTGCTTGCCGCTGTAACGGTGGCTGTTCTAATAGCTTCAGGGGATAATCCTTCCTGTCTCCCCGCTAACGCAAAATCATCGAAAATGGAACGAGTAAATTCGTTTATGGACTCGGAGGAAACTGGAAGGCTTTTGCCTAATGTTGAAATCTCTCTGTTCAGTCCCTGGGTAAAAGCTCTTGCTCTCTCCGCACTTAACCCCATTGTGTCTATTACCGTGTTCAATAGCTGCGTTTGAGCTACTTCCCGGTCTATAGCACTGCTTATCGCATCATTCAGAAAACCGAAAGAAGTCCTTACTACCCCAATGGTTGCATCCAGTACCTGAAAAGCTGTTTGCATCCTAAATAGGTTGTTTATTCCGCGAAGGACGGCACTGTCTCCGGTCCCTGCTGCTCTTTCTATAGCCGTACCTGTGCCCTGTGTCTGTTTTCTCAGATTTGTAATTTGAGACTGCAACCCACGAACACTAGCCTCTACTGAGTCAAAGGCTTTGCTAGTATTATCACGAGCCGATATGTTTATAGAAAGCTTGGAGTCAACCATTGCCAATCAGGAGAAGATAACATGACACTAATAAGATTAAATTTAGCTAATAATTCAATTAATGGCGAGTTTGTTATAACTCCTGATCACATGTTTGTCTCAAATGGTAAACAAATAGTGATTGACTCTTTTCGGAAAGATATAATTCCTGGAGTAGTAACAGAAATTGAAATCCCAGAATCAGAAGGACTTAATGGACTTTCTTTTACTTATACGTGGGAAGCTTATCAAGTAAAAGACATAGTAGAGTTTTTCTTACTTTCTGGAGTTCAATGGACTGGAGGGGTAAACACTGATTTAGGAGGAGGACTTTACAGCACTGGACTAAAATACGTTAATGGAGAGTCTAAACGCTTAGAATTAATAGTAAGAAAAGAGAGGAAACTTATTTTCAATATAAAAGCTGTTTGTCCAAAAGACCCAAGCGTACCTGTTGATTTCACAGATTTAATTCCTGTCCCATCTCAGTCTCCTTGGGTAGGAATAGGGGTTAGACAATTGGCCAAGTTATTGACAGACCCTGACTCAACGTTTGAATTTGCAAAAAGCTTTGCAGAACAAATAGCTTCTGATATCTTACATTTTACCGGAGTTTTTACTCCTGGTACTTTATATAATACTAGAGACGTGGCTTCTTACAATGGATCTAGTTACATCTACATGGGAGAATCTATCGTGCTACAGGCGGATGAAAATCCTGAAGACAAGCCTGAGTTGTGGAACTTGCTAGCCAAAGGAGCTGACGCAGAGCCAGTTGCGGCCTCTACTGAATCAGAGATAGAGCCTTTTATAGCTGAGCCAGAAGAACCAGAAAAAAAAACTAAACTAAAAGCTCAACAAAGAAAAAGACGGAGGAAACGAAGCTGTGGCAGACGTAAGTCAAGTAACTAGAGATACAATAAGGGATAGAGATAGAGTCCTAGCCTCTTGGGTTGAAGATGTCAACAATAAAATACTAGACTTAATGGCCGATTCAGAAGATTCTTCTGAATTTGGAGTAAGAAGAGACCCTAATCAGTCGAACAAAGTAATAGTAGACGGAGGCAATGTCACTCTTTTAGACGGAAGAAATATCCCAGTTACTGGTGATAGTTTCACTTTGGGTGATGGAGAGACTAGGATTTACATCTCAGACAAAGGTAGATTACAAGCAGGCAAGTCCTTACCTCAAAATAGATATGACATTGCAACTGTGACACTTGAAGGAGGACAAGTAACAAAAATAAGAAAAACCACAGCTGCTATTATTCAAATTACCAATTTACCTGATTACCTATATTTGCCAATAGCATTTGCTTTTGTGGACTCCTCAAATTTAACTCTTCAAGCAAAAAAGGAAGACATAAACAAAGACAATGAAGCCAACTATCAGACAATAAAATTTGATACCTATCGTTCTTTACCTACTGGTACCCCTGAAAATCCAGGCACACCTCTACTTGGAGTTGACGGAATTTTCGTAGCCTATGAAGACAGCGCTTATTACAAAGTAGAGACTAGAGTCTTTGTTATTAGAAATGACGACGAAAAATTGTCAGCCAAACTGTCTATATTTGTAATAAACTCAACACACCCAAAAGGGTATGAGATAGTATTAGCTCAAGCCAAATCGTCTAATGGATCATTAATATTAAATGGAGAGAATGATTTTCCTGTTTTATTAGAAAAAGGAGACAAAATTTCCGTTAGAGTTAGTCTGACTGACCTAAGAGAAGATGATGGTTTTGACAATGTAATTACGGTAAAAAGGTTATCGTCAGTTCAATTTTATCGTTCACCAAAACCGTTCTATCCAGAAGCGAATGTCCTTCCATAAAAAAAAAAGGACTCACTAGCTGAGTCCTTTTTTTTTCGTAATAAAACCTAATCAATTGGCTTTTTCCATTAATTCACCTCCACCGAGGTTCTGGTATATTAGCACTCGTTAGCCCATTTGATCAACTCAGCAGCGTGCATCATAACTAAAGCCAGTTCAGGAACAGAACAAGCATCTCCGATCGCTCGGACTCTATCCTGTCTGTCAGGGATGGAACCTTTCAATGCAAAGAACGGACCAGTGAACGGATTCAGCTTCCACCATCCTCCGACGAGTCCGGAGAGTCTGGCACGTAAGTCCAATTCTTTGGCATCCCCATCATCCACTCCCTGAAGGTAGGGAGGCTGAGAGATCGAAGATGCTTGCTCTTCGAGTAAGGCTTGTAAAAGTCTAGAGTATCTTCCAGCGTGTCTCTCCCAGCGCGGGATTTTTTTAAATTCTTTTCTCCCGAACCTTGAGTGCATGTAGGCAAACACAAAAACACGTCTTCGGATGTGGGGCTGACCAAGTAAGAGTCTTCCCGCGTGGTCTCTTTCTCGTCCAGATACACTGATCCATTCAACAGTAAACCCGAGGGAGGCAAGCGACCCAACAACTTCTCCCAGTGGACTGAGGTCAGTGCCTTTGCACGGGACCCGGCTACCAGTCGGATTTTCCCAAACAACAAGGCGAGGCTGCTCTTCAGTGACGATTCTAAAGAAGTGGTTCCACAAGCTTGACTTGCCTGAGCTAAACCCTTTCCTTTTCGTGTTCCCCAAGGACGTCCCTGTGCAAGGGGTTCCTCCAACAATAACTTGGTGCTGACCCTCTGTTCCTCTGTATGATTTGATATCGGGAAACAATGTGCCAGTGAATTCTCCTGTGCTGATTTTATCATTGATCAACCTTTTCTTATAGTCGTCAGATTCTACTGCCGTTTTTATTGAAAAAACGGATTGAAGACCTGCCATCTTTACGGCTAAATGGCAAGTCAAGATACCAGAACATAGTGATAGAACATCAAAAGGTCGGTCAGTCATTCTGTTTCGCCTGTATTAATTCCACTTGTTTCTGGTTAGGCATATTAAAAGACCAAAAGCCTTCTTCTAAAGCTTGCAGGAACAACTCATTTAGTCCTTCTGAAGGAGATACCTCAAACATCAAGTAGACGTCGGATAAATTGTAAATTCCTGGCGCTTTCGTCTTTTTAGTCTCAATGACCTCTTTGACCGCATAAGCATCTAGCACTTCCTTGAATTCCTCTTGGAGCTGAGCTACGGAAGTTTTTGATATTTCCCAAATCCTCAAAGGCTCCATGTCTAATCGAATACTGATAAACCCTTCTTTCTTTGAGTAATCTCCATTCTCGTTTGACCTTGATACAGTCAAGTCAGAAACAGTCAGCTCAGAACTTTTTATTTGACGTCTCAGCGTTGCTAATAAACCTCTTACTTGCTCGTCTTTCATTTTACAAAACCTTTAAGCTTATGGTGTCAATTTGAATGGGTAAAGCCGAAATTAAAACGACAGAATGAGTACACTTCTCGCCCTGTTTGTTTGTGGAAAAAAACTCCCCGGGTACCAAGTAAAAATAAAGATCACCAAGGAATGCTTTAATCTCTTTAAACAATTGCCTGGAGTCAACGGAAAACAAGAAATCTCCAGGGACTGCATAAATTACAGATTCAGCTTTTTCACTAGTGAACGTCTTTTTTATATCTAACTCGGTTCGCGGATCAAACATTTGATAAAGAAGTACTTTGTCCCAATTGTTCTCTTCTACCGCAAAGTCCTTATCCTTTAAAGACCATCCTGGAAGTTGTTCGGTTACCTGGTTGAACGATTCAGTAGGATACCAAATCAAGTCATTAGAAATGATATTAACTGACAAATCTAAGTTAATAGCAGAATTGAACTTTTGATCTAAATTACGAATTGGTCGGCTTAGTATTTTAGCTTCACTTGTTGTCAGCTTGTGGATATCCCACTCGTCATCGGTCTCTTTTACTATATCAAACTCTGACAATCGACGAAAAATGTCAAGCCCTAAATCTCTAGCTTCTAAGAAAGCAGGCTTTTCTCCCAGAAACATAACTAAGTCCAAGTTTTTGTCGATGACGTAGACTCGCCATCTATCTTTCTGGTGGTTCCAGACGCAGACATTGTAATGATTCAGAGTAGCACTGTATCCGAAAGTCGAAAGATCTATAACTGATTTATAGCTACCCCAATACTCTTCTGCTGATTCTGCTCCACATTCTTGTGCTGACCCTACTGAAATGAACCCGTGCCGTTCCAGGCCCAAAGGCTCTTCAATAGTGAAAAAGCCCCCTAAAAGCTTTTGGCTGACTACCAAAGGGCTGTATTTTATTTCAAAATCATTTCCCCCTTCAGAACTCAACACTATTTTTTTTTCTGTATCCCAGCCTGATTCCGTCATAATCTCCGGTAATTCCTTTCTTCTACTTTAACTTAAAGTCACCCTCTTGCCAACCCCCTCGAAACAATGTAGACTAAAGTAGTACCTACAGAGAAAACTATCATGCCATTAAGACCCAAGAGCGAACAAAGCATTTACATCGTATCAGCCCAGTCATACGTAAGTGAAGTGATGTACAGCTGGATGAAGACTAAAGCTAAAGAAATGGGCTTGAAAGGATTATCTGGGCTAATAAGGGCTTCGATTTGTAATGACATTCACAGGATCAACCCACAATTTGCGATAAAAGAAGATATGCCTTTCTATCCAGAATTGGAGTCTGAAACATTAAGTAAAGAAGTAAGCCCTGAAGTGAAAAAACTTTCACAGGACTTAAGAGGAACTCTTTACGCAGCTTTTGATGACTTCAGTCAATCGACCGCTAATAAAGTAAACGAAAAAATGCAAAACCAAATAGATGACTTGAGTGAACAAGTCGAACATTTGACAGAACAAGTAGCTACCTTGATCAAATTACTCAAGGACAGAGCCTCATAATCGTAAAAAAAATAAAAACCACACCATGGATGATCTAAACCGCCGGGTGTGGTATAGTAACTTTAAAAGAAAAATCCTAAAGGAGGATTCAGATGCACAAGATACATCCGAAGCACCTACAAGAGTGGAATGAGTCAGGAGTCCCTGAACACATTACCAATCTTAATGTTACCTCATATATGGATGACCAGGGTAACTACGGCGCTTTAGATAGACTACTTTACGGATTACCTAAAAAATTCAGAGGAAATACAGGACGGCCACAACCCTACTACTTGAAGAAGTACGATCATGTTAAGAACGGAGGGTGGCATTGTTCCGGTGGAGAATCGTTACTAGAACCAGGGACTCAGAACGAGTTTTGGGGAACTTTCAAGCCTGAAACTCCTCGGGTAACAATTGACGAAAAAGGACGAGAAAAAACTTTAAAATACGAAAATCCAGTAAAAGTTAGGACTGAGATTTTCGCTTTAAAAACTACTAAGCAACACGCAGAAAAAATATTAAAACCTTACGGCTATAACAAAAAGAATAAAAAGGAAACGTTTTGGTCCTTTGTTTTAAGAAAGGCAGACGTCCCTATCTATCTAACAGAAGGAGCAAAAAAAGCCGGGTGTCTGATGGACAAAGTAGCAGCTTTAGGATTGTCTGGGATATATAACGGATACAGACGAAATGAATTGGGAGAAAGGACACTTATTCCTGAATTGGAGGCGATTGCAGTTCCTGGACGTCCCATTTATATAGTTTTTGATGAAGACGAAAAAGAATCAGCAAAACTGAATACTTTTATAGCCAGTCGTCAACTAGAATTACTATTAAAAGAAAAAGGGTGCATTGTAACAGTAGTTAGGTGGCATTCCTCATTGGGGAAAGGATGCGATGATCTAGTTGTTAATCATGGGTGGAAGGCACTAGAACAAGCTATTGAGTTTAGCTTAGATGACAGAGGACCTCAGTCTGAACAAAATGGGTTAACGCTTCGTCTCTTTGATCACGAGTCATTGGGCTATACACCAAATGAAGAACGCGACTCCGAATATTTGGGGAAGGTAGCTTTTGAGACAATGAATAAACTGGTATGTATTCGCTCCCCTAAAGGAACAGGAAAAACTACGTCGATCAAGCCTTATATTGAATATTTGTTAGCCCAGGGTAAGAGGGTCATTATCACCGGACATAGAACTAACTTGCTGAGAAGTCTGGCAGGGTTATTTGGGGTAGTATATATTGATGATATTTCTAAGATTTCAGAGCTTACCAATTGTCAATGCATAGCTCTTTGTGTAAATTCTTTGCACTCAAAGAGCAAAGCTTTCTTTGAACCGACAGAGTGGAAAGGTAGCCATATAGTGATAGACGAAGCTACTCAGGTACTAAAACACATGTTCACGTGTGGAACATGTAAGAAATACAGGCCAGCTATATTAAAATCTTTCAAATACATCTGCAATCACGCAGAGAAAATAGTAGCAGCAGACGCGGATTTAAACACTAATACAGTTAAATATCTTTCAAGGGTTTCTAAGTCCTCTCCATATATTATTAATAACAAATACGCTTTTCAGAACAAAAAGTGGAATGTTTACAACGTAGCAAAGCCAGAACAATTATTAGCTGCTGCTTACAAAAGCATAGAGAAAGGCGAGAATGTGATGATATGTCTTTCGGGACAAAAGTCTAACTCATTATGGGGAACGCAAACAGTAGAAAGGTACATTAAAGGAAAATTCCCTGAAATTGCACCATATGTATTGAGGTATGATTCGGAATCAGTAGCAGATCCGGAACACCCAGCTTACGGAACAACCTCAGTACTGAATGACACGTTGAGAAAAGTGAAAGTTTTTATTACTTCTCCGACACTGGGAACAGGTGTAGATTTACATTTAAAGAACCATTTTTCAAAGGTTTTTGGAATATTTCTAGGAGTATTAGAGCCTAGCTCTGTAAGACAGTTTTTGGCAAGAGTAAGGGAACCCGTGGATCGTTGGATTTGTTTGAGCAAAACAGGTCATAACTGGATGGCCGGAGGAGCAACGAATGAGCAACAGCTGCTGAAGAATACTAACAAAGCAGTGCAGGCTCAAATAAAAATGTTACAAAAGATGGGTATTCCTGAAATAGACGAAGCGGAAAACCTAGATGATCTCACTCCTGACACAGTGGACTTAGATTGCTGGGCTGAAATGGTAATTTCCCACAATCTAGGAATGAAGGACTACTCTGCCAATGTCCTGGAAGGATTGGCAAGAGAAGGTCATAACGTGATTGACATGTCAGATTATGACGTTGAAGTAGACAAGGGAGAGGTGAGACAAATAAGGTCGGAGAACTATGAACAACACAAGAAAGAAGTGGTAGAGGTTCATCCACTAGAGACAGAAGAACAGTTTCGGCAGTTAGATGGAAAGAATGCCAAGACTAAGATGGAAAGAAATCAATGGAAAAACTGGAAGCTATCTGTCTCTTATGGAGCAGTGACTCCTGAGGTGATCGAAACGGACGACAAAAACTTATATGGGAAGTTAAAAACTTTATTCTACTTAACAGAAGGGCAGGAGTATGTTCAGCAAGATGACATCAATTCAGCTACATTTCAGTTCCAGAACGGGGACGGAGAGATTTGGACTCCTGACTTTATGAAGACGCAAAAAGCTGGGCTAATTAAAGTTTTAAAGTACTTCAAGCTTGATGGATTAATAGAGGAAGGTAAGCCTTATTGTAACTCAACTGAAGAGTTGATAGATTTCAGGAGACAGTTCACCCCTCAAGTAATGAAAGACATAGCATGTTTGGGGGTAACGGGATTAAAGACAAAGGACACCCCTATTCAGTTGTTCAAGAAAGTACTTTCTTTTCTAGGGATAAAGTTGCAGTCTACAAAAAAAAGGGTAAAGGCAAAGAACGGAAAGCGGGAGTATCTCTACGAAATAAAAAAGCCAGTAGTCTTGTCACAGGTATTCACCTACTGGAAGGAAAAGGCGGAACAGAGGAAACTAGCTATAGAGGAAAAGGAAAGGCGGCGACTAGAAGATAAAGCTGGATCAGTTTACGATCAATTACCCCCCAACCCAGTGTCTGACATAGCAGCAGGGATTATCTGCAAACTAGAAGACTTAATAGGTAGTACAAAATTACTAGAAGAAGTGAAAAGTTTGGTAAGGTCAGAAGATTGGGAGAAGTGGGGCGATCAGATATTCATGAATGCAGCCCCGGCTGTTCGCTACCTAATATTGGCGCATGCTCCATTGTGACTCTAAAGCTATAGTTGTTACAGTACCATCGACAAAGCTTTGAAAATGCCAAACAAAATAACACCAAAAAAGAGGACATACAGAACAGCTAGTAAAGATTTTCTGAATGCGTTGGCAGTGTTAGGCAGAGACTCCGATGCGGCCAAAGTGGCAGGGGTATCAGAAACGTCTATATATAAGTGGAGAAAAGAGCATCCTGCTTTCGAGAGGGGGTACTTTGAAGCTAAAAATGAATTCGCCAGGTCTCTGCTAGGAGGTGACCTTAACAATTCAGCCTTAGCGGTAGCAGCAAAAATATTAAAGAAAGGAAAAACTATTACAACGACAAGGTGCGGGACAAAAACAATCACTGAGCGATTTGATAAGAACAACGAGTTGATCTTTAGGGAAGTGACTACTACCGACCCCATAGAGACGATAAGGCATTACGAAGCTCCAGAAAGCCTAGTTAAGATGCTCCTTCCGATAGAAGACATAGCCATAGAGTTCTTAGAGAGTCGTGGATTGAAGGTTTACGACCCACGGATGGTGACAGAGTCCAAACCCAAAGGGTTATCTCCTGAAACAATTAACCTAATGAAGACTCAGATGTTTGGGTTGGGGGAATCCCAAAATTGAAGGCAAAGAACTACGTCCGGTTAAAACACAATGCTAAGCATGCAACTAAGGACAAACTAAAAAAGGATATTGTCCCAGTTTTTACAGAAGACATCTTGCTACCCTACCAAAAGGAGTTCTTGCGTCTAGTCTTCAACAATCGATTTATTGTCTTGCTAAAAAGCAGGCAAATTGGCATGACTTGGTTGCTGGCATTGCTGTGTGTTTTGAGAGCTTCAGCAGCTGATGGAAACAGTCAATATTACATCAGCTACAACAAGGAGACTACCCGCCAGTTCATGGGGAACTGCAAGTGGTGGGCTGAGCATTTACAACTGTTTTGCGATTACGTTGGCGAACGGCTCTATGAGGACGAGAACAAAGACCTTCAAGTCTATCGGATGGTCTTTGCTAGCGGAAATGTAATAGAGGCATTATCCAGCAACCCTAATAACGTCCGAGGCAAGGGTGGAGACGTAGTAATTGATGAGGCGGCCTTTGTTGAGCAATTAGATGAAATAGTGAGATCTGTTACCGCATTACTGATGTGGGATCCCACTCGCACGATCATCGTAGTAAGTACTCCCGACGTAGAAGACCATTACTTCTATGAAATGGTTCAGCAAGCTAAAGAAGGAGAAAAGGGGATGGTCTATTACCAGGTGGATTTCACCTCCGCTTTAGAAATGGGCTTGTACCGCAGGATTTGCTTTCTAAGTGGAGGTACCTGGACTAAAGAGGGGGAAAAAGAGTGGGCGGAGACTATACGTAATTTTTACCGTCCTTTTGACATCTACGAACTAGACTGTCAATTTGTTAATTACTCTCAGAATGGGCTTTTCAAAGCTGAAGATTTTGTATTGATGAGCTGGGACGAATTTGGGAAAATCTCTGAGGACATTGATGACGAAGTGATCGCGTTTGACCTAGCTACTACAGGCAGGGACATGGGAGACCGAACCAAAGGGAAAGACCCATTTTACACCTTTGGGGTGCATATGATTCGACACCGGCACACTTATATCATTGCAGACGTAACCTATGCTCAAGTCAATATAGAAGACGGCAATGAGATGATTGTGAATTGGCTTAAAGAGCGAAAAGTCAAGAAGCTAGTCCTGGAAAAGGAACCCACCTCTCGCTTCATCCCGTACATGAGAACCCGACTAAAAGGGCAATGCAAAGTAATAGGGGCTCCTCCGGTTGGGGACAAAGTATCCCGCGCCAGACCTTTCTTGAATCAAACTTCCCTCGGGAATGTAGCTCTCCTTCCATTCCGTGATCAGAAAAAAATAATAGCCTCTTTCTGTCGATGGCCCCCACCTCAACCCACTCCCTTTGTCAGTGATCTCGTAGATGCAGCAGTTCACGCCTATAATGAGGTAGCAAGAAGAAATATTCAAATCCCCGTAGGGTCTGTTAGAAGGTGAAATATTCAGTTAAAACTAGAGATTTTAGTATTAGCAAAAAGCGGAATAAACTATTAACACAACAACAGATTGATGAAGATTTTGAGTATTACGAAGGAGATCCATGGCCTCTTTCGTTTTTCGCTGAAAGAGCTAGAGGCGTAACTGACAAAATAGAAGCAGATTTATTAGAAGTTCTGCAAATCTATTTTCAGTCTAATAACATACTAAAACAATGTGTAGATCGTCATTTACATGGCTTACTTGGCCAAGACCCTATTTACTTCTTTGCTGATGAAGAAGGAAAAGCCCTAGAAACGGTACCACAAGAGCTTGACAAGCAACTAAAAGAATTTCTAGAAGAGTACGAAAGTATCTCTTTCTCTATGGCAAATCAAGATACTCGAACGGCTATAGAGAAAGCTATTAGCGACTCTAAAATTTGTGGACTTGGCTATGTTCGATTATTTGACCCTCAATACTTGAACATCAAAGTTTCAATGCATTCCCCTGACTACAGTCAGGTATTCATTAGTAGAGACGGAAATGGCTTTCCCCGATGGGCCTGCTATTACTACGTTAACGATGAAGATGAAGAAGAGATGACTGAATTGCAGTACGTCAATCCAGAATCAAATTTAACAGAATTCTATATTGTTAGAGGGAGTGTAAGCGAAAGTATTAGAGCTTACAAGAGTTCCCGTAGATTTCTTTCCTTTGATAAATTACTTGAAATGATAGAAGGGAGGATAGAGGAATCTTGGGCTTTAGACCTTGATGGACACTTCACTCTGTTTGAGTTTAAGTTAAACAAACTGATTGACGTTCATACGAAAAGTTTGCAGAAAGGCATAAATTATAACTTGACCCTTATGCTGCAATACTTAGGAGCTTTTCAACAACTCAAGATACTAAATGGGTTGCCGCCTGGAGAGTACCAACTTGACCCTGATTCACAAGAGCTGGTGTACCAATTCCCCCCAGAAGTGGAATTGGTACCTAACCTTGTAGAGTACATCCAAGGGTTATGTTACATGGACGAAGACGGCAGGGTCTCCGGTTACACCAACCCGACAGTGGTTCCTCCATTACCTCCAAACATTTCCCACTTTGTGGAAGCTCTGAACTTACTTGAGCTGCTTCTTTACAGGGCAATGAATCAAGGGCACGTTCCTACTGAGAACAGCACTCAGATGTCCGGGAAATCTAGGACTTTGATGAGGTCATCCTACATTGCTGGACTAGAAAAAGATTCTTTGTATACCCAACAGAGAATAGCGGACATATACAAAACAGCTTTATTACTAAAAAATATTGAGGAACAGGAAGGAATTAATGCTATAAAAAAAGCTAAGTTGGTTGTTAATATGAACATTAGCGTAGGAGACCCTGCTCCAGAAGAGCAACAGCAAATCAGAGACAACTACCAAGCTGGGTTGATATCCTTGGAATCAGCAATAGGAAAGCTAGGGATGAATCCCATGGACGAGCTGCCCTTGATAGAAGAAGAAAGGGAGAAATTTGAGGAGCTGCTTCCTGACCCATTTGGAGAGTCTAGCACGTTTAGACAGCAACCACAGCAAAGTAACCGGCCACAGCAGAGTAATACAAATGGACAAAAAGCTACTAAGTAGTTTCCCTTCTATTGTCAATACCAGTATTCACTATGGGAAACTGATCAGGTTAGACAGGCTAGGGGAATGGAATTTCGTGATTATGCCCAATCAGATCAGAAGGAGGGTGATATCTAGCTTTTCCCCTAGTGGAGCGATCGGACAAATTCAAAGTCAAATTTTCAGAAATCAAACTGAAGAACTGATAATTCCTAGTTTGAATTTAGAAGTCAAGAAATACAACAAAAGCCTTTCCGATTATCTAGACTCTCTTGTTGCTCTCTCTCGACCATACCCAGGATTATCTTCTCCTTTGGTCTTGAAGTTTGCTTGGGGTCAAGAGATTTTTACCCCGTGCATAATCAAAGAACTGTCAATACTTTCCAATGATTGGTATTCAGATGGACAAGTGAGCAGGGCTACCGTCAGCTTGACATTATTGAGAGTTCCTTACGACCAAGTTGTCAATGTAGCCCCCAGTTAGTAGTTGATGAACACAAAATTAGGATTTGTTTTTATCTCGAACTCTCCCCAGCAAGGTAAGAAATTATCCCTGATAAAAGCTACTAGCTTGTAATTATAGGTGTCAGGAGTGTAGGACACCGGCACTTCTATAGTGTATTGAAAAGGGTCAACTAACAAGTCGGCAGGTAGAGTAGTTACTCCCAGAATCCACCCGCCAGCAGAAGAAGAATCCAAGCGTGCTTGCAATCGAAAAATAGCAACAATTAATTCAAACCCTATTCGACTGCCTCGGGTAGCCCAAAGCCTATCGGTGTTAAGCAACAGTTCTCTCTTCTCTATCTCCGACCATTGAGGGGACCAAAGAGACCCCCAGCCAGTCCACTCAGCTATAGTGTCAAGCCAGTGGGCGTAACAAGAGACTGGATCCAGAAAGAAAAATTCAAACCGTTTCAGGTGCTGCTCTTGAACTGAGCAATACCTTGCCATCTCTTCCGTCAATGCGATAGAAATCTCCAACTGCTCTTCATCTGACAGGTAAGATCTAGGTAGTTCATCTAAAATTACATTATTACTCATGGATGTCAGGTATCCATTACGATACGATCACGGAATACTCCAAACTGTAACAGAAGAGTCTGAAACTCTATATTCCTGGATTCGCTCCTTACTTCATACTTTCAGAGGGGAGAGAGATGATGATGCCATAGGGATAGACCCCGGCATCTTTTTTGAACCAGGTATTCCTTCCTTAATCAAGGAGGAGTCTACTAGAGTTTTTTCTTTGATTCCAGAACTTCGAGGTGAAATAAAAATAGTAGGAGTAAAGGATGGGGCTGTCCAGCTAGAAGTCCTGATCGCAGCTGAAGGGAGCTCTTCAGCTACTCGACTAGCTACACGAATAGACTTAGGGGAGTTTTAATAGATTCCTCGACCTCTCAATGCTACCCGCCTAGAACCGACAGGATGACAGCAACCTGTAGCTGCTACAGGCTTTTTGGAGGGATTATCACAAGGATCGCAATAGGTCAGTTGAAGAGACTCGGGAATTTCAGCATCAGTTGCTCCATCTATTCGCCACTGTAGATTACGATATGTTTGAGCTGTTCTATCAAAGTTGGTGAAGACAGTGCCGCCTTCCGCTTGTTTCAGAATATTAACCTCTGAATTTGTTTCTATAAATATTGCAGCGACAAGGTAATACCTGTAAAATGGATCCCCATTAGGGAACACCCCTTTTGTGTCCTCAAGCCATTGAATCAACTGTTCTTCGTGTTTTACTGCTGAATAATAGCTGGCCACTGTTTGAAGCGTAACTAGCAATTCCATGACTTTGTCACGATCGCTGTAAATTGTCATGATAGAGGAATACCTTACCTTAAACTAAAATGGATTTCACTGATATTTTAAGAAAAATAAGCGAAACTGAAGGACTTGGGACTGAAGCGATGGAAGTCGTCAAGGCTAAGATGAATGGCTACGCTAGCGATCGGAAAAAGGCAAAGGAAGAGGCCGCTGAGGCGAAAAAACTCCTGGAAGCTATAGCAGCATCCTCTGGCTTGACAGAAGAACAGCTAAAGGGCGACCTCTCGGTCTTAACATCATCCCTTAGTGCCAACAAAGAAGAGCTGAAGAAAGCTAAAGAACTTTTAACCGCTAAAGAATCTGAACTCACTACCACTAAGTCAGAGCTGGAAAAAGCTGTTTCCGCTACACAAAGACAGCTGGTCACATTTCAAGTAGCAGAACTATCTGGCGCTAATTTTCAGGTACTTAAAACATTGTTGTCAGATGAAACTCTAGAAATTAAAGAAGGTAAGGCTTTTGTTTCTGCCATAGAAGACAACAAGACTGTATCAGTTCCATTCAGAGAATATGCTGAAAAAAACGACGAATGGAAACCTTTTCTCCCTTCTCTATTCCCTGGCAAAGAAAATACAGCAAAGATACCCACAGGAACTACTTCAACCCCAGGGAAACAGAAGAAGGCAACATCTCTGCTATCAAAAAAAATGAACAAATACGGGTTACACAAATGATTAGAAGAAACAGAACTTATGTCAACGACATTCTTGACAGAGAAAAAAGAACAAATACAACTGGCCTTACCGGTAGTTGGATGGCAGCAACGCCTCAATCTAACCAAATAAATATAGGAGGGGTAAAACTTTTAGAAGGCGATTATCGTCATGACACAACAGGAAAATCATCATTTGAATATCAAAACTCAGAAGGACTAATAGTCATTCCTTCCGGGATACTTGTATGTAGAAGTTATGACATGAAAGTAAGAGAAAGTTTTTTCACTAATGAGAGGAATGATGACGCTGGTACTCCTATGACAACAAATTCATGGGTAAGAGCAAAAGCTATACATTGGAAGGAAATAAATAAAACAGTACAAAAACAGTTCGGCTTTATTTATAGAGACATTTATAATTATAAAAATAACATGTCTTGTGAGATAATATTAGGAAGGACTGGTTTTCCTATTTATATTGATAAGATACCAGAATGGAATTTATACAATAAAGCTAGCGATACGAGTAACAAAATAATGAATCAAGTAAGAAAACAATTTGTCATATTTGACTCAATGGAGAATTATAGCAAGCTGCCAAAATTTTTATAATTGCAAAAAACGACAACGTAAGGTATAATCTGTTTACTACTTCTCAGGAGAGGGGTGGCCTACCGCTTGCAGGAGCAAGCACCTTTCTGTGCAGGAGCAAGAAAGGAATAAACCTGAAGAACGTTAGTGACAACAGAAGCAGAAAGAGTACAAAACAGAAATAAAATCTTCATAAGTAGAGAACGGACGAATTCCTTATTAGAAGGAAGATGGATGGCTGATATTGTTCAACCTCATCACATGCTAATAGGTGGAGCTAGAGTGGCTTATGAAGATTTTTATTATGACTCAACAACAAATGAGCCTTTATCTTGGCCAGATGACGATGAAAACTTTCATCCTAAGATAGTACTTTACTCAGGGACTATCTTATATAGGCTGAGGTTGAAAACTTACAGGAATAAATACCAATTTTCTATAAATGAAAGAGAAGATAATTCATGGAGAGGAATAAAAAGTCTTTACACTCAAGGGATAGAAGCAAATGCAAGTCAAGGTATTGATGAAGTTCCAGGAAACCCTCTAATAGGATTAGACAAGAACCTTTACCTATTAGATTGGGGACTAGTGTACAACACTGTTCACGATCTAGTAACAGAGAGACAATGTGATTTAGTATTAGGAGGGACTGGCTTTAGAATTTACGAGAACGAACTACCTGAATGGTCATTTTTAGAGCCAGAGGCCCCAAGCTCACAACCGGGCGATCTCACACCTTTACAATGGGATCAACTGAAGAGATATCAGGCTATAAAAGAACATATTCACAAGTTGTTCTCTATATCTAACTACCCAATAGGGATAAATGAACATTTCATCTACAAAGATGAAACATTAGCTTAAAGGTAGAGGAATAGAGAATGATAACTTGGCAAGAATTGCACGAACAATTTCTTGAGGATAACGTCTGGCAAAAAATAGCAGATAATCCTCTAGTTCAATTTGGAACCCCTACAAATCAACTATTAGGGTCTCGGTTATTACCAGAAGAGAGGACAACCCTCAGATACTTTGAAAGAGACGAAATGGAATTCCGGATAATTCCAGCGTTAGACACTAGTAGGTATGCTCCTCCAGCTATTCAATATGATGGGATAACTTTTGGTACTATCCGCGTTAGTTTGGCTGACCAAAGTTCAGCGTCTCAACTGACAGCAGCAAAACTAGATGAGCTAGTAAGAGCTTTAAGAAATGAACAAGCGGGCACACAAGCAGATGATCTGCTGATCGACTTCTATAACAACTTAAACCAACGACTGGTAATTAAAAGTGAAATAGCAAGGTGGGAAACTCTCTTGCAAGCGAGAAATCTTAGAGAGGGGGTGAACCAATATCAAGAAGAAGTACTATTTGCCTATCCGGCAGCCAATGCCTGGCTAATAAACAATGGAAACAGTGGATATCTTCAAATAGGAGGAACAGATGAACTGAGTGGATGGTACAACAGGGATTACGACATATCCGGTTACGATCCCATTGAACAAGATTTTTACCGAGCTAAAGAGATACTGGAAGACCAAGGCTATTTCATGCAGGCTATTTACATGGATAGCAAAGCAGCCAGAGCCTTGGAAAGGAATGGAGCTATTAGAGCTTGGACTAATTCAAGCTTCCGTATTGATGTAACAGGTCAAATAGGGGCTTTATCTAGGCAGCCGACAAGGCAAGAGGTGAACCAGTACCTACTAGGTAACGACTTCCCTCCTATCACTGTATATAACCAAGCCTACCAAACAGAAACCAGTTTCAGGTTTTACATGCAGCCTCCTGGTACTCCGTCTTGGAGGCACTACATCCTAATCGTAGGAAGAGTAGACGAACAAACTGAACTTTACTATGAGGAGAAGGATGAAACAGTAACCCTAGAGAATGTACTAGGGCGTCATTTCGTTGGGATTGTTGCTGGTCGTACATCCCCAGGTCGAGTAATATACTCGGAGGTGAAAGAGCGCCATCCCATGGGAATATACGCGGAAGCCATCCAAGTAACTCAGTCAGCTGTATACCATCGAAATGCCTTGATCGTACTAGGTCTAAATGAGCCAGTAGACCCTCGGAAAATAACAACAGAAGATTTCCTAGAAGTAGGAATTGATGACGTTACTATAACTGAAGCAACAACTAATGACGAAAGAAATGCTTTTGCTATTCAGTTAGAAGCTGCAAGGGCAGCTATCCCTTGCATAGCTCATAAAGGTTACTAGAGGACAAACAAATGCCAAAACCAAAAGGCCGCCGTTTCCCCCCTCGCAAATCATGGAAAACCCTTGCCAGCATCCCACTTAAGGAGCGCAGGGTGAAGCGAAAAGGGAAAAACCCAAAGAACAAGGTTACTAGCAGCATTCGCTCTATGAAATAAGAAAAGCCCCCGGCCAACAACCGGGGGCTTTTCTTTAGTCGTCGTCTCCGTAGTAATCAGCGTAGACTTTTTGCCAATCCTGTAAATTCCAGTTTTTTGTGTGACGAACATTTTGCCCGTCGATGACTGCGCTGTTCTTTTGGCGAGGAGGGGTTGGTTTTTTGTATTTTCTTCTTAACATTGTTCTGATTGATCAACTTTAGTAGTAATAAAAATCTAGTGGTTTCAAAATATGCTTGATGCATCCCCTAACAGTTGCGTCATCTAGGTAATAAAAAGTTTCCCCTAGCTTGAGTTGACTTACTGCCAACTTGGTAGAGTACTTTAGCATTTCTTGCCCTAGTTTCTGCAAACCTTTGGGATCCAAAGCGTAGCCCATCCGTCTGGTAATACTTTCGAGCAGCTCCCACTCATCTTCTAAATCAAAGTGAACTTTAAGCTGATCAGGGGCTATCACAGGCTTGTAAAGTATTTTTGCCAAATCTGCCCTAACTGGCTGTTTTGAAACAAAGCACTTTACTCGCTCGAACCACAGAGATACCGCAGAGCTTGCTATCATTGTTATGGCCTTCATTTTCAAGGTTCTAATAGAGGGGTTTCCTTGGTGAGGTCTTAACCTCTCTATTACTCTTATAGTACTGTACTAGAAAGTATTTGTCAAGGGTAAAATGGCAATTCCTCCCATAACGGATGAAACGATCGGCGAATTGGTAGAAGCGGCAAGGCTTGTAGCGATCGAAAAAAGTCAAGGGAGGCTGAGAATGCCACCACTGTCCCCAGCAACGGTAATAGTGGAAGCAATGGCGGTGGTAGCTGTTCGCCTCCAAGAACTGATGAATACAGTAGCCCAAGAGGTAGAAGCAAACAGGCTGGCAATATTTGGGTTTGAACGAAGCCCCGGCAGGAAAGCAGTGGGTAGAGTAGAAATAAGACTGAGGGCAATCTACTCTACCAGTACGCAAATAGGGGCAGGTTTTCCTCTTACGATCGGAGGAGTAGACTTTGAGACGACATCGGAAGCAGTAATAGGTGTTTTTGAATCCAGCACAGTGGTAGGAGTGCAAGCCCTGGAAGTAGGAATCAGGGGGAATCAGCCATTTAGGTCAATAGTAGGATTTACGGATGAAATCCCTCAAATTGAATCTATTGAACTAATTGGGGAAACACTGGGGGGCGTTGAACCAGAAACAGAGGAGGAATGGAGAGAGTACATCCTCTCTAAGCTCAGAGTGAGGGCCCTAGTAAGTGAGGAAGATTTTGAGTTAGAAGCCATCGACCATTTGGGAAGAGGATCTACGGCTGTCGCGATCGCAAGGATGAAACCTGATCGAACGATAGACCAAAATGGTTATGTCCATGTCTTTGCTATTAATCCATTCCTGACGCCCTTAAATAGGGAGCAGATGCAAGATTTGCAAGATGCGTTGTCCAGGAAGGCGGCCATGGCAGTGGTCTCAGTGTCAAACATGGAAATAGAAGACCTGAGTATTGTCGTCTATGCTTACTTCACGGGAAACGCCAATGCCATAGCCAGGGAAATAAGAAGCTATGTCATTAACTACTTTGCCCCTACCAAGCGAACTCCGGGGGAGATGGTATTAAACAAGGGTCTTGAATTTGGGATTCAGAACATTGCAGGGATAAAGCCAGGACTGATCAGTGTTCAGATAGACGGATTAGAGCAACCCAGGCAGTTACCTAACGAATGGACCTTGGCACACCCGTTAGTGATCGAGGTTGAATTGCTTGACGATCGCGACAATCTTTTTAAATATTCTTTCGACCAACCTCGTAACTCATGATTGGAACAAACGAATTAGACATTTGGCTTTCCGAGAAGCTAAAGCCACTACGGGCTGAGTTGGAGTGTGCTGGCATTCCCGTCTCTCTTTTACCGCTAGAAGCTAGTGATTTTTCCAGAAACAGCGCTTTCGGCATTGTCTCGGTAGCTGTTCCTCAAATCCTCGGACAAGAGCCTGATTCTGTCCCCCCAGGTTATTGCCTACAAGACCTAACTTTAACCTACGAGATTGTCATCACGATAATGACATCCAAGCGCTACAGAAATCAAGACAAACAAAAAAATAGCCTGGAGCAAATAACAGAAGGGGTTTTGACCGCCATCTTAGGAGAGTCGCCTCCTCTGCCAAAAGTAATAACTCCATTATGGTTAGTAAATTACCAGTTATTGCAACCAGACGGGAAAAAATGGATAGCTAATTTGACAATTAGATTCACTAGAATGGCTCCCATTATACCAGAAAACGAAAGAGATTACTCTAAGTACAAATTACGGCTTCAATTGATTGCAGACCAGCCAGAAATCCCTCCCGAAACATTGATTAAGGAATGGGAAATTACCCCTCAAAAAAATCCCACTGAGCAAGTGGGATAAGGAAAAGCGAACAGGTTCCATACAAGGATTTTCAGCCCTTTTGTAATAGTTTGATCAAGTGACCCAGCACCCTAGCAGAGTTGAAGGCATCGTCAGCTCCATTATGGAGACGCCCCTCGAATTCTAACCCGTAAGCTAGAAGTGCGTCGCAAATCCCAATCTCTTTTTTGAGATTTAACGCGATCGCATTAAGAGTTGAAATGTTCAGATGCTTTTGTCGAAAGGGGTACTCAATGTAAGTCCTTTCACATTGTTGCTGAAGGAGAACACGATCATAGTCTCCCCAACTGGCCCAGACGTGATTTCGGGAAAGGTAGTCCTTTGTCAGTACATCCATCGCCGCCATAAAGCCTATGCCCGATTCCACCTGTTCTTGAGTAAGCCCTGTCAACTCTGTGCAAAAATCACTGACCTTTGAATCTGCTGGCTTAACCACCACCTTTCGCTTGTCACTTATTGCTCCAGTGCTCACGTTCAATCGACATACTCCTAGCTCTATAACTTCCGAGATCTCTCCCTTGGGTGGTATTGAGTCCGGCCAACAGGTTGCCTCTAAGTCAATCACCAATATCTCCTCAATCTCAATAGGCATCTTTATTGACAATAACAACAAAAACAGGCTAAATCGCTACATCTATTATAGCGTAAGCACTTCAGGGATTCCTGTGTGGATTAGTGTGGCGACGTTTTTCATATATATAATAGGTAATGAAAAACGTAACCATATCCAAACAAAAACATAACCACACGTAAACAACTTATTTAGGTGGAACTCCTTTTAAAGCCCAATAAACGTAACCACGAAAAGGGTCCACTTTCTCCGTAAACTCTTCGGTCAGCCGCTGGGTGAAGTGGAGGTGGGCCCCAGTCCCGACCCCTGTGTTTCCAACTACGGCAATCTGAGCACCTGCTTCGTACTCACCTTCTGGCGCAACCAGGTGGCAATGCAAAAAGTCGAAAGTCCAAACACCCCAGGAGAACCTAGCCACGTTTCCCCCTCCTGCACGGTCAAAAAAGCGCTTTAAGGTTATCTTGTCCCCAATTACGTACAAAGGAGTCCCTTTAGGTGCTCCGACGTCTACACCGCCATGTAATCGCCTTCTGCCAGTCACTGGGTGTGTGCGCAACCCAAAAGGGGAAGTTACGGGGTAACCTGCTATCCTTTCACCTTTTTTGAGAGGAGTTCGCCAGGTTGGGGGTAATTCAGTGAAAGTTTTGGTTACGCCTGATTCTCCGGAAGTGATAGGAACGGTTTTCCTTGCTGCTTTAACTGCCACCGGTAGGTAGATGTCTATTGTCGTTATCCCTAGTGTATGACTGACCTCGGATACTCTATACTTTCGGCGCATTGAGAATATAAACTCATCAGATAACCTAATCAAGTCACCAGGCTTTATTTTGAGTATCCCTGGAAGCCTAAAAGAATCAACCAACAACTGACCATTAAATCCTTTGCCTATCCCTTTACCTTCATCTATCACTGAATCTATTTTTTGGATGCCCGCTTGAATGTCTTGAATATCTTCATTTAGATCATCAAGAATCTCACTGTTGCTTTTAGCTGAAGAGTTAGTATTAAGTTGCCCTTTTATCAATCTGTTAGTTGTTGCATTGTCTCCCCAATATGAGTTATTAAGTAGTTGACTTTTGCTAATTTCAAAAGTATTTGCTCCTATCGTTATTGGCTCTATTTTTATTGAGTCAATTGAACCTCTGACAAGAAAGCCAGAGCGCTGAGCCAATTTAACTAAAGATTGATAATTATTCTGATTTAACTGAATCAGCTGCTCTATCCTGTTAGCAGTTTTTGGGACAGTTACCTGGATATTGGAATTGCCTTTGATTCTTTTGGCTAATTGTCGGAGGCTCGTATTGTGAATGACTTGGCTACTCCTCTCTTCTTGCCCAAGGATAAACCTAAGTTGTTTCCCAGTTAACCTAGTGACATTGTGGTGATCAGACTTTAGGCCAGTCAGAAAATAATCAAAGGTAGTCAAAGAGGTATCGGTGAAGCCAATCGACACTCTGAACTTTATCCCTTGACCGTCCAGCTTTGGAAGAGCGATGGACGGGTCAGTAGCAGAGGCCGACACTTTCCCAAAGATTTCTGCCGCTGACCTCTTGGTAGTAGGAGAAGGCAGGGCAAACTCACCATTACTCAATCGGATGGCCCAGTTTCTTGCCAGTGTCGCGATCGCTTCAGCTCTGTCGGTTCCGTTAATTATTCTGCGGGCTCCTACATAGTCAACCAGCCCAGGACGAATATAGTTACTAAGACTTCGACCAGTAAAGGAACCTTCTTTCATTCCTTTCGTCAATATAACCAGAGCGTATTTGGGTTCAGATGCCAGCTCCGGTTTTTCTAGCAAATCTATCCCTAGCTTATCGCCCCAGTTTCCATAATTAATGCGCCCTGTAAGCATACCCGGACCTCGGCCTTTGTATCTTGGACCATCTCCCGGAAGCGTGTTGCCCAGGTCTCGCCTCCCTTCGTAGGCTGTCCCACTAGCCAACTCTTCTTTGTACTTACCCATTCCTGACTCATGCTCAGCAGTAGCCAAAACATAGGCTATCTGTTCCCGCTGAGTAATGCCCTGATTCAGGCACTCTCTAATTATTGCTTTGGCTAAATCATCCCCTTGTAAATCTGCGGCTGGCGCATTCGTTCCCACTGTTGGGGTATTGGGCTTTTTGAGTTCTTCCAATAGCCCTGTCGGGGTCAATATGCCACCCTGATCTTGAAACTGCAACATCAACAGATTGGCTATACGGGAATTGTAGTCAAAGAACTCCACACTGCACTGACTCGCCCTATCTTGCTCTGAAATGGATGCGCTACACCTTATGAGTAATCCATCTCCACTGGTGAAGGTAAGAGTGTCAGCTATAGTAACTTGAAAAATTTGCTGGCGCAGTACAGACACCATGACTCCCCTCCTTCTACTAAAGTAGACTAAAGTGCTTTATTGCCTAAACTTTAGCCTAAAACAGCAGGTGCCCAAAAAAAAACCAAGCTCAATATGGCTTGGCTGATAAATGAAAGAAGCGTATAACTAAACTAAACTAAAGGCACTTTAATTATACTGGAATTTCGATTATTCCGGCATGCCCTAAACATTCTCGCTTGTTCTTTGCGTTCAGTACGATAATAGAGGTTGTTAATAGTCTATGACTGTTCGGAGTTTGTAACAATTTAGCCCTTGTAAACATGTCTTTTGACACAATGAACCCCACATCTTTCTTGTTCATTAATTCCTCTGGTAACCCGTGCTCATGAACGTTTGTAGGGCTGAACTTGGGAATATTATCAACAGATTCGCCAGTAGCAACCAATTCGTAAGTTATAGAATAATTAGCAACAGAACACAGCACATCAAAAAAGTATCCGGAAGCAATACCTGATGCAGTGAAGAATATACCATAGTCTCTTTCATGATCAAAAGTTAAATCTTCAAAAGCATCTTGAGAATATAGCTTAATAGGATATCTTGTGCAGTTAAATAATTTGGCAATCATTAGGCATACCTTGGTGAGGGGGTTTTACTTTACCTCATTCTAACACTGTAGCCTAAAGTTTTGCTAACCTTTCCCGAGATACTTCCCTTGGTACTTTCACCTCAAACGGAGCCAGGTCAGTCCGTTGCTTTCGACCTTCTCGGACAGCCAAAGCCTCAGAATATGTGTCGATCGCGTCAAAGTCGATTAACCCATTGCGAACCCATTCGGGGGTAACCGGCATGATAGAGCATCGACAGTTGAAATGTTGGGGAATAACCATCGAGGTGATTTTATAAATCTTGCCAGATTTAGCCACGCACCAAGCGCAGACATCTTGACGCAATGTAAGCCATATGCCATATTCAATATCTGATGACGCATAAGCCACCTTTGCAGCCCCGATCGCAGCATTAGCTGATTCTGTCCGGGCTATTCTTTCGGCCTGACGTCGGGTAATTTCTAGGGATTTCTTCAGAGCAGCAGCCACTCGCTGGTTACCTAACCCTTGTATCATTCCCTCCGATATTATAATTGACGCTCTTTCAGCGAACGCAGTTCCCCCTCCTAGCAATCTTTGATATGACTGATCGGCAGCAATAGCCGCCGCAGTAATAGGGACACGGGAAAAAGACAGGGCTTTAAAATCTGGGTCTATGGCTTTGACTATTTCAGCCGTCTCTTCTGCTCCTAGCCTGTCAGCCTCTGTTATCATCCCAGTCAGGGATTCTATGGCTGATTCTTTGTCTTGAGGCTTGACAACTTGAAGCAAGTCACCTAGCTCCCCTTGGATAAGTTGCAGCCGTTGCGCTGGGAGAATATTAGACGCTTTTTTTAATTTTGGATATTTTTTATGGAATTCTTTGGACAGCTGTCTATAACTGGATTCTATACTTTTGACCAATCGGGAAATAGCTTTTTGTTCTAGTGTTGCGATCGCGTCGTTGTACTCTTCAGCTAAATCTAAGATTTTCCTTGTGTCCATAAAAGAATTCCATTAAGCCGCTGAATCAAGCTTAAGCCTTGGCTGCTGCCCCAGGAAATAGGGAATCAAGTAGTCCTCTATTATTGACTCCTCCCAGTGCATTAGCCGTCCTTTCAGTATTCCTATACCAGACTTTTCACTATTCTCGGTTGGGAGCCAAACCCTTGAGGAGTTCTTTCTGCCTTTGATTATGCCTCTGTATTGCAATTGTAGTGACTCTAGTAAGATGTTAGCCGCTTGTGATGTTATTGTCCTTGGCGTAATCTGACCTTCTAATTTTTCTTTGGCTATAGCGATCGCTTCTTTCATTGTTACGCGAGGAGTCTCACCGCCTAATTCTTCTTTTACTAGCTTTACTACAATGTCAGTATCCCATCTTATTACTTTCCCTGCCCCGTACTTCTTCCCGGCTTCTGTAAGTACCCATTTCTTACCTTCTTTTACTTGCCAGCCTTTATTCCTTAATATTTTGTTTACAAATTGACCAGTAATTAGCTTTCCTGTTTCTTTTTTGACTAGGTGACGGATGTCTCTTACCTTCAACCATCCTTCAGGAAACTCCACCCTATTCTTTTTTCTTTGTTTCTTACCCTTAATCGGGAGGATTTTAACAGTTTCTCCTTCTCCTATATCTCCTTTGTGCAGTAGGAGCATGTAGCTATTTATGATATTTATTTCTGCCCACTGCACTCCGTACTGGTTAATTAAGGTAAATTCTAATGTCGCTTCAGTTTCAAGTCCGAACTTTTCAGAAAGTAACTGAAGTGTCGCAATTCCACGATTGGACTTAATCCATTCGTTTATCGTCAGTTCATCCGTCAATAGTTCGCTGAAGTTGTACAATGGCAAATATGGATGAGGGCTTAAATTGTCTGGAAGTAATTCTAACTCTGGCTCTGGGCTATCTAACTCTGGCTCTGGGCTATCTAATGGACCCAACTCACACCCGACTGCCTGCCTAAGACTTTCTGCCAATTCTGGATGAAGCGAGAGCTGATTTGTACTCAGGTTTTCGTCTATCAAAAGGCGTCTCTCCATTCCATAATCTAAATTGTACCTGTTGATTAATCCAGCATATAGATTTAGAGTGTCACCGTGTTTCATCCACTCCCTGACTCCAGGGCGATCGGAAGAACCTACGTCTACTAATTCAAAATCTAAATTTAAATTACTCATAATATAATCTAGTCCTAATACTTATTTCTCTGTTGCTTATCTTCATTGTACTTTACTCTGAAGTGCTTTGTCAAGCTTTTTGTAAAAAAAAGCCCTCAGTATTACTGAGGGCTTTTTCGGTTCTTGAATTGTGGAGTATTTTAAAGCTCTATATCTTCGCTGATGTTCCGCTTTGAACGAGAAAACCAATGCCCTCGTTTTCTGTTTTCATCAAGTTTAGATTCGACTTCTTTATGCTCGTTTTTGAATTGACGAGTCTTTTGGTCTAACTCCCGAATCTGCTGCTGGAGCTTACTGACTCGTCCCTGGAAGAAGGGAATATCTTCCCGATCGCTTTTCTTCTTGCTGCTCTGTGCGTACTCCAGGCACTCTTTGCTGTTAGCTAGTTTACGCCTCGCTTTTTCTAAGTCTCCTCCATGCTTGAGGATGCCGGTAGCTTTGACCTGAGCCTGATAATCTAAGTCGTGGCGTTCTTCTTCGTTCTGGCTTTCACAAGCTTTATTTAGGCTTAGGTTTAGTTGCTGGATGCCGATCTGCTGGACGTAGTTATTAGAGCGGGCGCTTCTGTTTCTTGTCATGGTGTTGTAAGCGGCTTGTTTATTTTGTTTCTTAATTCTATAGTACTTTACTTTACAGTACTATGTCAAGTGTTTTTAAAAGTTTTTTTTTCTAAGGGGGCCATGGTGCCCCCTGGTGCCATTTCTTAGATTTCAACTTCTTCGCTGGTAACCCACAGGGCTCGGGTCAACTGGTGGGAGTAGTTCCGGTTAGCCTCTAGCTCAGCTTTCGCTTCAGCGTACTCTTGCTTGACTTGACGGGTCTTTTGGTCTAATTCCCGAACCTGCTGCTGGAGCTTGCTAACCCGTCCCTGGAAGAATGGGATATCTTCCCAGTCGCTTTTCTTCTTGCTGTTCTGCGCGTACTCCAGGCACTCTTGGCTGTCAGCTAGTTTCCGGCTGATTTTCTCAAGGTCGCCTCCGTGCTTGAGGATGCCGGTAGCTTTGACCTGGATTTTGTAGTCGATGGAGTGGCGCTCTTCTTCGTTGTGGCTTTGGCAAAGGCTGATTAGAGAGAGGTTGAGCTGCTGGATGTTGAGCTGTTGGATGAAGTTGTTGGTGCGAGCGGTGTTGTTGTTAGCCATGTTGTCCTCGGTGTGTTTATTTTGTTCTTATCTCTATTATAGTATACTTTACTCTACAGTGTCAACCCGGAAAAAATAGAAAATAATCTATAAAAAAACACCCCCTCTAGGATGACCTAGAAGGGGTCGAAAAGCCCCCGCAGGGGCTAAAGGTTAGTCGTCAGATTCTTCGGCTAGAAACGCATCCTGAGTGGGATACTTTGCAAAAATTGCCTGAACCCGGTTAGCGCTGCGCTTGTGGCCTTTTTTGTCGAAAATAAAATCTTGCCAGAAGCTCTTAGCTGACTGCCAGGACTCATATATAGGGCTTTCAGTCTCAGTCAAGGGGACAAACTCTACAATCTGCTTGAGGACTGGCACCTGGGTGTTGTAAGCCCGTCCTTCGACCCAGATGAATTCAAACCGGATGCTGAGCTTAAAGCTCTCGTAACGCTCGCTGGCTTCGTTTTGGAGCTTTGTGATGAATTTTTCGGAAAGAATCAGGCTGGCTAGGTTTCCTTCTAGTACCACTCCCTTATCAGCTAGTAGCTGGAGCGCTGCTACTTTCCGGTTATTTGTCCAGTCTTCGGGAGAGTCTTTGATGATGGCGTAGACTGCTTTGGAGAGGTAATCTAGGTTTCCAGTAGCTTGGAACTTGGTTGCGAATTCTTGAGCGGTGGTGATGTTAGCCATGTTGTTGTCCTCGGTGTGTTTATTTTGTTCTTATCTCTATTATAGTATACTTTACTCTACAGTGTCAACCCGGAAGAAATAAAATATTTTGAAAAATATTTTGGGGACTGTAGAGCCAGGTGGTGGCAGTTGTCCGTACCACCACCTGAGACTTGCCTAGAAGTTGCTCAGGAAGTCGTCAGTCAGATTGTCATCTTGAGTTGGTCCATCAGACAGGTCGGGAAAATCTAGGTCTATACCTTTCTCTATGCGGGCGGCCTGATTTGCTATATCCTCGGCCAGTTGTTCGTCAGCCCAGTTTAGGATCTCCTTCACTAGTGCTTTGTTGGAAATCTTGGTTGATTTGGTGCGCTTAGCCATGTTGTTGTCCTCGGTGTGTTTATTTGTTCTTATCTCTATTATATACTACTTTACTTCACAGCATCAACCCGGAAAAAATAAAAAATAATCTATAAAAAAAAAAGCCCCTGGACAGTACCAAAGGCTAAAAGCTATAGACAGTAATGATTACAGGTTACAGGCAAAAACTTTTCGGCGGTAGAGCACTTGTAAATATTGCACCTGACTAGTAACTTTGCTACGCCAAGCCCACTTTTTCGTGATAGAGCGATCGTTATCCTCGCTAAGGTGCTCGCTCACCGTGCAAGTGGGACGCCCATCAAGCCAGCCATCAAAATAAAGCTTCTTTTCCAGTCGCGCAACGTTCCGCATGCCGAAGAGGTCGGCAAGGTACTGAGATTGCCCTGGGAGGTGTTCCCCTTCTACTAACGGAATCCGGCCATTATTAGGATTTAAGGGGTAGAACTTTGGAACTTCGTAGGAAAAGGCTATCGTTTGGGGGTCTTCTTCCCCAAAGTACACGAATTGGCACCACTGCACGATCCCCTTAGGCGTATCTTCATAGGTATCCGATAGTTCTAAGTTTTTTTCTGTGATGAAGATTTCTGGGCGAGTGCTGTTCAACCAGCCTTTGAAGTCTGGGGAGCGCTCAAGAGATGCGCGTTTGAGACTGCTGGGTCCGGTTAGTTGAAGCATCATGGTTTTTCCTTGGTGAGTTCATCTTGTTCTTTATCTATTATATACTACTTTACTTTACAGTGTCAGCCCGGAAAAAACTAAAATAATCTGGAAAAAAAATGCGACCCAATAATGGATCGCCAAAAGAACAAAATAAACACCGACAGGACACTTGACTACCACCAAGGTGTCTCGTGCGGTCTGTATCGGTCTCATTTTTAGTATAACTACTGTAGATTAAAGTGTCAACCCCTCAGAAACTGAAATTAGATTACCCTGTAATTACAGTAGTTATAGGGTTTAAATGAAAGTAATCATAAAATACGACAATGGAGGGTCTAAGGAATTACGTCCCTTACCTCTGGAGATAGTACACGGAGAAAGGCATACTGATTACCGCAGTCATTGGCTCAATATCAAGCCGGGTGATGTCCTCCATATTGGTAGCCTGGCATTTAGTGAGGATGAGCTAGCCACAGGGGAACAAGATTTTTTAACAAAGGCTGATGGTTACAAGGTCACTAATGTATGGTTTGATCACTCTTGCAGAGTCAGCAAGACCCCATCAGGTACCTTATCCTTCGACAGTATGGGCGTCACTATGTATGTCAGCCTAGATCCGGCAGATGCGGCTTCATCTGGGGCAGCAAGCGGATCAGTTTCTATCTCTGGAGCTGTTGAAGTGAGCAAGATTAGTAGTCCCGTAACAGTCGCCAAAATAACAGATGCAGTGGATGTAGGTACTGTGACTACTGTAACTGGAGTGACTAAAGTTGATGAGGTAGCCAAAATAACAGACGCAGTGGATGTAGGTACTGTAACTACTGTAACTGGAGTGACTAAGGTTGATGAGGTAGCCAAAGTAACAGATCCAGTTACGGCTGTTCAAGATACTGCCGCAAGTCTTAAGGTTACGACAATAGCCGGAAGTTGATCTACTACCAGTCGTGCTACGGGCATGGTGAGCCTTGACGCCATCGCTGCAAAAGATAAAAACCCCCGGTCACTCTACAGGTGGCCGGGGGTTAATCGTTAGGATTACATTATGGCTTTAAACCGTTCTGAAGCATCAAACTCCGGTAAGCAGTTTCTAGACATACCAACCACTCATCAAAGTACTGAGTAGCCTGCACCTTCTTAGTCCGAGACAGGTCAGTTTGACTAGTTACAACTTCAACCTGATCCTTGATAGGAAGCTTAAAGGTTAAGCATTTTCCTAGCTCACTAGCTCGCCGTCCAAGGGTCTGAACAGTGAAAGGTAATTCACTGGGGTCTTTCCCTTTTACATGCACCAAGAACTGACTTACGGTAAAACTCCCTTTTTCCCATTTTTCAGCTTTTAAGCGATCGGTCAAAAGTTGAAGCCCTGGAAGGTGAGATTTAAATGACTCAATGGGGTTAACTTGGTCTCCAAACAATTGAGCAGCCATGTCATCAAGTTTAGAAGCTGACAATGCTCGCAATATTCCACGAATATGCATCATCCGATCTTTATTTGCTTTATTGAAAGACAAAGAACACAAAAAATGAAAACCTATTTCCACAAAACAATCAGAAGTAATTGAGGCTATTTTTTGAACCCCTCCTTTAGTTTCAGCCCAAATCAAAAGTTTTTCTAAGTCTAAATCAGGGAGTGACTTAAATTCTTTAGAGGCTAATAATTCAGCTATACGCTTTAAATCTTTAACCCAATAATTACGAGCTGCACCACTAAGGCTATAGCGATAGTTCTTATCACCTAGTAACTTATAGCATTCTAATTCCAATCCTGGAATAATAACCATGGGAGCTACGTATTCATTTGGTTGACGTTTGGCTCTTTTTGACATAATATTTATGTAATTGTCAATGTGCAAGTTGGTGATAAGAGCGGGAGGCTGTGGTAAGTATCTCTCGCTCTTATTTGATTATACCACTGTAGATTACAGTTCTCAGGACAAAGCAGCAAGAAAAAAGAACTAAAGTTTTTCGCACCCCTTGAAAGCTATAGACATCAAAGGTTTCAGCCCCAAAAAAACGTTTTTTTCGCACTCCTTTTATCCCTTTTGGGTGGCCTGTATTTCAGCGATTTTAGGTGTCAAATTTCCTAAGGACGAAACCGTTACAGAGTAAAGCTTTCAGCGGTTTTAGGTGTCAAATTTCCTAAGGAGTCAAATGAATTAGGTATAAATACTGAGCGATTTTAAGTGTCAAATTTCCCCGGGACGAAACCCTACCAAAAACCCCCGGCCACCTGTAGAACGACCGGGGGTTTTTGGTAGGCGTGAATAGTGTTAAGCTTCCGCTTCCGCTTCCGCTTCCGCTTCCGCTTCCAAAAAGCCGAGTAAAAGCTCCTCAACTAAGGAATCTACTTCAATTCTTTTTTCTTTTGCCATCTGTTCTAGATACTTCCACAATTTATCTGAGAACGGAACCGATTTTACCGAGTGTGGCAAGTTTCCATTCTCCTTATTAATTTTGTCCCAAAATTTTTTTTCAAAATAAATACTAAAACTGAGTTTGGATCCTCCCCAACTAAAGTATTCGTCAAACTTTTCCCATGCAGTATCAGACAAACACAACTCTCTTGATACTGATATTTTTCCTGGTTTTTCTATTTTGGCTTTTGACATAAGTCTCCTTGCTGTATTTAGTTCAGTATACAACTTTAATGTACAGTTGTCAAGAGAGGGAAGCTCCATATTGACACTCCCCGGTCTAAAGACGCGGGGATTCTTGGCCGTTGGCCACGCTCCGCGAACGCTCAATGACCCAACTTGCTGCTCCTGGCCGGAACCAAGAACAGTAGAGGTCAGATCTCCCACGGAAGCAGTATCAGCTATCCATGATGGGATGCAGCCCTCTGGCACAGTAAGGACTATCAGTCCGAGTAATGGCGGGATGAATGTTGAGTGTGGGGATGTGGCAGTGGACCATCTCGTTGAGACGTCCTTGTAATAAGGGATATCCCTCCAGAACTTTCCACCCAAAAAACGGTAGGATGCTTCAATGATTTGAAGCATCCCCATAGTATCACCCAAAAACAGAAAACCCCAGGCAATGCCTGAGGCTGAGGGTAATGAGCTTAGAGGTATTTACTGGCTGGGGCTGGTCAAGAAGTTCAATCCCATCCGAATCTTGTTTTCAAAATGTTCTAATTGGTGTGCGGCCCATATGTCATCAGAATTAGATACCCAATTTTTTGGCTTATGAGCTTCATCGTGACACTCTTCACAAAGTGGAACCATGTTCTTCCCAGGAGTGTCCTCACCTGACAAGTATCGTAAATGGTGAGCTTCTAAGTCTGTTTTTTTCTGGCAGATACAGCATCTATTACCTGTTAAAGCGTAAGTATCTTTTAACTTCTGCTTTAGGTCAGGTTGAGAATATCTAGCGTCATACCGACTGAACCCCTCTTCCTTTGCGTATACAGAGACTTGCTCACCGACTGGTAGATTGTACTTTTCAATGTGATCAGCCACTAGAGCAATCAATCGCCGCTTAGACTCTCCATCTACTATTTCTAGATAATTTGCAAAAGTCCACAGGTCAGTAAACCCGCCGTCTTCTAGAGCTTCGATTACCCGATCCATCTTTGGCGTAGCGGTTTTTTTTTGAGCCTCAGGTTGGCTTGCGCTAGCACTATCTTGTATTTGGATCTTTAAGTCGTCTTTACTTCCGCAAGGTGACCACCGCCCATCAAGGTTAACAACCCGAGAATCGCCTAAACCAGATGGGATTTTCCTATAGTCAGACCCATAGTTATCAATTACACTTTGATGAGCTTGGGCATTAGTTGAAATTTTCTGATCTCGGTCTTTGGCTTCTGCGGATTGACCTGGAGCCACGGTAATAAAGTTAAGCCGTAGACTCTTAAGAATAGGAAGAATGTTCTGTGTTAGTGATCCAGCCTTCAGTACTTGAACCAGTACATGCACGCTAGCATTTTCTTTCCCACCGGCTGAGTTTAGGTCTCCAATTAGGGCAGTCAGCTCTTCAACCATTGGTTTCATGAGCTTAGCGTACTTATGAGTTTTAAGGAAAATAATATTTCCCTCGTCTACTATCAACAATTTTTTTCCAGTAGTATGATCAAATTCTTGAATCAGGTGATGAGTTTCACTAACTACAGCTTCTGCATCAGTTGGGTTTGCAATTTTCCTTAAATCAGTCCTAATGCATCGGGTATGACCTTCCCATTTCCGTCCTAAATCTTGTGGCTTGGTGGCTAAGTTAATGTAGAAAACTTTGACACCTAATTGAGCTGCCAAATAAGTAACCCAAAAGTACATCTCAGTTTTTCCTGCTCCTTGGCCTGCTACTGTCAAAGTACATTCATGCCAGGTTTTAATCATCCGCTGATAACCAGACTCTACAACTTGTTTGTTGAAGTTTTGACCACCACCCACCTGCCAACTCGTGGGCACTTGATGGACTGTGTCATTGTCAGGCTCTTGCAACACTGTAGGGGGAACCAAACGAGTAGGAGTAAGTGCTGGAGGAATGTAACCTACCGGAGTTACTTGCTGAGATAATACTGGAACTTGTTGCCCTATTGCATCCAGCAATTCGTAATATTCTGAATCTTCATCATGAAAAACACTAGAGCACATTTCGATGTACTCATCCAACCTGGCCTCGTATGTTTCTCTTCCGTTTTCGTCTATAGATGGGGGAATACTGTTCAAGTACAGCGCAATCTCTCTCTTGTTGTACTCTAGAAAATTAGCTTCAAAAGCTTCTTCTGGACTTAGGAATTCTGCCGCTCTAGCTAAGCTTGACTTTTGAATAGGGGCGTCCTCTTTCTTTACATGCACGAGGTCCCCAAATTCGTCCTCTTCTAGTTTGCTGCGGGTCATTCTGTCAGCTAGTCCCATTAAGTCCCCAAAGGTAACAGCAAAAGCTCTAATTTTTCCGGTTGTTATTGCATCCCCTGCCATTGCACACAAAACGGAACAGGCTCCAAATGTTATAGCCATCGCTCCGACTGGAGGCATAAACCCAACAGTTGCTACACCCCCTAAAAAGCTAACAGTTCCAAGTGATTCAGACACCCAAACTCTTGTTCTTTCATCGCACCCTTTCTCGCCAAGGGAATCCATCCGCTTATGTAACCAATTTGTGGGCTTTTTTAGATATCGTAATTCTGGATAATGTGCCATGATGATTAAAACCTTATTAATTCAAAAAACCGGCAGTGGCAGCCGTCCGTGCCACTGCCGGTTTTTTTTTGTTTTTACGCTTTTTTAGTCTTGCCAACTGATTCGGCTTGACCCATTGAGATTAGCCAGAAGTGAGCACCAGCAGAAATAGCCAGGACACTTAAGATGTTGTAGCCAAAAAGTAACAAACTGATTGCTACTGGTTGACCTTCTTGGAAGCATGGGCGCTCATGAAATGCCAGCCAAAATTCAAAGATAAAAGCTGCCGCACCCATTGGGATAACTGAGAAGCGGAGGACTGCGCTCATTTTTTGAGCACGTTCGTTAAAGCAAATTCCCAGCAGCAGAGTTTGGTTCATGTTGATAGCACCCATTGCTAGGAAAGAGAAAAATAAAATAGTCAAGTTGACTTTAAAAGAAAGTGGGTTATAACCAACAAAGCCCACCCATTCAGAAATGCCAGGACTAGGAACCAGCGGTAATTCATCCGAGAATAAAACATAGAAATTATCAATTGAGATGAGGAAAAAGTAAAGCCATTGAAAGAATCCAAAAATCGATTGAGCTTCAGGAGACATTATTGCTTTGTACAATAACTTGCCGCAAATAGCTGAAATCGTAGCGAAAAGAGAGAATACAGTGTCAAGAATTTTATCTACAGTACCTTGAAACTTGATAGGATTTTTCTTTTTACGAGAAAAGTCGTAAGTTTCTGCATGATGTACTCCTGCATCTACAGCAGCATCTTTAGTTACATTTCTTTGTCTGCGTGCTCCTGGGTGATTCCTTGATGATTTAGTCATGATTATCTGTTGTGGTTTTTGCAGAGGTTTACAGCATATTGGGCTTCCATTGAATTGTTAGAACCAATAAAGAAAAAGACTGCTTTAGGTTTTCCTTCTCTGGTTTTGACGACTTTAGAAGTCACGACTCCAATGCACTTGTATGGTTCGCTGTCATCGTAAACAATGGTTTCACCTTGCTTTGATTTGATAGCTCTTTCGAGAGCCCGGGGCGTTGGGAACCAAGCAGGAGGATAGTTGTTTTGCTCTGGGCTGTAATAGTAGTTGCTGATGGAAGTGGCGCGATAGTTGGTTTTGATCATGTTGTTTGCTTCTGCATCTGCCAACGCTCTCCTCTTTTCCAGAGCTCGAGTTTCAGATTTAAGAATCCTGTCCTGCTTTTGAAGACCCGCAAACATGTCAACTTCGAATTTCCAATTGAAGTACCAAAAAATACTAAGGCTGAGTAATCCGGGAACTGCTATGCAGTTGGCAACAAAGGTAAATTTTTTGTTGGTGATTGTACGAGACATTTTATAAGCCCCCCAGATTTGGGGGGGTATTAACGACTGTTTACTGGTTGGCTTCTGCTTCTAATTCATCTAGATAAGCCATGACGTTTTCCTTGGTGATAGCTTTTCGCTGTTCTTTGATCTCCTCCCTCAACTCAATCTCTTTTTGCCTGGCTTCTTTTTTTGCCTTCAAGCGAGCTGCGTTTTCAGCCTTGACTTTCTCTAAGTCAAATTCAACAGCAGAACGACAATACTCTTGAACCATTCGAGAGATCACCGGTTTAGATGTGATTTGCAGTAATTGTTCGCGACTATCATCCAGGGAAGACTGAAGGTCTTGGAAGAATTGAGCTCGGTTCCTTGCGTCTTGCGTAAGGAAAGCCTCTTGCCGAACTTGGTTCATCTGATTGGCCAAATCAACCATCTGACCAACTTCGTCTTTTACCAGTTCAATCATTGTGGGAACTGGAAACATATCAATCCCTGACATGGTTAGAGACTGTTGAGCTAACTCAATTGCATGTTGCTGAACTGATGCAGGGTTGATCGGTTGACCCGTTGTCAGTGCAGTGCTTTTAGCTGATTCCAATGCTTTTTGGGCGCTATCGTTTACCGCTGTCAATCCTGCATCGGCTTTAAACACTAGGTCAGGATCAATTTCTCCATTTACTGGATCTATCCCGTACTGTTCACAGACGCTTAACACCGTTGCGCGCGCTTGTGCTTCTGATACATTTCCTGTTGCTAGCTCTTCGATTGCTTCTTGGACTGATACTGTAGACATGGTTGTTTCTCCTGTTAGTTATATTTTGAAAAATCGACAAATCTGAGTTCTTTTTGTCTATCAAACTCTTCCTTAGAGTAAACTGCTAGACAAGCTGCGAGCCTTGGAATCACTTCCTTATAGCTCCTTGTTGTTTTTAGCAAGGTAAAGATTACCCATAAAACAAACACTTGATGAAGTTCAAGCCCTCTTAGCTTGGCTCCATATTTATAACCGTTCTTTCTGTAGAATTCATACTTGACTCTAAAAGACGGTCTATTAGCCTTTCCAAGTATTATTTCAGTTTGCCAATCGTAAACTGTTTGTCTAGGAAACCCAAACACTTTTTTCAAATCTTCTCTTGTCATCTTTTCTTTGAGATTGTAGGAGAAGAATTCTTGGCTCACCTCATTCAAGTACACTTGAAGCTTATGACCGGAGGAGCCAGTCATAACGACTAACGTATTCGGGTTAAATAAGGTCTCTGTTTCTACGTGCTCCTTGATATATTTCATACATCAACTTCTCGCTCAAGTAATTTTTGCTATTGAGGCTCTAACTTTTAGACGCCAGTAGCATGACAAAATTAGAGCCTAAATAGCTTCTTTTACCCTTGTTTTTTGCTTATGACCGACCCCTTCGGTCATATTATGTATGGCGACCATACATAAGCTTCAGGTTTTTACCTAGGTAATCCTTATGCTTGGTCTGGCCAGACATAGCATTAAGTTATTTATTAATTTGTTTGGTAACCGTTTTGGGTTAACATAAAAAACTAAGTTGACTTAATGCTTATGACCGACCATACATAGGCTTATGACTACCTACATAAAGGTTGACTCTATGTATTTGACCTTTATGACCGGCCATACATAGGCTTATGACTACCTACATAAGCGCTTAATAGTAGTAGAAAATCAAAAATCAGAAAGCCCAATTTGCGTCAGCTTTTCGGTGATTTAATTTTTTCTGATATTAATTGCCTTGTAGTCTTGCCACATTACAAACACTAAGGAGGCCAGTAGAGGGGTGCAAAGCAGAAATTCTGCTAAGACCGAAATAAATCTGTAGTTCATATTCGGTTTTCCTGGTACTGTACCAGGGTCTTTTTTAGCTCATAATACTAGTCAGACCCTGTGTTTTCGGGGCTAAGGCAAGCGTTTTAACTGGTTAGGAGGCGCTTGCCTTTTCCTTTCGACACTTTCAGTATAGCAAGTCTGATATCGAGTGTCAAGTACTTTTGGAAAATAATTTGACTTTCTCTGAAAATACCAGTAACAATAGGAGTTACAGGCAAATACCTCACCATGGAGAGACGGAAAAATGAAATTAAAAATAGTCAAATACATCGACATCCCCGGACTGGGTAAACGGATCCGAACCGATAGAGAAGCTCTAGGGTACACCCGCAAACAGGCGGGGGAAAAGCTGGGAGTGACAAGGAGTTTCCTGGCTCACGTGGAAAATGAACGCACTTGTCCTACCATTGCCATGCTCAAAAAAATAGAAAATTTATACATGCAAGACTACATCCCAAAGTCATTGCTGGATTTTTTAGATGACGTGACTACTTTACAAAACAGTGCTATAATAAAAGAGACAACTCACCAAGGGGTCACGGAATGAACCACGACTTAACCAGATTTCAGCATTACTCTGCTTTATTGGCAATCCAAGCCGACCTGAATGCCTGGGTATCGCCCAAATACGTACCAAAGATTTGGGACAACGCTTGCCTCCTTATCCAAGGCGCAATACCGGAAGTTATTGCGGTTCGTTGGGAAGTAGAGAACGTTGACGACCTTAAATGTTACATGGGGGCTGATCTTTTACTTCGCTACTGTACTCTGTACAAAGCCATGTTCAAATTAGCAACAAACCCCTGCCTGGATATTATTCAACCGGCTCTACTTCCCAACCTAGTAAAAGACCAAGTTGATTTATTCTTGCACTGGGATGTTTCGCTGTGTGCTCCTTTCCCTCATTTATTACAGGAGAATAAGCCCGTCAGTGTTCCCCAACGGATAGCCAAGCTGAAAGAATTTTTTGCTCTTCGGCGGTCCATTAATTCCTACTGTCTTGGGTGGATTGATGTGAAAACTCAGAAACAGCGTTACTCTAAGGAAGACTTGAGTCTCCTCTGGGATTCTATCAACGAGTACATCATAGGTGTCAAGCAAGACGACTTTCAGGAACTGATCAACCAGAAATTAGGTAACCCGCCTGCTTCTTCTTTAGTACATGAGTTTGAGTCTTACTTTGGCGAAAAGACTTTAGACAAGTACTTACTGTTTTATAGTCAAGTAGCCGACTGCTTACAAACCTGTGATGATTTAGAGGAATCAATAGCCGAAGTCTTAAACGATTGGGAGATTCCCAGTAGCTCCTCTGACATAGAGCTATCCTGTTACTCTTAAACCAATGAAAAACCACTATGGAGATGGGCCCCGACGGCTACCATCTCCATAGTGGGATCAACTTATGCCTAAGGCACGCAATGACCAAAACAAACCTATCACAAATTTTTAACAGCCGAAATGTCTTGGCCTTTTCAATTTGGGTAGAGGCTCAAATTGAAACAACTAAAAACACTATCCAATACATTGATGGGCTGAGTCCACGCAAACAAAAAGAGTATTCAGAGACTCGGTGGAAAAATTCTAAAGAGTTGAAATACTATCGAAGCCTTCTTCCTGAGATCTCAAACTATGACCCCGACAACCTGAAAAAGACAGAACCGGGGGAAGGGTTCTTGAAATGGTGGGAAGAGCGACAACTTAGACTAAAAAGACTCTCGCGTTAAACCAATAGCAACAAAAGAAACAACGGTCTTGCTTTAAGACCGTTGTTTTTTGTATAATGCTAAAGTCTTTTACTTGGTATCAAGATGGCTGACAATACGGAACTTTTAGAAAAAGAAATAACAGAAGGGAAACTGTCCGTTACACTGGGTTTAAGGAATCTTGAACGTCGTGTTGACCAAACGGGAGTATTACTAGAATGGAGGAATCCGGCTGTTGCTTCCCAAGGAGAATGGGAAGAACTGGCTTCAAACAAACACGTCGGCATGCAAGACGGGGATGTTACTTTTAATCACCAGAAAATCAATGACACTCATATTTTTCACATACACATTGAGACTACTTACCAGAAGCACCACGACTTGCCATTAAGCAACCATCATTATTATTTGAACTATGAAGGAAAATTCATAGAAGTCGAAAACCCAGAAGACTCTGACGACAAGCTGGAAATTCAGATAAAATCAGTCAGGGAAGGGGTCTTGACCATCTATCTGAAGCCACGGGAAAGCATGCCCGAGGTTTTTGTTGAATCCGAGAAAAGTACTCTGTACTGTCAACCCAAAGAAGGTCAGACAGTCGAAGGTCCATGGGAAACTGATATTGAAACCTCTTTCTTGGTTCCATGGCCGGACCCCGTCGTAGAAAAAACCTGGGAATCAGAAAATATAAACTCAGAAAAGCAATTTAGAGTCACTGCAACTAACTCTTTCTTAGATGGCACCGACAACAGCTTTTCGGTTTTTGCTTTTGATTTTAAAGGAAATGAAGTGGAAATTTAGCTATGACCTATGAAGCTTACATCTCTGAGTTCTCCTTTGAGGAGGGGGAAGTTATCGTTACCTTGGATTTTAACAAGGCTTCCCCTCGCATTAATACCGCTCGCATGCTTTTTGGTCATGCAAGCCTTTCCGTTCTTTCAGAACCAACCGACTGGACTTTGATCGAAAATAAGAGTGTCCAATCAAAACATGATACCGAATTCACTTGGCGCGATGACCGCATCACAAAAGGCAACGACTTTAAACTACAAACCCGGGTATACTACACCCCGGAAATGCATGCAAATCCTACCAACCACTTCTTCTATTGGAATTTCGAGGAGCAACCCATTACCGTAGACAATCCTGGCACCAATCGAGACCTTATGGATGTCAAACTCGAAGTGATCACGGAAGGTCTTTGTGAAATTATTTTGCTCGCATCCAGGCTCAATTCGCCTAATGTTCATAAGCAACATGCCATGCTTTATTATCGAAAGGCTAAGCAGATGAATTGGCCGGAAACATGGCAAACTCTCTCCAATCCCACCTACTACACTGTTCCATCTTCTGGCATCGTTGAAACCAAATGGAAATACGACGAAATCACTACTGGCAAAGTCTTCAAGCTTCAGTCCGTTAATACCAACACCGAGGGAGAAGACTCTGTCTCTACCTTGTTCTTTGACTACACGGGGGACACCTACCTCCTTCCCTAGACTTGCACTTTAACAACAAAAACCCCAGGCTGATCAGCCTGGGGTTTTTGGTTGGGGTTATGGGTTTAGTTAACTTAAGTTGAAGTCAATATCTTTTAGTACCGAATCAGGGTAAGAATTGACTGTGCCAAAACGAGAGTCTTTCACTTTTTCTGGTTTAATATTCCTTTTTTTGCACAAAGCAGATGCTTGTCGTCCTAGCAAATTAAACTCACTTAAACTGTACCCTGTTAATCCTTGCAAATTACACCACGCGACAATGGTGTACCAATAACCGTGCCCATTGCGAAAGCGATCAAGCTCAGCACAGTTAGCCTCGATCTCTAAGCGCTGAACTTCTTGCTCTTGCTCTAAGGCTTTTAATCGCTGCTCTTGTTCTACTAATTGATTCACTGCTTCTTGCAATATTTCTAATTGAGATTTGGGTTTAGCTTTGAGCTGTCGCAGTTCTTTCTCAATCTGAATGTACCACCGGCGTACTTCGTTTCCCTTGGCTGTCGATGTCATCATTGCCCACATTTTAAAGCAATCGACAGTCATCATTATGGTTTCAGAAGGCCGCCCCCCTTTTGACCCTTTTGGGTTTTTATCATTTTGGATAAAAACTTCAAAGTCAATGCCTTCAACAAATCCAGCCTTTTCAAAGTGTCGCTTAGCATTACCTTTTGTAGAATGCTCTAGCCAGACCCACCCATCATTAAAGTCAATAATAAACTCTTCAGTGGATTCAAGGTGAGAAAGGATGATATCGCGATTGAGATCAGTCATAATAGAGGAAAGGATCCTTACAGTCTGGGTCTTTGGAGGCGGGAGGTCTTTGGTGGAGCTCCCGCTTCTGCTATGAGTATAGCACTGTAGGGTAAAGTTGTCGATGCAGAAAGAAAAAACCCCGGTCACTCTACAGGTGGCCGGGGGTTTTTGCTATGGG